>JBKOWN010000153.1:0-5595 GCA_046724435.1 Actinomycetota bacterium
CCCCTCCCGGGCCGACCACTTCGACCACGAGTCCTGCATCGCGTCGAGCAGCTCCTTCATGAACCGCGTCGACATGTTCACCCGCGAGACGACGACGCCCGGGATGTCGCCCTCCTCGACCTCGTGGTCGATCCGCGCGAAGGTGATCGTGAACTCGTAGTCCGAGAAACTGACGTTCGCGAAGTTCGCGTAGACGCCGCCGAGGAACTGCGGGTCGACGTGGATGTTGAGCTGGCGCTCCTGGCCCTCGGACTCCACTGCCACGGATACTACTCCCGTGGACACGCCGTACACGTTGCGGCACTTCATCCGCGCGACAGCGGCCTTCTTCATCGCGCTCGTCGCCGGCACGATCGCGTTCGCGGCCTTCCTGGACGAGAGCGGGCTGCAGGCGTTCTACCGCTCGACGATCACGCTCTCGCTGACCGGCATCGACACGAAGCCGGAGGGAACCGGCGGCATCATCGCGACGATCCTGCTCGTCCTCGCGGGAGTGGCAATCTACGGCTACCTCGCGAGCGCGATCGTCGAGCTGATCGCTCACGGCGTGCTCACGGGTGCGATGTCGGACCGGAGGAGACGCCGCGTGATCGAACGGATGAGCGACCACTACATCATCTGCGGCTACGGCCGCGTCGGCCGGCAGGTTGCGGCCGAGTTCCGCGACGCAGGTGTCGCTTACGTCGTGCTCGACTTCAATCCCGACGTGCTCGAGATCGCGCGCGCGCACAACATCCCGTACATCGACGGCAGCGGTACGAAGGACGAGGATCTCGAGGCGGCGGGGCTCGAGCACGCACGCGGCGTGATCGCGTCTTCCGACTCCGACGTCGACAACCTCTACATCACCGTCTCGGCCCGGGCCGAGCGGCCGGACCTGATGATCGTCGCGCGGGCCTCGACCGAGGACGCGGCCCAGAAGATGCTGCGCGCCGGGGCGGATCGCGTCGTCCAGCCGTACTCCGCCGCCGGCTCCGAGATCGCGAAGATGATGCTGAAGCCGCAGGTTGCGGCGTTCCTCGACATCGTCTCGCGCCACGGCGGCCCCGACCTCCGCTTCGAGGAGATCGAGATCACGCGTACATGCCCGCAGGCAGGCCGGACGATTCGCGAGACCCGCATCCGGCACGAGACCGGCGCGCTCGTCGTCGCGCTGCGCAAGGCGGACGGGAGCTTCGACACGACTCCGGATCCGGACACGGAGCTGGAGCCCGGCGACGTCCTGATCGCCGTCGGCACGGCCCAGGAACTCCAGGCGCTCGAAGAGCTCTTCGCGCCGTCCGCTGCGGACGACGGCGGCGAAGCCGCCGTCACCCGGCAGGACGGCAGCGGTACCGGCTCCGCCGGCGCCGAGGGCGAGGCAGTTGCCGGCTAGTGCGCTCGCGGCGCGGCTCGCCGAGGCGGCCGGCGCCGAGGTCGAGCTCGAGCGGCCGAGCGATCCCGCGCACGGCGACTACGCAACGAACGTCGCCCTCCGGCTCGCGCCGGCGCGCAAGCAGGCGCCGCGCGAGCTCGCCGAGGAGCTCGCCGCGGCGGCGGCGGCCCTGCCCGACGTCGCGCGGGCCGAGGTCGCGGGCCCCGGCTTCGTCAACCTCTTCCTCGCCGACGAGTGGTTCGCGGGGGCGCTCGCCGAGATCCTCGCCGCGGGGTCCGACTACGGAGCGGGCTTCGCCCAACGTCGGGAGCGCGTCCAGGTCGAGATGGTCTCCGCGAACCCGACCGGCCCGATCACGGTCGCCTCGGCGAGGAACGGCGCGATCGGCGACTCGCTCGCGCGCCTGCTCGAGCTCGCGGGCCACGACGTCGAGCGCGAGTACTACTACAACGACGCCGGCGCGCAGATGGAGCTCTTTCGAGCCTCGGTCGATGCGGTTCGGCGTGGTGGGGATCCCCCCGAGAACGGCTACCAGGGCGAGTATGTCCGCGAGCTCGCCGCCCTCGACGGCGATCCGGTGCGGCGAATGCTCGAGCGGATCGAGGCGACGCTGGAGCGGTTCCGGATCCACTTCGACTCGTGGGTGCGGCAGAGCGAGCTGGAGGCCCGCCTGCCCGAGTTCCTGCCGCGGATCGACACCTACGAGAGCGAGGGCGCGCTCTGGGCTCGCTCCTCTGCGTACGGCGACGACGTCGACCGGGTACTCCTCCGCTCCGGGGACCGAACGCCGACCTACCGGGCGGCCGACATCGTCTACCTCGTCGACAAGCTCGAACGTGCCTTCGATCGGGCGATCTACGTCCTCGGCGCCGACCATCACGGCACACGCAACTGGTACGCGGCGGTCGCGCGCATGCTCGGGTACGACCCAGAACGAGTCGAGGTGCTGCTGTACCAGCTCGTCCATCTGACCTCGGGCGGTGAGCAGAGGAAGATGTCGAAGCGGCGGGGCGACGTCGTCTTCCTCGACGACTTCATGGACGAGATCGGCGTCGACGCCGCGCGTTGGTACCTCGTCAACCGCAGCCCGGACCAGGCGATCGAGGTCGACGTCGACCTAGCGGCGGAGCGCTCCGAGAAGAACCCGGTCTACTACGTGCAGTACGCGCACGCGCGGATCGCCGGGATCCTGCGGAATGCGGGCGACGCCGAGGTCTCCGCGCAGCCTGTGGTCGCGCTCGCGCCCGAGGAGCGCGACCTCGTCAAGCGCCTTGCGGAGTTCCCCGAGGTCGCGGCTGAGGCAACTGAGCGTCGTGGCCCGCACGGGATCCCGACCTACGCGATCCGTGTCGCCGACGAGTTCCATCGCTTCTACCACCACCACCGCGTGCTCGAGAGCGAGCAGCAGGCGTTCCGCCTCGGCCTCTGCCGCGCGACGCAGACGGTGATCGCGCGCTCCCTCGACCTCGTCGGGGTCGCGGCGCCCGACCGGATGTAGCTCGTAGGATTCACGCGTGACGCGGCCCCCAGACCGGAACCTTGCGCTCGAACTCGTCCGTGTGACCGAGGCGGCGGCGATGGCGGCAGGTCGCTGGGTCGGGCGCGGAGAGAAGACCGCCGCCGACCAGGCCGCCGTCGACGCGATGCGGCTGATGCTCGACACCGTTGCGATGGACGGCGTCGTGGTGATCGGCGAGGGCGAGAAGGACGAGGCGCCGATGCTCTTCAATGGGGAGGAGATCGGGAGTGGGACCGGTCCCGAGGTGGACGTCGCCGTCGATCCGCTCGAGGGCACGCGCCTAACGGCGCTCGGGCAGCCGAATGCGATCGCTGTGATCGCCGTCGCCGAGCGCGGGACGATGTTCTTCCCCGGCGCGGCGGTCTACATGGACAAGATCGCCGTGGGGCCGGAGGCGGCGGACGTGATCGACATCACCGCGCCGCCCGCGGAGAACGTGCGGCGCGTGGCCGAGGCCAAGAGGATGCACTCCGAGGACGTCAGCGTCGTCGTCCTCGACCGTGACCGGCACGAAGATCTGATCAGGGAGCTGCGCGAAGCGGGGGCCAAGGTGCGGCTGATCACCGACGGCGACGTCGCGCCTTCGATCGCCGCCGCTCGTGTCGGCACGGGCGTCGACCTCCTGATGGGAATCGGGGGGACGCCGGAGGGAGTGATCTCGGCCGCGGCGATCAAGTGTCTCGGGGGCGCGATGCAGGGGAAGCTCTGGCCCCGGAACGACGAGGAGCGGCAGGCGCTCGTCGACGACGGCTACGACCTCGAGCGCGTGCTGACGACCGACGACCTCGTCGCCGGCGAGGACGTCTTCGTCGCCGCGACCGGCGTTACCGACGGCGCGCTCCTCCACGGCGTCCGGTACACGGGCACCGGGGCCGAGACCGCGTCGATCGTCATGCGCTCACGGTCGGGCACGGTGAGGAGGATCGACGCCACGCACCGCTGGGGGAAGCTCGAAGAGATCGCCGGCGCACGCTACAGCCATTAGACGTTGGGGCGACGACAGCGACCGAGTCGAGGTCGCCGGGCCCGCGGCGGCGCCGTGACGCGCCGGCTCGTGGCCCGGGCCAGGTGGTGACGGTCGAGCTTTTCGAGCGGCGGAACACGGGGACGGCCCGAGGGACGAGCCTGTCCCCGGCCCCGCTTACGCCGCGACCTTCTGCTCCATGTCTGGCGAGTACGAGCCCGACCTGGCGAGCCCGTTCATCTTCGCGCGGTGCAGGTACGCCGCCTGCCCCGCGGGGACGTTCGCGGCCTCGCCGCTCCAGGCCTTGAGCGCCGGCGCCTGCAGCGCGCGCCCGTACGAGAACGAGAGCTCCCACGGGTGTGGGCCCATCGCGTTCATCGCGTTCAGGTGCGCGGTGGCGTCCTCGTCGGTCTGACCTCCGGACAGGAAGACGATCCCCGGTGCCGCGGCCGGAACGTGCCGGCGGAGGCAGCGGATGGTGTACTCGGCGACCTCTTGGACGCCGGCGCGCTCGGAGGCGTCATAGCCGGAGAGGACCATGTTCGGCTTCAGCAGCATCTGCTCGAACCAGACCTTCTGGTCGCGTAGCTCGGTGAAGACCGCGTGCAAGGCCCTCGACGTGACGTCGAACGAGGTCTCGATCGAATGGTCGCCGTCCATCAGCACCTCGGGCTCGATGATCGGTACGAGCCCGGCCTCCAGCGACAGCGCCCCGAAACGCGCCAGCGCATGCGCGTTCGTCCAGATGCAGTACTCGCTGGGAATCCCGTGGCTGGAAGCGCCGCCGGCGAAGCCGGCGTCGCCCGGCCCTGAAGTCCCGCTCGCCTGCGGCGAGCGGCGGCCGATCGTGATCACCGCGCGCCACTTCGTGAAGCGCGCGCCGAGCTCGCGGTACTGCGCGAGGCGCTCGCGCAGGCTGTCCAGGCCCTCGGTGATCTTCTCGCCGGGCGCGTTCGCGAGGTCCTTGGCGCCCTTGTCGACCTTGATCCCGGGGATGATCCCCTGGCGCTCGAGCAGTTTCGGGAACGGCGTTCCGTCGGCCCCCTGCTGGCGGATCGTCTCGTCGAAGAGGATCACACCGCTGATGTGGTCGGCCGCGCCCTCCGTCGAGAAGAGCATGTCCCGGTACGCGCGCCGGCTCTCTTCGGTCGACTCGACCCCGATCGAGTCGAACCGCTTCTTGATCGTCCCGTCGCTCTCGTCGGCGGCGAGGATGCCCTTGCCCGGTGCAACCAGTGCTCGGGCGGTTTCCTCGAGATTGTGTCCCATCGTTCCTCCTCGTCTCTGACCCTTGGATTATCCCGATTGGAGGGTGGGGTAAGCATTTTGTTTGGAGGCCGCTGGATTTCCGGTCACCGGGGAATACTCCCGCCATGTCCGGGCGTGCGGCGCCCCTCGCGGTGGCAGCCCTCCTCCTTCTCGGCGGGGCGGCGCAGGGCGCGCACCGGACGGCTCCCTCGAACACCTCACCGCCGACGATCTCCGGCACCGCGTCGGTCGGCGGCACGCTGACGGCCTCGAGCGGCACCTGGTCGGGGTTGTCGCCGATGAGCTTCAGCTACCGCTGGCAGCGCTGCAACTCGGGAGGCGACAGGTGCTCGAACCGCAACGCGACAGCGCAGACCTACAAGCCGGTCAAGGGCGACGTCGGCCACACACTGCGTGTGCTGTCTCTTATACACATCTGACGCTGCCGACGATTCCTCGGTGGTGTAGTTCTCGGTGGGGGGGGGGGGC
>JBKOWN010000154.1:0-18729 GCA_046724435.1 Actinomycetota bacterium
GCCCTCCACTCATCCAGACGATCCGGCTCGTCGGCTACGCGTTGCGAGAACCGGAAGCTTGAGGCGGGCGCGGCCGTGAGGCTGTCGTTGCGGGCCCGCCTCCTCATCGCAGTCGCTGCCGTGGCGCTCGTCGGCCTCGTCGCTGCCGACGTCGCCACGTACACGGCGCTGCGGGCGTTCCTCGTCGACCGCGTCGACGAGAGCCTCACCGCCGCGCACACGCCGCTCATCCGCTCGCTCTTCGGCCCGCTGGATCGCAGTCCCGGCGGTGACGCGGGTGCGCTGGCGGCGGCGGCGCCCGGCGCCTACGTCGAGCTGCGCTCCCCGGACGGGACGACCATCGTGAGCAAATCGACCCGGGGCGAGTTCACGACGACGCGGCCGCGCCTCCCGGAACAAGTGTCGGGGCTCGGTTCGAGCCGCGATGAGAGCGCAACCTTTTTCACGGTCGACTCCGCACACGGCAACAACGGGGAATTCCGCGTCCGCGCCGAGCGGCTGGCGGACGACTCGTTGCTTATGGTCGCGCTGCCGCTCGACGACGTGAACTCGACGCTGCACCGGTTGCTCTTGACCGAGATCTTCGTGACCGTCGCCGTACTTTTCGTCGCGGTCGGGCTCGGCCTCTGGCTGGTGCGAGTCGGGCTGCGGCCCCTCCGCAACATCGAGGGCACCGCGGCGAACATCGCCGGCGGGGAGCTGAGCCTGCGCGTCGAGCAAGCCGACGATCGCACCGAAGTCGGCCGGCTCGGCATGGCGTTGAACACGATGCTGGAGCGCATCGAAGACGCCTTCGCCAAGCAGCAGGCATCGGAGGAACGCCTCCGGCGCTTCGTCGCCGACGCGTCGCACGAGCTGCGCACGCCGGTCAGCGCGGTGGGGGCGTACGCCGAGCTGTTCGAACGGGGCGCGCAGCAGCGGCCCGCGGACCTGGCCCGGGTGCTGCGGGGAGTGCGCGTCGAGACGTCGCGGATGCAGGCGCTCATCGAGGACCTCCTCCTCCTCACCCGCCTCGACGAGGGACGGCCGCTCGAGCGCCAGCCGGTGGAGCTGGTCGGTCTGGCGGGCGAGGCGGCCGAGGCAGCGCAGACGATCAGCGGCGACTGGCCCCTGTCGATCGAGGCGGACGAGCCGGTCGAGGTGACGGGGGATCGGATGCGGCTCCGCGAGATCCTCGACAACCTGCTCGCCAACGTGCGGACCCACACGCCGCCGGGCACGCGAACCACGCTCCGGGTGCGTCAGGAAGGCGACGAAGCGCTCCTCGAGGTGGCCGACGAGGGGCCCGGGCTCGACGCCGAGGACGCCGCCCGCGTGTTCGAGCGCTTCTACCGCGCCGACCCGTCGCGCGCCCGGGACCGGGGCGGGACCGGGCTCGGGCTGGCGGTAGTCGCGGCCCTCGTCGAGGCGCACGGCGGCCGGGTCGAGGTCGACGCCACGCCGGGGGCCGGCGCCACGTTCCGCGTTCGACTGCCGGTGTCGCCGGTCAGCGCGGCGGAGCCTGCTCGACCGTGAGGCCGACCTCCTGGCCGTGGGAGAGCTCCAGGTTGTTGCCGTCGGGGTCGGTGATGAACGCCCAGTAGCCGACGGGCGGACCGGAGTCGTGCGGGCCGAGCACGGTGCGGCCCTCGCCCCGGGCGAGCTCGCAGCGTTGCTCCACTTCCTCGCGACTTTCGCAGCCGACTCCGAGGTGCGAGAAGCCCGTGAGCCCGCCGCCGGCGCCGTGCTCGATCAGCACGACGACGAAGGGCCGGGTGCGGTCGCTCACCCACACGACCTCGTCGCCCGTCTGCTCGTCGCGGCGGCGGTGCACGACGTCCATGTCGGCGAACCGCCGGTAGAAGTCGAGGCTGGCTTCGACGTCGGTGACGGGGAGCGCCACGTGCGTGAGCCCGCGGTCTACGTGCACATTGTCTCCGGTCGTCGTCGCAAGCTCCGACATCGGCTTCTTCTGTCGCCCTCGCAAGCTCGGGCTTTGCAACGGCAGTCGGCAAGGCCGCTGCCGTCGCGGGCGCCGGTCGGCAAAGCCGCCGTCGCCGCGGTTCCGCAGCGTAGGGGAGCCCGAGCCCCTCCCAGGGAAGTCAACCGAACCCGCGAAACGCCGCTGTACACTCGCTCTCCCCATGTCCCCCGTGACAACGTCGGTCGAGGAGCTTCCCGAGAACAAGGTCAAGCTCCACGTGTCGATCCCCGCCTCCGAGTTCGAGCGGGCGATCGACGCCGCGTTCCGCAAGCTCGCCGGCGAGGTGAAGATCCCGGGCTTCCGTCCCGGCAAGGCGCCCCGGCAGCTCCTCGAGGCCCGCCTCGGCTCCGACGTCGCCCGAGACCAGGCGCTCCGTGACTCGCTGCCCACCTACTACGCCGACGCCGTCCAGTCGGAGGAGCTCGACACGATCGCCGCGCCGGACATCGACATCACCGCCGGGGAGGACAGCGGCGATGTCGAGTTCGATGCCGTCGTCGAGGTCCGCCCGGTGGTCGAGTTGCAGGACTACCTGGGGCTCCGGATCGAGGTCCCGACGCCGGCGGCCACCGACGAGGTCGTCGACACGCAGCTCGACGCGCTGCGCGACCGGTTCGCCGACCTCGAGGATTCGTCCCGCCCTCTGGCCCAAGGCGACTTCGCGCAGATCGACATCAAGGGCTACGTGCACGACGAGGCGATCGACGCTCTCACCGCCACCGACTATCTCTACGAGGTCGGCTCCGGCCTGCTCGTCCCGAAGCTCGACGAGGAGCTGACCGGGAAGCGTCCCGGCGACATCTTGAAGTTCAACGACACGCTGCCCGAGCGCTTCGGCGAGCGCGCCGGGGAAGACGTCTCCTTCCAGGTGTTGATCAAGGAGACGAAGCGCAAGGTCCTGCCCGAGGTCACCGACGAGTGGGCGTCGGAGGTGAGCGAGTTCGACACCGTCGACGGGCTGCGCGCCGACATCCGCAAGCGCCTCGAGCTCGTCAACACCGTGCAGGCGCAGGTTGCCGCGCGCGACAAGGTGCTCGACGCCGCCGCCGACCTCGTCACGATCGACCTGTCCGACGCGTTGGTACAGAGCGAGATGGAGCAACGCCTCCACGACATCGCGCATCGCCTCGAGGCGCAAGGCGTGACGATCCAGCAGTACCTGGAAGCGACGGGCATGGAGGAACAGGCCTTCGTCCAGCAGGTGCGCGAAGCGGCCGAGCGCGGCGTACGCGCCGACCTCGCGCTGCGCGCCGTCGCGGCGCAGGAGGACATTGTCGCAACCGACGAGGAGCTCGACGACGAGGTCGAACGATTGGCCGAGCGCCTGGAGGAGAAACCCAAGAAGGTCCGGCGCGATCTTGAACGCAGGGGCATCCTGGAGGCGGTACGCTCGGATATCGCCAGAGGGAAGACGCTCCGGTACCTCGTCGACCACGCCGAAGTCGTCGACGAAGCGGGGAGCCCGCTGGACCTGACGGTTCCGGAGGGGGAGCCGGCAGTCTCCGACCAGCAAACATCCGAGGACGAAGCACCCGAGGACCAGGCATCCAAGGTGCAGACAGAGGAGCCCCAGGCGTGAGCGAAGTCGAGCCCATCCGCAACTACCTCGTCCCCACCGTCATCGAGCAGACGAACCGCGGCGAGCGCGCGTTCGACATCTACTCGCGGCTGCTGAAGGAACGCATCATCTTCCTCGGCACGCCCATCGACGACACGATCTCGAACCTGATGATCGCCCAGCTGCTGCACCTCGAGAGCGAAGATCCCGACAAGGACATCTCCGTGTACGTCAACTCGCCGGGCGGTGAGATCACGGCGCTGTTCGCGATCTACGACACCATGCAGTACATCAAGCCTGACGTGCAGACCATCTGCGTCGGGCAAGCCGCGTCGGCCGCGGCGGTCCTGCTCACCGCCGGAGCAAAGGGCAAGCGCTACGCGCTCCCGCACGCCCGGATCCTCATCCACCAGCCTCACGGTGGCGCGTCCGGCCAGGCCGTCGACATCGAGATCCAGGCCAAGGAGATCATCCGGATGCGCGAGCTGCTCGACGAGATCATGGCGCACCACACCGGCCAGCCCGTGGAGAAGGTTGCCCACGACACCGACCGTGACTTCATCATGAGCGCGGTGGAGGCGCAGGACTACGGAATCGTCGACGAAGTGATCAGCAATCGGGAGCTCGCATCGGTGGCGACCGCCGCCGGGGTGAGCTAGGGCGTCGCCGGACCGGCGGGGGAGCGAGGAGACGTCGTGGCGAAGTTCGGTGACGGTGGCGACCTGCTCAAGTGCTCGTTCTGCGGGAAGAGCCAGAAGCAGGTCAAGAAGCTCATCGCCGGTCCCGGCGTGTACATCTGCGACGAGTGCATCGACCTCTGCAACGAGATCATCGAAGAGGAGCTCTCGCAGAGCACCGAGGTCAAGTTCGACGACCTCCCCAAGCCGCGTGAGATCTACGAGTACCTGAACGACTACGTCATCGGGCAGGAGCAGGCCAAGAAGATCCTCTCCGTCGCCGTGTACAACCACTACAAGCGCGTGCAGGCCGGCGCCTACGGCGACCCGGACGTCGAGCTGCAGAAGAGCAACATCATGCTCATCGGCCCCACGGGGTGCGGCAAGACGCTGCTGGCGCAGACGCTCGCCCGTCTGCTGAAGGTACCGTTCGCGATCGCGGACGCCACCGCGCTGACCGAAGCGGGCTACGTCGGCGAGGACGTCGAGAACATCCTCCTCAAGCTCATTCAAGCGGCCGACTACGACGTCAAGAAGGCCGAGACCGGCATCATCTACATCGACGAGATCGACAAGATCGCGCGCAAGGCCGAGAACCCGTCGATCACGCGTGACGTGTCAGGCGAGGGTGTGCAGCAGGCGCTGCTGAAGATCCTCGAGGGGACGACCGCGTCGGTGCCTCCGCAGGGCGGGCGCAAGCATCCGCACCAGGAGTTCATCCAGATCGACACGACGAACATCCTGTTCATCTGCGGCGGCGCGTTCGCGGGCATCGACAAGATCATCGAGAGCCGGGTCGGCAACCACGGCGTCGGCTTCGGCGCCGACATCCGCAAGGCCGACGAGAAGGACCTCGGCATGATCCTCGCCGGCATCCTCCCGGAGGACCTACTCAAGTTCGGGTTGATCCCCGAGTTCGTCGGTCGCCTCCCGGTCATCGGCGCCGTGCACAGCCTCGATCAGGAAGCGCTGATCCGCATCCTCGTCGAGCCGAAGAACGCGCTGCTGAAGCAGTACCAGAAGTTCTTCCAGTTCGACGACGTCGACCTCGTGTTCGCCGACGACGCGCTCGAAGCCGTCGGCGAGGAGGCGCTCAAACGCGGGACGGGCGCCCGCGGCTTGCGAGCGATCCTCGAAGAGGTGCTCCTCGAGGTGATGTACGACCTCCCGAGCCGCTCCGACATCGCCCAGTGCGTGATCGACCGCACCGTCGTCCTCGAACGCGTCACGCCGACGCTCGTCACCACCGAGACCGGGACGCGCCGCAGCGCGTAGGCCCGGCGGCGTCGGCGGGCCCCGGCGGCCCCGCCGTCGGATGACCGCGACGGGCCCCACCCACCCACCTCCGGCGCCTCGCTGCGCTCGGCGCCGAAGCCCGCCGCGGCCATCCGCCGATGGGTCCGCCGCAGAGGGCCGTTGGAACGCGCTTTCGTAGACTGCGTTCATGACGCGCGTCCCGGAGAAGCCGAGCCTTGACGGGATCGAAGCGCGCTGGAGCGAGCGCTGGGATGCGGACGGCACCTACCGCTTCGACCGCACCAAGACGCGGGACGAGATCTATTCGGTCGACACACCGCCCCCCACCGTGAGCGGCTCGTTGCACATGGGGTCGGTGTTCGGGTACGCGCAGACGGATTCCATCGTCCGCTACCGGCGCATGCGCGGCGTCGAGGTCTTCTACCCGATGGGGTGGGACGACAACGGGCTAGCAACGGAGCGGAGGGTTCAGAACTACTTCGGGGTGCGGTGCGACCCGTCACTGACGTCCGACCCTGACTTCGCGCCACCCGAGAAGCCGGGCAAGGACGCCGTGCCGGTGTCGAGACCGAACTTCGTGGAGCTGTGCGAGCGGCTGACGGAGATCGACGAACAGGCGTTCGAGGAGCTGTGGCGGCGGCTCGGGCTGTCGGTCGACTGGTCGTTGATCTACACGACGATCGGCGCGGGCGCCCAGCGTGTCTCGCAGCGGGCGTTCCTCCGGAACCTCGCGCGTGGCGAGGCGTACCAGGCCGAGGCGCCCACGCTGTGGGACGTCGACGACCGCACCGCGGTCGCGCAGGCGGAGCTCGAGGACCGGGAGCAGCCGGGCGCGACGCACCGGTTGCGCTTTGGCGGGATCGACGGCGAGTCCGACATCGTCATCGAAACGACCCGGCCGGAGCTGATCCCCGCGTGCGTGGCGCTGGTCGCGCATCCCGACGACGCGCGCTACCGCGACCGGTTCAGCGGCGAGGTGACGACGCCGCTGTTCGGTGTCCGGGTGCCGGTGGTCGCGCACCACCTCGCGGACCCCGAGAAGGGCACCGGCATCGCGATGATCTGCACGTTCGGCGACGTGACCGACGTGGTCTGGTGGCGCGAGCTACGGCTGCCCACCCGGAGCGTGATGGGTCGCGACGGCCGGCTGCTGCCCGACCCCCCGGACTGGGAGGCGACCGAGCCCGACGCCGACGCTCGCTACCGGGAGCTCGGCGGGAAGACGGTCAAGCAGGCGCGGGTGCGCGTTGTCGAGCTCCTGCGTGACGCGGGGCGGCTCGACGGAGAGCCGGCGCCCATCACCCACCCGGTGAAGTTCTACGAGCGCGGGTCGCGCCCGCTCGAGATCGTCACGACCCGCCAGTGGTACATCCGCAATGGCGCTCACGATCCGGAGCTGCGCGCCGTGCTGCTGGAGCGCGGCCAGGAGCTGCACTGGCACCCGCCGCACATGCGGGCGCGCTACGAGAGCTGGGTGGAGGGCCTCAACTCCGACTGGCTCGTCAGCCGCCAGCGGTTCTTCGGCGTGCCCTTCCCGGTCTGGTACCCGATCGGCGACGACGGCGAGGTCGACTACGCCCGTCCGCTGCTCGCGCGCGAGGACCAGCTACCCGTCGACCCGTCGAACGACGCACCCGACGGGTACGACGACGACCAGCGCGGGAAGCCGGGCGGGTTCCTCGGGGACCCGGACGTGATGGACACGTGGGCGACGTCGTCGCTCACGCCGCAGATCGCCACGCGTTGGGAGGACGACACGGATCTGTTCTCCCGAACGTTCCCGATGGACCTTCGTCCCCAGGGCGGGGAGATCATCCGCACGTGGCTGTTCGCCACGCTGTTGCGGTCGCATTTCGAGCACGGGACATTGCCGTGGCGCGACACGACGATCAACGGCTGGGTCCTCGACCCGGACCGGAAGAAGATGTCGAAGTCGAAGGGCAACGTCGTCACGCCGGTCGAGTACTTCGACCGCTTCGGCTCCGACGCCGTGCGCTACTGGGCGCAGAGCGGACGTCCCGGCGTCGACACCGCCTTCGACGAGGGCCAGATGAAGATCGGCCGGCGGCTCGCGATCAAGATCCTGAACGCGTCGAAGTTCGCGCTCGGTGTCATCGGGGACGGCGCGGCCGGCGAGGTGACCGAGCCGCTCGACCGATCGATGCTGCGGTCGCTCACCGATCTCATCGAGGACGCGAGTGCCGCGTTCGAGGGCTACGACTACTCGCGCGCCCTGGAGAGGACCGAGCGGTTCTTCTGGGGTTTCTGCGACGACTACGTCGAGCTCGTGAAGCAGCGCGCGTACGGCGCCGCCGACCAGGCGGGCGCGGGCTCGGCCCGCCGGGCGCTCGAACTGGCGCTCTCGACGCTGCTGCGGCTGTTCGCACCGCACCTGCCGTTCGTGACCGAGGAGGTGTGGTCGTGGTGGCAGGACGGCTCGGTCCATCGAGCCGCATGGCCCGACCCGGAGCAGCTGCGCGCCGAGGCGGGCGACGCCGATCGGCTCACGTACCGCGCCGCCGCCGACGTCCTCGGGGAGATCCGCAAGGCGAAGACGTCCCGGCAGAAGTCGTTGCGCGCCGAGGTGGAGCGCGTGGTGGTTCGGGACACTCCTGAGCGTCTGGAAGCGCTCGCGCGCGCTCTCGGAGACGTGAACGACGCCGGGCGCGTCCGCGACCTGGACGTCGTCCCGGCCGACGAGTTCGCTGTCGAGGTTGACCTCACCGAGGACGCGGCCTGACCTTGGACATCGGAGCCGCCCGGGACTGGCTCGACGCGCACGTGAACCTCGAGTCGACGGGGTTGCCCCCGGGGAAGGATCGGCGTGCCACCGCGCCGACGCTCGATCGCATCCGAGCGCTCGTCGAGCTGCTCGGATCGCCGCAGGAGTCGTACCCGGAGATCCACCTCACCGGCACCAACGGAAAGACCTCCGTCGCCCGCATGACGTCGGCGGTGCTCGAAGCGTCGGGCCTGTCGGTCGGCGCGTACACGAGCCCGCACCTCGAGGAGATCAACGAGCGCATCGTGTGGAACGGGGAGCCCGTCGACGATGCGACGCTGGCGGAGCTCCTGTCGCGCATCGCCGAGGTCGAGGACCACCTCCCTGACCGGCCCAGCTACTTCGAGATCCTCACGGCCGCCGCACTCGCATGGTTCTCCGACGTCGCCGTCGACGTCGCGGTGGTCGAGGTCGGCGTGGGCGGGACGTGGGACGCGACCAACGTCGTCGACGGGCGCGTCGCTGTGATCACCAACGTGAGCGTCGACCACGTCGAGTACCTCGGACCGACACGTGAGCGGATCGCCGCCGACAAGGCCGGCATCGTGAAGCCGGGCTCGACGTTGGTGCTGGGGGAGACCGACCCCGAGCTGGCCCAGTTGTTCCTCGACCGCGGCGCGGCGCGGGTGCTGAAGCGTTCCGTCGACTTCGGTGTGAGCGGCAATCGCGTCGCCCACGCGGGGCGGGTCGTGGACCTGTTCACGCCCGACGCCCGGTACGACGGCGTGTACCTGCCGCTGCACGGCGCCTACCAGGCCGACAACGCCGCCGCTGCCCTCGCCGCCGCCGACAGCTTCCTGGAGCGGCCGCTCCCCGAGGACGTCGTGACGGAGGCGTTCGCCGCCGTCCGGTCGCCGGGGCGCCTCGAGGTGTTGGGCCATTCGCCACTGATCCTCCTGGACGGCGCGCACAACGTCGCCGGAGCGCACGCCCTGCAGTCGGCGCTGGCGGAGGAGTTCCCCGCGTCCCCGCGGACCCTCGTGATCGGGCTGCTGCGGGAGAAGGAGCCCCACGAGATGCTCGATGCGCTGGATGCCAAGCACGCGGCGCGGCTCATCTGCTGCCGGCCGCCGAGCCCGCGCGCGCTCGATCCCGCGTCGGTAGCGGCCGCCGGCGCCGATGTCGGGGTCGACCCGGACCGCATCGAGACGTTCGACACCGTGGACGGCGCCGTCGCCCGGGCTCGCGCCGTCACCGCCGAGGACGACCAGATCGTGGTGACCGGCTCGCTGTACACCGTCGGCGCCGCCCGCCACGCGCTCGTGCACAGAAATGAAGACTTGCGAGACTAGGGTCTGCCGCCGATGAGCGATCGGACCCTGTTCCTCTGCAAGCCCGACGCGGTCGAGCGCGGCCTCGTGGGCGAGATCGTGGGCCGCCTCGAGCGGCGCGGCCTCACGATCGTCGCCATGGACCTGCGCCGCATCGACCTCGAGCTGGCGGCGGTCCACTACGCCGAGCACGACGGCAAGCCGTTCTTCGACGACCTCGTCACGTTCATCACGCGGGGCCCGCTCGTCGCGATGGTCGTCGCCGGCGGACCGGACACGTGGAAGGTCGTCCGGACCGTGATGGGCGCGACGAACCCGCGCGAGGCGGCACCCGGAACGATCCGCGGCGACTTCGCGCTCGAGACCGGCGAGAACCTCGTGCACGGTTCGGACGGGCCAGAGTCCGCCGAGCGGGAGATCGCACTGTTCTTCCCCGATCTCGCATGATCCGCGTTTCGCGGAGGTCGCCCGGATAGCTTGACGACGGTGAACCCGCCGTGGCTGTCCTCCGTCGTCGGCAACAACATGGCGGTCGACCTCGGCACCGCCAACACCGTGGTCTACGTGCAGGGCAAGGGCATCGTGCTCAACGAGCCGTCGGTGGTCGCGGTCAATACCAAGGACGACCGCCCCCTGGCGGTCGGCACGGAGGCGAAGCGGATGGTCGGGCGCACGCCCGCCCATATCCAGGCCATCCGGCCGCTGAAGGACGGCGTCATCGCCGACTTCGACGTCTGCGAGAAGATGCTCCGTTACTTCATCCAGCGGGTGCACCACCGGCGGTGGGCGAAGCCGCGCATGGTGATCTGCGTCCCGTCCGGCATCACGGGGGTCGAACAGCGCGCCGTGCAGGAAGCGGCCGAGTACGCCGGCGCACGCAAGCCCGCCTACATCGTCGAGGAGCCCATGGCCGCCGCGATCGGCGCCGGGCTGCCCGTGCACGAGCCCAGCGGCAACATGGTCGTCGACATCGGGGGCGGTACCACCGAGGTCGCGGTCATCTCGCTCGGTGGGATCGTGGCCAGCGAGTCGATCCGCGTCGCGGGGGACGAGATCGACCAAGCGCTGATGAGCTTCTGCAAGAAGGAGTACTCGCTGGCGCTCGGCGAGCGCACGGCCGAGGACATCAAGACGAAGCTCGCAAGTGCGTGGCCCCTCAAGGAGGAGCTGTACGCGGAGGTCCGCGGGCGCGACCTCGTCACCGGGTTGCCGAAGACGATCGTCGTCTCCACGGTTGAGCTGCGAGAGGCAATCGAGGAGCCGGTGCAAGCCATCTGCGATGCGATCAAGTACACGCTCGATCGGACTCCGCCCGAGCTCGCCGCCGACATGATGGACAAGGGCATTGTCATCACCGGCGGCGGATCGCTGCTGCACGGGCTCGACGCCCGGCTGGCTACGGAGACCGGGATGCCCGTCCGGCGGGCGAAGAACCCGCTGTACACCGTCGTGCTCGGCTCGGGGCAATGCCTCGAGGAGTTCGACGCGTTGAAGCCGGTTCTGCTCGCGTCGCAACGGCACTGAGCGAGTGGTCGCCTACCAACCCACGAGCCGACGTCGCCCGATCCTGGCGCTGATCGTCCTCACGGCGGTCGCCCTGATCACGCTCGACGTACGCGGCTCGGGCCCGATCTCGGCGGTGCGCGGCGGCGCGCACGACGTCGTCAACCCGATCGCGGGCGCATTCGACGCCGTCTTCTCGCCCGTCGGCGATTGGATCGACGGCGTCACCGGCGCCTCGTCGCTGAAGCACGAGAACGCGCAGTTGCGTCGCCGGCTCGACGCCGCCCGCGGGCAGCAGGCGACGGCGCGCGCCGCGACCCAGGAGAACAAGGACCTGAAGAAGCTCTTGAACCTGCCGTTCGTGGCGGATGCCGACGCGATCGCGGCGCCGGTCGTGGAGGGCGCGCCGGGGAACTTCGAGCTCACGGTTCAGATCGGCAAGGGCGAAAGCGCCGGCGTCGGCGTCGACATGCCGGTCGTGACGGGCGCGGGGCTCGTCGGACATGTGTCGGCTGTCTCGCACGACCGCGCCACCGTGCTCCTGCTCGAGGACTCCAAGTCTGGTGTCGGCGTGAAGATCGAGAAGAGCGGCACGTCCGGCGTGGTCAAGGGAAGAGGCGACAGCGACACCGTGCGCGTCGACTTCGTCGATCCCAATGCCGACGTGACCAAGGGTGAGATCGTCTCCACCTCGGGCCAGCAGAGCAGCCCGTTCCCGGCCGCCATCCCGGTCGGCACCGTGAGCAAGGTGACGAAGGCCCACGGCGATCTCCAACAGGACATCCTCGTCAAGCCGTTGGTCGACTTCTCGCACCTCGACTACGTCAAGGTGCTGCGGCCACCGCCGGGGCGATGACGCGCCAGGTCAGGGGCCGGCGGTGACGTGGCTGCCGCGCTTGCGGCTCGCCCTGTTGATCCTCGCGGTCGTCGTGCTCCAGACCACGCTTTTCTCCGCCGGGCTGCGGATGTTCGGCGTCGTGCCCGACCTCGGCCTCGTCCTGACCGTCGCGGTGGCCTTCTACCTCGGCCCGGAGCGGGGGGCGGTGTTCGGCTTCCTGACCGGCTTGGCGGTCGACATGTTCCTGAGCACGCCGCTTGGGCTGTCGGCGCTTTCGTTCGCGCTCGTGGGTTATGGCGTCGGGATCCTGCAAACCGGGTTCGTGCGCTCGTCACGATGGGTCGCACCCATCATGGGCGGGCTGGGCGGCCTCGCAGGTGGCGTGCTGTTCGTCGCGGTCGCCGCCGTCGCGGGCCAGGACCAGCTGCTCGCGCTCAACAGCGTGCGGGTGATCCTTCTCGCCGGCATGTACGACGCGCTGGTCGCGTTGGCAGCGTTCCCCGTCGCCCGCTGGGCGATCCGCGAGCCGCGCCGCGAGGTCCCACGCTTGCAACGGGATGGCCGGTCGGCGGGGATTCCCCTGTGATCGAGGGCAGCCGGGCCCGGCTCACTGTCATCGGTGTCGTCGTCATGTTCCTCTTCAGCGCGCTCTTCGCCCGGCTCTGGTTCCTCCAGGTGGCCTCGGACAGCAACTACGCCGGCGCCGCCACGAGCAACCGCATCCGGATCGTCTACGAGCCCGCGCTGAGGGGGCGCATCCTCGACCGCAACGACAAACCGATCGTCGACAACGAGCCCGTCGACGTGGTCACGTTCGATCGGCACAAGCAGATGACCCGGGCCGAGCGCAAGCTCGTCGTCGGACGCCTCGCGGGCGTGCTCCGTGTCACGGCGCAGGAGGTCGAGAAGCGCATCGACGATCCCCGCGCATCCCCGTTCGCACCCGTGCCCATCGCCACCGGCATCCCGCCGGACGTGCGGACGTTCATCGAGGAGCACGAGACGGAGTTTCCGGCGGTGAAGGTCGAGAGGACCGCCGTGCGCGCGTATCCGAACGGGCCCATCGCTGCCAATCTGATCGGCTACGTCTCCGAGATCAACGCCGACGAGCTCAAGACGCGCGCGAAGGACGGCTACCGGCAGGGCGATCTCATCGGCAAGGACGGGATCGAGCAGACCTTCGAGGATGTCCTGCGCGGCACGCCGCGCCGGCTCAAGGTCGAGGTCGACAGCCGGGGTCGCGTCGTGCGGACGATCGAAGATCGCAAGCCGGTCCCCGGCAAGGACGTCAAGCTGACCCTGGACGCGGACATTCAGCGGATTGCGGAGCAGTCGCTGGCGCAAGGGATGGAGGGGGCGCGCAGCACGCGCGATCAGAACGAGAAGCAGGGCCTCGTGAACTACCGGGCCGGCGCGGGATCCGTGATCGCGCTCGATCCGAACGACGGCTCGGTCGTCGCCATGGCGTCGAATCCGACCTACGACCCGCGGCAGTTCGCCACCGGCATCACGCCGGAGGAGTTCGAGCAGCTCAACCGGCCCGAGAGCAACTTCCCGCTCGTGAACCGCGCCACGCAGGGCCTGTACGCGCCAGGGTCGACGTTCAAGCCCTTCACCGCGATCGCCGGTCTGCAGACGGGGCAGATCGACCCGAACGCCGGATTCTCCGACCAGGGATGTCTCAACATCGGTTCGGAGCAGCGGTGCAACGCCGGGAAGACCCCCCACGGCACCGTGAACCTCCCCGCGGCACTCGCGGTGTCGAGCGACACGTACTTCTACAACGTCGGTCGTCAGATGTGGCAGCACTACAACATGTGGACCAAGGTCAAGGACGGCGACAAGGCCAGCGCTGATGACGAGCTCAGCAAGGGGTACGCGATCCAGAACACGGCCAAGACGTACGGTTTCGACCGGCCCACGGGCGTCGGGCTGCGCGACGAGGCCGGCGGTCGCGTACCTGACCAGCTCTGGAAGCAACGGTTCAATCAGAACGAGCCCGACCCGCAGCAGAAGCGTGAGCGGTCGTTGTGGCTGCCGGGCGACAACGTGAACCTCGCGGTCGGCCAGGGCGACCTACTCGTCACGCCGCTCCAGCTCGCCAGTGGGTACGCCGCGTTCGCGAACGGCGGCACGCTCTTCACGCCGCGGCTCGCGAGTGCGGTGCTCGAACCGGGCACGGGCCTCGATCAGCACCAGTCCGTGGTCCGCGACCTGCCGTCGCAGCCGGCCGGCACGACCGGCCTCCCTGCACAGGATCGGCAGATCATCATGGACGGGCTGATCGGCGCGACGACGAGCGGCGACGGGACCGCGCAAGCCGCGTTCCGCGGCATCGGCGGCCCCACGGTGGCGGGCAAGACGGGCACTGCCCAGAGCACCGGCAAGCAGGACACGTCGCTGTTCGTCGGCATCTCACCGCCCGACAAACCGCAGTACGTCGTGACGGCGGTGATCGAGGAAGGTGGCTTCGGCGCATCGGTCGCGGCACCGGTCGTCGCCCGGGTCTTCGAGGGAATCAACGGCCACGCGAACGCGGCCGCAGTGCAGGTACGGCCGGCGGACACGCCGGACTGATGGGCTGATGGCAACGCTCCCGCAGACGGGCTCGCGCTGGCCGCGAAGTACGCCCGAAACCGGGCGCGCTCTCGACACGCGCCGGTCGCACGTCGACTGGACGCTGCTACGTGACTTCGACCTCGTGCTGATCGGCGCGACGCTCGCAATCGCCGCGCTCGGCGTGTTGATGATCTACTCGTCGACACACGAGCGCTTGCGGCTCGAGGGGGTCGACGAGCTGTATTTCGTGAAGCGCCAGGGCGTCGCGATCGTGGTCGGGCTCGTGGTCATGGCGCTGTTGCTCGCCATCGACTACCGGAGGCTCCGCGACTACTCGGCGTTCGCGTACGTCGCCACGGTGGTGGGTCTGCTCGCCGTGCTCTCACCGCTCGGGTCGAACGCCCGCGGCTCACAAGCGTGGTTCCAGCTTCCGGGCGGGTTCCAGCTCCAGCCGTCCGAGCTGGTGAAGTTCGGGATCATCGTCGCGTTGGCCGGGTACGCAAACTCGCATCGCGGCGAGATGAACGCGTGGCGCCTGACGGTGACCATCGGTCTGGCGGCGATCCCGATCGGCCTCGTCATGCTGCAGCCCGACTTCGGGACCGCCATGGTGCTCGGGCTCGTCGTCATCACGATGCTGGCAGTCGCCGGCGTCAGCGTCCGGCACCTGCTCGTGCTCGCCCTCCTCGCAGTGACCTTCGTCGTCGCGGTCGTCAACGTAGGCCTGTTGAAGCAATACCAGATCGACCGCCTCACGAGCTTCGTGAGTCAGGGGGCCGACGGGCGGAACACGACGTACAACACGGATCAATCGAAGAACGCGATCGGCAACGGCGGCGTGACCGGACGCGGCTTCGGCAACGGCTCGCAGACCGCGGGCGGGTTCGTCCCCGAGCAGCACACCGACTTCATCTTCACCGCCGTCGGGGAGGAGTTCGGCTTCCTCGGAGGCGCGGCGCTGCTCGCGCTGTTCGCGATCGTGGTCTGGCGGACGTGGCGAGCCGCCCTCTTCGCCCGTGACTTCTTCGGCACCCTCGTCTGTGTCGGCGTGCTGGCCGTCTTCGTGTTCCAGATCTTCGTGAACATGGGGATGACGATGGGGATCATGCCCGTCACGGGCATTCCGTTGCCGTTCATGAGCTACGGCGGATCGAGCACGATCGCCTCCTTTGCCTGCGTGGCGTTCGTCGCCAACGTCGCCATGCGCCGGTTCCGGTAGCGCCCAGGGGGGATCTGGGGCCCATCCGGTACACTGGGGTTCCAGATGTCCAGCCTGTGGCCGCGGATCGAGCCGCTCCTGGCCAGGGTCGAGAAACCAGCTCGGTACATCGGAATGGAACGAGGGGCAGCGGCGCCGGCCCACCGGCCCGGCGAAGCGTCCTGGCTCCTCGTGTATCCCGACACGTACGAGGTGGGGCTCCCCAACCAGGGCCTGCAGATCCTCTACGAGATCCTGAACGAACGCGACGACGCCGCCGCCGAGCGGGCGTACGCGCCCTGGGTCGACCTGGAAGCGGAGCTGCGTCGTCACCGCGTGCCGCTGTTCTCGGTCGAGACCCACCGTCCCGCCGGCGACTTCGACGTGCTCGCGTTCAACCTCTCCGCCGAGCTCGTGTACACGAACGTCCTGAACTGTCTCGACCTGGCCGGCGTACCCGTGCGGAGCGAGCACCGAGCACCCGACGCCCCGCTCGTCGTCGCCGGCGGTCACTGCGCGTTCAACCCCGAGCCCATGGCCGACTTCGTCGACGCCTTCGTCATCGGCGACGGCGAGGAGGCAGTCGGCGAGATGAGCGAAGTGATCGGGGATTGGAAGCGTGCCGGCCGCACCACCCGCGAGGGCGTGCTGCGCGAGCTGGCGACGATCCCGGGTGTGTACGTCCCCGCCATGTACGACGTCGAGTACGACGGGCCGTTCATCCGGGAGGTGGGCCCGCGCTTCGACGACGTGCCCGACCGCGTCGACAAGCGAACCGTCGCCGACCTGGCCGACTGGCCGTACCCGAAGCAGCAGCTCGTGCCGCTGGTCGAGGTCGTCCACGATCGACTCAACGTCGAGATCTTCCGGGGCTGCACGCGGGGGTGCCGGTTCTGCCAGGCCGGCATGATCACCCGGCCCGTGCGCGAGCGCCCCGAGGAACAGGTGCGCACGATGGTGCAGGACGGGCTGCGGCGCACCGGCTACGACGAGGTGGCCCTCACGTCACTGTCGAGCGCCGATTTCTCGGGCGTCGACGGGCTCGTCGCCGACCTCGTGAACGAACAGGAAGGCTCGGGGTGCGTGAGCCTCTCGCTGCCGTCGCTACGCGTCGACGCGTTCACGGTGGGCATCGCCAGCGAGATCCAGAAGGTTCGCCGGACGGGGCTCACGTTCGCGCCCGAAGGTGGCACGTGGCGGATCCGGCAGGTCCTCAACAAGCTCATCACCGAGGACGACCTGTACGCAGCGGTCGAGGGCGCGTACTCGCAGGGCTGGCGACGCGTGAAGTTGTACTTCCTCGCGGGAGTGCCGACCGAGATGGACGAAGACACGCGTGGGATCGCCGACCTCGCGCGCAACGTCGTCGCGATCGGTCGCAAGTACACGAAGCAGGCCAGCTGCACGGCGTCGGTCGGCGGGTTCGTGCCCAAGCCCCACACGCCGTTCCAGTGGTTCGGCCAGAACAGCGTCGACGAGCTGGAGCGCAAGATCGGGCTGCTGCGCGGCGCAGTCCGTAAGTCCGGCGTGCAGCTGCGCTGGCACGACCCGGCGGCGACGTTCGTCGAGGGGATCGCAAGCCGGGGCGACCGGCGCGTCGGTCGGGTCATCGAACGCGTCTGGCGGGCCGGCGGGACGTTCCAGGAGTGGAGCGAGCGCTTCGAGCTCGGCCGCTGGCTCGATGCGATGGCGGCGGAGGGCCTCGACGCCGACTGGTACGTGACACGGCATCGCACCGCCGACGAGGTCCTGCCCTGGGACCACATCTCGGCGGGGTTGCATCGCGATTTCCTCTGGCAGGACTGGCAGGCCGCGCTGCACGAGCACGGTCTCCCGGACTGCCGCTGGACGCCGTGTTACGACTGCGGCGTGTGCACCGACTACGCGCTCGAGCACGTCGTCGCCTCGCCGGTCGCGCCGGCAGGCGGAAGCCAGGGGACCGGCCAGGACCTCAGCCGCGGCGGCGACGCACCGGTGGAGTTCCTCGGCCTGCGGGAGAAGGCGAGCTCCGGTGCGCGGTGACGCGGGGTTCCCCGTGCGCGTCCGCTTCGCCAAGCGGGGCAAAGTTCGCTTCATCTCCCACCGCGACGTCGCGCGGGCGTTCGAGCGCGCGTTCCGCATCGAGCAGCTTCCGCTCGCGTTCACCCAGGGCTTTGCACCTCGGCCCAAGGTGAGCTTCGGGCTCGCGTTGTCGGTGGGGCACGAGAGCGATGCCGAGTATCTCGACGTGCAGCTCGTCGATGAGGTGCCGCTCGACTCGCTCGCCGAGCGGGTGTCGGATGCGCTGCCGGCCGGGATCGACGTGACCGGCATTGTCGTCCTGGCCGACAGGGCACCCGCATTGCAGGAATCGGTCACCGCGGTGGCGTACCGAGTCACCGTCACCGGCCCCGACGACGAGCGGGTCGGCGTCGACGAGCTGGGGGCCGCCCTCGACCGCGCCCTCGCGCGCCCGGCGCTTCCCCTCACCCGGACCCGGAAGGGTCACGAGGTCACCGAGGACCTCCGGTCTATCGTGCGAACCATGGCCGTTACGGACGCCGACGATCTCGGCCCTGTCCTCGACCTCGAACTGTCCACCCAACCACGCGGCACCCGGCCCGCCGAGGTGCTCACCGCCATCGACGGCGACCTCGTCGACCGGCGGGTGCTGCGTACGAAGCAATGGATCGAGCGCGGCGGCGCGCGGCTGGAGCCGCTCGAAGCCGACGCGCGCTCGCGCGTGCTGGAGGCACGCGCGTCATGAGAGAAGGATTCGATGTCCGACGACACACCCACGGAGGCCCGCCCGGCCTCCGACGAACACAACGCGAACACTGCGCCGGCTGAGGCAGCCGGCGGTAATCAGCCTGATTCGACGGAGCGAACGAGCGGCGACGGCCGTGGCGGCTCCGGGGGAGGGACGGCGAGGCGCCGCCGGCGGCGCGGATCGCGCGGCGGATGCAACCGTCGCAAGCCCAAGACGGCGGCCGCGCCCGACGGCGCCGCCGCGAAGGACCCCGCCGAGACAGGAGAGGATTACACCGACGCCGCCGCCGACCGGGGCCTGACCACCGAGGACGTCGCCGCCGACGCACGCGTCGAGGCCGGTCTCGCCGACGCCGAACCCGGAGCGGTGACCGC
>JBKOWN010000191.1:0-7883 GCA_046724435.1 Actinomycetota bacterium
AGCTGGTTTCGACCGGTACCGATCATCCTGACCAAGCCGGCAATGAGTTGGACCCGCGATCCCTTTAAACGGCGCGAGTACGAGAATGTGAGGGGAGCGACGCCGATGGACGTGGTGACGGGAGCGTTCGGATATACGGGCAGGTTCATCACCCGGCGACTGCTGCAGTCGGCGAGCGTCGTGCGCACCTTGACCGATCACCCCGATCGGCCGAACCCCTTCGATGAGCGGGTGGAAGTAGCTCCGCTCGCGTTCGAGGACCGGCCCGCGCTCGCTGCGAGCCTCCGCGGCGTGGACGTCCTCTACAACACGTATTGGATTCGGTTTGCGCGCGGAGACGTCACGTTCGACCGGGCTGTTCGGAACACCCGCCACCTCGTCGAGGCAGCGGTGGAAGCCGGCGCTCGCAGGATCGTGCACCTCAGCATCGCCAACCCCGAGGCGTCCTTGCTTCCGTACTTCACTGCGAAGGCACGTGCCGAGCAGTTGGTTATGAGTTCGTCCGTGCGGTACGGAATCGTTCGCCCGACGGTGCTGTTCGGTGGCGGTGACGTCCTGATCAACAACATCGCCTGGTTGTTGCGACGACTGCCCGTGTTCGGCATCGCCGGCTCTGGTGCCTACCGAATTCGGCCGGTTCATGTGGACGATGTCGCTGCGATCGCGGTAGCTGCAGGACGCCGAGACGACGATGTGGTGCTCGATGCGGTCGGCCCGGAGATCTACACCTTCGAGGACCTCGTTGGTCTGATCGCGGACACGGTCGGCCATCGTCCGGCGATCGTCCACGTACCGCCCAGGGTGGTGCTCGCGGTGGCGATGACGCTCGGCCTGTTCGTGCGTGACGTGCTCGTGACCGGCGACGAGCTCGCGGGCCTCGTGGCCGGGCTCGTTGTCACCGAAGGTCCCGCGACGGGCACGGTTCGACTCAGCGAGTGGCTCGCCGAGCACGCAGGCGAGGTCGGCCGGCAGTACGCGTCCGAGCTGGCCCGCCACTACCGCTGAGCCGGGCTCGCTTCGGGCCGGGAGCTTGGATCGGTTAGGTGAGGCGCGCGACGACGAGCGCGAGCGCGAGGGCGAGCACGGCCCACGAAAGCCAACGGAGCGCGCGCTCGAGGGGCGCGAGCAGTGTGTCCTCGTCGAGTTGTCTGAGGGTTCCGTCGTCGAGGCTGAGCGCGCCGTCGACGCCGGTGACGTGGCGCCGGATGAGGCGCGCCGGCGTGCTCAGGCTGCGCTGTGCATACGAGAGCGCGAAGGCACCGAGAGCCGCGATGACCGCGGCGGCATCGAGGCGTCCGGCTTGTGCGACGTAGCCGGTCAGCAGCGGGAACGCGCCCCACGCGGCCGCGAAGCCGAAGTCGGTGTGCACGCGCCCGCCGAAGAGCTCGAGGTTGTACGCGACGACGAGGATCGGTCCGACGACGATGAATGGAAGGAGCACCCATCCGACGCTCGACAGACCGGCGACGCCCAACGCGACGGCCGCGGCCAGTCCGGCTGCGGCGGCCGCGAGCAGTGTCCCGTCGGGAATGTGGGTCCGGAGCGGATGGCCGTGGCGCTCGTCGAGCGCATGGGCGGCGATGCCGACCGCGGCGAAGAATGCCAGGACGGTCGCCAGCAGCCGAACGCTGTCGAAGTGGGGTGCGAGCGACGCTCCGATGACCACGTACGAGAGATGCCATGCCGTGTATGGCGGGTGCAGGATCGACCACCAGTCTCGCCAACCACCGGGCCGGACGCTGTAGTACGCGGGCCGGCGATCCGAGTCAGGCACTGGCCTTCGTTCCCCACATCACGAGCCCCCCACCCAGGCTCATCTCGCGGACTCCGACGCCGGTCATGCCGGCATCGCGCCATGCCTGGACCGACCACCCCAGCGGATACCGCCGATAATGCGCGGAGATGTTCGGACCGAGGAAGCGACCGACCGCGATCCAGTCACGCCCACCAACGCTGCCCGCGACCGGGAGCACGAGCCGCGTGTACAGCCACCACGACCACCGCCAGAACGACCGACGTGGTACCAGGAAGTCGAGGCTGGCCATCGGCGACCCCGGCTTGAGGACGCGGGTGAGCTCCCGCAGAGTGGCGGCCGGGTCGGCGACGTACCGCAAGAGATAGGTGAACGTGACCGCGTCGAACGCCGCGTCGGGGAACGGGAGCTCCTCGGCGCGCCCGGCGAGCAGTTCGACGCGACCGTCGGACGCGCTCGCCGCGACGTTCGCCTGGCCGCGCCGCAGCATGGCCTCGGTGAGGTCGACGCCGGTGACGAACGCGTCGGTCTGCTCCGTGAGCCGGAGCGCAACGCCGGCGGTGCCGGTGGCGACGTCGAGGAGACGACGAGGGCGGGCCGGTACGATCCGATCGACCATCGCTTGCCGCCATCGGCGGTTCTGCCCGAGCGAGAGCACCTCGGCCAGCAGGTCGTACCGGTTCGGGAGACCGGTGAAGAGGCCTCGTGCAAAGCGGTTGGGATCGCTGGTTGCCCGAAGTTGCATGGGCCGCGCCTCTCGCCCGGGTGCGAGTCAAACCCTAATGTCTTGAGCGTCGAGGAGGCTGATGAAAGCTGAGCACTTCGATGCGCTCGTCGTCGGGGCGGGGCCTGCCGGCAGCATCGCGGCGACGGTGCTGGCCCGAGGCGGCGCCCGGGTCGCGCTCGTCGACAAGGCCAGCTTCCCGCGCGACAAGGCGTGCGGCGACCTCATCGGTCCGCGAGGCGTCCAGCTGCTGACCGAGCTCGGTATCGCCATTCCCGGCGCGCTCAGGGTGGACGACATGATCGTCGTCGGCCCGACCTCTCGGCGTGTTCGGCTCCCTTGCTATCCCGGTCGCACCTACCCCGGATACGGGGTCGCGATGCGCCGCGTCGATTTCGACGCTGCGGTCCGGACGGCCGCGCTCGATGCCGGCGCGGAAGCATTCGTGAGCCGCGCCGCCGACCCCTTGTGGGGTGACACAGGCCTCGAAGGCTTCACGCTGTCGAGCGGAACCGACGTGCGCGCCGACATGATCATCGGCGCTGACGGAGCGTCCAGCCGCGTCGCAGCCGCTGCCGACCTCGTCGATGCCCGCCAGGTGCTGTGGGGATTCGCAGTACGCGCGTATGTACAGCACACGGTGGATCTTCCGTACATCGTGCTCTGGGAGCGGAGCCCGTGGCGGGCCTTCCCCGGATACGGCTGGCTGTTCCCCGGACCCGACGGCGGCAGCAACCTCGGGCTCGGACTCGGGACAATGTCGAGCCGCACCGGCGCGGCAAGAGCTGCGCACGAGCTTCCCGCCTTCGTGCGCACGCTCAACGAC
This sequence comes from Actinomycetota bacterium, assembly GCA_046724435.1. Lineage (GTDB taxonomy): Bacteria > Actinomycetota > Acidimicrobiia > IMCC26256 > JACDBD01 > JALZAA01. Next base: position 3,304 of record JBKOWN010000191.1, read on the forward strand.
CTGGGGCTCCTCGAGGGCGACGTTTCGACACCGACCTTGGGCGGCTGGCTCAAGCTGGGCATGATCGGAACGAACCCCGCGCGAGGGCGCGTGCTCCTTACCGGCGACGCGGCGGGACTGGTGAATCCGCTCCAAGGCGAAGGCATCTCGCAGGCCATGACCAGTGGCCGAGCCGCCGCGCAGGCCGTCCTGGCCGGCCCGGCACAGGCGAGCCGGCGTTACCGCGCGTACCTCGCGAACACCTTCGCGCCGTATCACTCGACGACCGCGCCTGCGCATCGAGCGCTCTTGCCGCGGCCGCGACTCGTCTCGACTGTCGGCCGCATGCTCACGGCGCCCGCCCTCGGATCACTCGTCGCTCCCGGCTGGTCGATCTTCTGGAACGACCTCCTCGACGGCGCTCAGCCGAAGGTGCCGCGAGCGGTCGCGGCCGTCGCGGCGGGCATCGGCCGCACGGCCACCGGGCGTGGCCCCACGCGGGACTGGTTCACGGCAACCCTCGGCCCCGGGTCTGACGGCGGAGCGGATTCCGCTTCCGCGCCGAGCGAGCCGGTCACAACCGCGCCGATTCCCGATCGCTCGTCCTGGAGTCGCTGAACCTGTCGACGTTCGCGCGCGAAGTGACAGCGTTTCTGGCGCCGATCCTTACAAGCGGCTGTCGGCTTCGAGCAGCGCGCGTAGCTCCGACGGGGGCGCGCCGGTTTCCGTCCGCAGCACTCGGCAGAGATGGCTCTGATCCGCAAGGCCGAGATCGGCGGCCAGGCGCGCGAGGTGGCGTTCGCCGTCTGCGAGTCGCTCGAGGGCGGTCCGCGCTCGGAGCCGCATGCGGTGACGCGAGATCGTATGACCGGTCGCGCTGTGGAAGATCCGGCTGAGGTGATGGGGCGAGACCGCGAGTTGGCGCGCGAGTTGTGTCAGCGACAGGGTGGCGTCGGCGGCCAACGCCTCACGCGCACCACTGACGGTGCGGTTCCTGGCGCGCGTCGTCGCCGGACGACCGCTCGCGACGCAGCGGGAGTCGACCAGTTCGAGCGCTCGCGCCGCGGTCGTGATCGCGCTCTCGACGAGCTCATCCGCGTCGGCGCCCCGGCGTCCGCCTGCGAGCAGGAGCCGGTGTTCGAGATCGAGCTGCGGCGACGTAGGGAGCGGACCCGAGGGAAGCGTTTCCTCGCTCCCCCAGAGCGACGCCACTAGTGAGGGATCGACGCTGATGGCGGTGCATTCGTCGCCGTCGGCGTGCGGGTGGTCGAAGGATTCTTCTTCTCCGGGATTCGTGCAGTAGGCGACCGTCGGGTCGAACAGGGATTCATCGCCGTCGACGACGCGCGCGAAGCAGCCACGGCGCACGAACACCAGGGCATGGACGCGGGCGGGCTCGGCTGACTGACCGCGGCGCGGAGCCTCGCGGCACGAGACGTCTCGGATCGTGATGCCGTCCCGGTCGACGACTGTTCGCTCATGCAGCACGAAAGGCGTCCTCGCGAATTGAGCACGAACGTCCAAGCCGCGGAACTGCCTCGCCTTCATCCTTATTCCATGGGCGTTCTGGTGATCTTGCTCGTCGGGCAGGCGATGGCGTCGATGGACGAGGAGATTCTCGTCGTCGCCTCCCCGAGCCTGCGCCACGACCTGCACGCGTCCGACGCCGAGCTGCAACTCGTGCTGGCGATGTACACGATGATGTTTGCGGCGCTGGTCGTGACGGGCGCGCGGCTCGGCGACGTCGTGGGACGGCGACGAGTATTCCTGGTCGGCTTGAGTGGCTTCACGCTTGCGTCCCTCGCCGGCGGTCTGGCCCCGACCCCGACCGCGCTGATCGTCGCACGCGCCGCGCAGGGCGCATCGGCCGCGCTCATGACCCCTCAGGTCCTGTCGATCATCCAGCTTCATTTCGAGGGTGAGCGACGGGCGCGCGCGATCGGTGCGTATTCGCTGGTCCTCGCCGTCGGCGTCGCCGTCGGTCAGATTCTCGGCGGCCTCCTCGTCACCTTGCATCTCTTGACCGCCGCCTGGCGTCCCGCCTTGTTGCTCAACGCTCCCATCGGTGCGTCACTGCTGCTCGTTGCGCGCCGGGCGTTACCCGACGTGAGCCGCGGAGTACGACGGAGCCTCGATCCGGCCGGAGCTGCGCTGCTCGGCATTGCGCTCCTGGGACTCGTCATTCCGCTCTCGCTCGGCCGCGACACCGGCTGGCCGGCCTGGACCTGGCCGTGCCTGTTCGGCTGTGCGGTGGCGCTCGGCGGATTCGTCGCGCTCGAGCGACGCCTTGCTGCGCGCCGCAGTGATCCGCTGTTCGATCTCGACGTGATGAGACAGCCCGGTGTCGCAGCCGGGGTTGGCGCGGTGACACTGATCATGGCCTGCTATGCAGGCCTGCTCGTCAGCCTCACCCTGCACCTGCAATCCAGCCTGCGGTTCTCTCCCCTGGACGCGGGACTGATCTTCACCGCGTACGCCGCCGGTTTCGCCGCGACGAGCGTCGCCTGGACCCGCGCCAGCGCGGACGTGCGTGACCGCCTCCCCGTCATCGGGGCGCTGATCATGGGTGGAGGGTTCCTGGGCATCGGCGTGATCGCCGCCGGAGGCGGTTGGCCGGTCGCGCTCACGACGCCGTTGCTGGTCTGCGCGGGCGCGGGTCACGCGTTGGGGTTCAGCCCGCTGGCAAGCCGCCTGACCACCGTCGTACGTCCCGAACAGGCGGCCGACCTCAGTGGGCTCATCATCACGGCGAGCCTCGTCGGCCAGGTGCTAGGCGTTGCGGCGTTCGTCGACATCTACTTCGCGCTTCTCGCGCGCGGCTCGGCGTTCGCCCTCGCGCTCACGACCTTCGTGATGTGCGCCACCCTCGTCGCAACTGCGGCGTGTGCGCGTAACTCGGTCCCTCGACGCACGACAGCACGAGCACGAAGACATAACTGCCCGTACTGACGCTCTTGCGTCGGTAATTCATTCGTGATTGTCACACCCCATCGCTACGGTGCGAACGCTGTGACCGATTGGGAGACAGTCCGATGCACGACCGCGTGCACCACATCCAAGCGCGGAGGGCGTTCCGGCCCGGAGGCGGGTCCTACGCGGGCCGTCTCGTGTCGGCGCTGGACAGCGAAGCGCTCGTCGCCAGGCTGTCCGACCACGTCCACGTTGCGCTGGTCGTGGCGCGACCGGAGCGGCTGGCCGCTGTGCTCCGGCGCGCTGATGTCTCCCTGATCGAGACGGCGCCGTTGGTCCTGGTCAGCGAGGCCTACGGAGTCCTCGGGATCGCAACCGGTCCCGCGGAACCACCTGCGCAGCTTCGGGTGTGGTCGAACATCTCGCTGCTCGAGGACGGCGAGGCCGTCGAGATTCCCGCCGTCGACGAGGAGCAGCCGTCACTGCAGCTCTTAGCGGCGAAACGGGTGGCTTGACCGTCACCTCGCGCAGACGGCGGCTCGGCTGGAGATGCCGATCGACCGGCGGCCTTCGCGGATCGGGTTCAGGTCGCGGCCGTTGGTGAGATAGCAGAACGACAGACCGCTCTCGGGGTCGGCCCAGGCGATCTGGCCGCCGGCGCCGTTGTGGCCGAACGTGCGCGGCGACTGCGTGTGCCCGAACCCGCGCCGGTTGGCATTCCCGTCGTCGCCGGCGACGACGACGCCGAGCGCACGGTTGGCGGGCGCGCCCAGTGCCAGGAGATCGGGGAACGTGTTGCGTACCCGGCCGGTGGCGTCGGCGAGCACGTCCGCATCCCAGACCCCGTCGGGGTTGTCCAGCAGCGCCTGGTAGAAGAGCGCGACCGTGGCCGCGGTGGCAACACCGCCCCCGCCGGGGACGCCGACGGCGCGGACGTCCGACCGATTGAACGACAGCAGCGCGTCGTCGGTGACCTCGGTGACGGGCAGCTCGGGCACGCCGAAGATCGCCTCGAGCTCCTCGGGCGCCGCCGGCTCCCCACACAGCTCGAGCTCGGCGATGCCGTCCTGCTCGTCGGGCGGGATGCCGACCACACGCGGCAGATCGAGTGCGCCCGTCACCCGCTCGTGGATCAACTCGCGGAAGTCGCGCCCGGAGATCCGCTCGATGAGCTCGGCGAGCACCCAGTGCGCCGAGGTCGGGTGGTACTCGTGGGCGGTGCCCGGCTCCCAGTTGAGTCGCCACTTCGCGAACGCCTCGAGGCGGCGGTCCCGATCGGCCCACGCCGCTGGACCCAGCGGCGCCCGCGGGAAGCCCGACGTATGCAGCATCACCTGCTCGACCGTGACGACGTCCTTGCCGTTGGTCGCGAACTCGGGGATGTAGTCGGCGACGCGGCGACCGATGTCGAGGCTGCCTTCGCCGATGAGCAGCCACGCCGCGCTGGCGACGAACGTCTTCGTCGCCGAGAAGATGACGTAGCGCGTCTCCGGCGCAGCGTCGCCGACAGTCTCGAACGCCGCGAGTTGCCCGTCCCGGGCCAGAGCGAACTGAGACGACGGCAGGAGTCCGCCGTCGATCTCCCGTCGCACCCGCGTCCGGAGCTCCGCGAGCCGTCCGGCGTCGATGCCCAGCGACTCCGGGTCGACGACGGCGGTGACGGTCACGGCCGCAACGCTAGACGCGCCGAT
>JBKOWN010000187.1:0-8441 GCA_046724435.1 Actinomycetota bacterium
CGCCGTCGGAAGCCTGCATCGAAGCGTCGTCGCAAGAGCCGACGGCGCGCACCGGCGCGTCCGACGGCGTGGGAACGGAGCCGCGAAGCGGCGGGCCGTCAGCTGCGGGGCCACGGCGCCGACGCGCTCGCCGTCGCGCTCGTCGTCATCGGCGTGCTCACGGTGCTCGGGCTCGCGTCGGACCTCGCCGGGTCGGTGGGGCGGTTCCTCGCCGACGGCAGCACCACCCTGCTCGGCCGGGGCCGGATCGTGTTCCCGGTGGCGTGCTTCGGCTTCGCGGTGCTGCTGTTCGCCGGCTACCGGCTCGGCGGTCTCGGCGCCGAAGACCTCGACGAAGAGTCCGAAGAAGAGGAGACGCGGGCACCGGCGCCGTTGCGCATCGGTCTCGGGATCGTGCTCGTCATGCTCGCCGTCGTCGGCCTGCTCCACCTCGCCGGTGGCAGCCCGCCGGTCGATCCGACGGACGGGCTCCGCGACGCCGGCGGTCTGCTCGGCGCGGCGGTGGCGTCGCCCCTTTCGGCCGGCGCAGGCGTGGTCGGCGCCGCGGTGATCCTCACCGGCCTCGGTCTGCTCGGGCTCCTGCTGGCGCCGGGAGTCCCGATGCGGCGCGTGTTCGATGCGATCGCGGCCGGGGTGCGCTGGGCGGTGGCCGCGGTCAGCGGGCTGTTCCAGCTGCGCGGACACGAGGCTGGGCTCGACGAGCCCGCGGCGACCACCGGAGTCGACGCCGCCGACGAGCTCGACGAAGACGACGTCGACATGATGGACGGGCTCGAGCCCGAGCCGGAGGTCGACGACGCAGTGGCCGAGCCCGAGCCTCCGGCGCGTACGACCGTCGAGTCCGGCGGGCAGGTGGCAATCGACCTCGGTCCGGGGTACCGCCCCGGAACGTGGAAGCTTCCGCCCGCGAACGTGCTCAAGCGCGGCACGAAGCACGAGATCGATCGACGCTTCGTCGAGGAGGGCGGCAAGGTGCTCGAGGCGACGCTGGCCGAGTTCGGCGTCGTCGCCAAGCTGTCCGGCATGACCGTGGGGCCCACGGTGACCCGCTACGAGCTCGAGCTGGGCTCGGGTGTGAAGGTGAACCGCGTTACCGGTCTCAGCCACGACATCGCGTACGCGATGGCGTCACCCGACGTGCGCATCCTCGCCCCCATCCCGGGGCGGAGCGCGATCGGTGTCGAGGTCCCGAACCGGCAGCGCCAGCTCGTGACGCTGGGCGACCTCCTCGCCACCGAGGACGCGAAGCATGCTGCGCATCCCCTCGAGGTCGCGCTGGGACGCGACATCTCGGGGCAGCCCGTGATGCTCAACCTCACCGCCATGCCCCACCTGCTGATCGCGGGTGCAACCGGAGCCGGGAAGTCGAGCTGCATCAACTCGATCGTCTCGTCGATCCTGATGCGCGCGACCCCCGACCAGGTTCGGCTGATCCTCGTCGACCCCAAGCGCGTCGAGCTCGGTGGCTACAACGACCTGCCGCACCTTCTCACGCCGGTCGTGACCAATCCCAAGAAGGCGGCCAACGCGCTCGACTGGGCCGTGCGCGAGATGGACCTGCGCTACGAGCTGCTCGCCGACGCCGGCGTGCGCGACATCGCCGGCTACAACGCCGCCTTCGATCGTGGTGACCTCGCGACGACGGACGAGCCCGACCCGATGACCGGACGCGGATTCGAGCGGCTGCCGTACATCCTCGTCGTCGTCGACGAGCTGAACGACCTGATGATGGTGGCCGCCCGGGACGTCGAAGCCAGCGTGTGTCGCATCGCGCAAATGGCGCGCGCCGTGGGCATCCACCTCGTGATCGCGACGCAGCGGCCGTCGGTCGACGTGATCACCGGTGTGATCAAGGCCAACATCCCGAGCCGCCTCGCGTTCTCGGTGACCAGCATCGCCGACTCGCGCGTGATCCTCGACCAGGCCGGCGCCGACAAGCTGATCGGTCAGGGCGACATGCTGCTCGTCAGCGCGTCGTCGAGCCGGCCCCAGCGCATCCAGGGCGCGTGGGTGGACGAGGAGTGCATCCACCGGCTCGTCGCGCACTGGCGACGACAGCTGCCGCAGCCGGACTACGTCGAGGGGATCGCGGGGGAAGAAGCCGCCGGTGGGCGCGCGGGCGCCGAGGTCGACGAGGACGACGACCTGCTCGCCCAGGCGATGGAGCTGGTGGTGCGGAGCGGGCTCGGGTCGACCAGCATGCTCCAGCGCAAGCTGCGGGTCGGGTTCGCGCGCGCCGGCCGGCTCATGGACCTCCTCGAGCGCCGGGGAGTCGTCGGCCCGTCCGAGGGCTCCAAGGCCCGGGCCGTGCTGATGACGGTCGAGGAGTTCGAGGAGCTCGAACAGCGCGTCTGACCTCCCGGACGTGGGTGGAAGGCTGGGTCGCACGATGGAGGGTCGCGGCCGGCGCCCGCGCACTGCGCTCGCAACCGTTTGGATCCTGGTCGCCTGCGCGGTGATCGGGACCGGGATCGGACTCGTCGTCCGCCACGTTCGCTCGGACGGCGGGGGAGGACCGAGCCCGATCCGCGTCAGACCGGCGCGCCCGGGACAACAGAGCGCCGCCGGGCTGTGGCTGTTCGGGGCGACGACGGTGCGCCTCGACCCGGTGACGCTGTCGGACCCGCGGGACGTCGGGTTCCAAGGGTTCGGCGCCGTGCTCGGCGGCCAGGGCACCGTCTACATGTACGACCCGGTGGCCGGTCGTATCGGTGTCATCGACGCGACGCGCAACGAGCTCGCCGGTCGAACCAACCTGGCGGTGCAGGGCGGGGCAACAGCCGACGTCACCCCCGTCATCGCCGAGCAACGCGGCGCGCTGTGGCTCGTGACCGGGGACGGTCGATTGACCCGCGACGAGCTCGCGACCGGGGCGACGACCGACGTGACGTTGCCCACCGACGCCGTCTCCGAGACCGACGCGGGCGGTCCACCGGCGCCGGGCGCGACACGTCTCGTCGCCGACGACCAAGCCACGTGGGCCGTGTACGACCTCGGTGTGACCGGCAACCCAGCCCTGCCGGCCGTGGCGCGCGTCGCCGACGACGGCACCGTCACTGCGCGCGCCGCGCTCCCGAACCGCGTCGACGGCGGTCGACTCGAGCCTCAAGCCGTCGCGTTGGGCGACGGCACGCTCTGGATCGTCGGGCGCAGCGCGGTGGTCGGTGTCGACCCGGCGACGTTGGCGGTACGCCGCCGCTTTGCAGTGCAGGACGGTACGGCGGTCGAGCTGCATGGGGCCGCCGTCGCCGGCGGCCAGCTCTGGAGCTACGACGTACGGAGCGGCGCGCTGCTCGGCATCGATCCCGACTCCGGCCGGCTGCGCCAGAGGATCGCGCTCACCGAGGGCGCGCGGACCGGGCTCCGCGCGCCGGCGACGATCATCGGTGGCGGCGACGTGGTCTGGGTGCGCGTTCGTATCGGGAGCTCGAACACGCTCGAGCAGCTGGTCGCCCGGGTCGACGCGCGGTCGGGGGACATCACCGGGCGCTTCACCGCACCAGCACAGCTCGAAGTGGGCGAGATCGCAGTCAGCCGCGCACGGGGGTGATCGTGATGCCCGGTTCCGGACGCGACCGGGGCGCCCCGTCCGCACTCGTCGGGACGACCGGCGTCGTTGGCGGTCGTGCCGCGGAGAGATTCCTGAAGGCCGTCAGGCGGCCCGGCGCAGCGGCCGGTGCTCGCCCAGCGACTCGTCTCTCGTTGCGCGGTCGTGAGTCAGGTAGCCGAAGATCGCCCGCCAGGCCACGGTCGCTCCTGCGACCATGAAGCCCGTGATCCAGACGCCGAGCGTCTCGTTGCGGACGGTGATGCCGAAGCCACGGAACAGCGAGTAGTCGAGCGCGACAACCACGCCGACCGCAGCGATGAATGTGAACACCGACTTCCAGGCCCGCAGCGGAGAGACGTTGTCGGCGAGGAAGTCGACCACCTTCACGGTGCCCAGCGCGAGCAGGGCAACGATCGCGAAGTCGTACATGTGCCACCTCCAAGGTGACCGGGGGGCTCTTCGCCCTCCGCGAGATGTGACTCCTGATGCCACGGCGAGGTGACATTCGTGCACTCGCGACGTTTTCGGCAGGTCGCTTGTAGGCTTTCGCCGTGACCCAGGTGCCCGAGCCCGAGATCCCGGCGCGCTTCTACGTCGAGACCCTCGGGTGCCCCAAGAACTCCGTCGACTCCGACAAGGTGACGGCCTCGCTGGTGGCCGACGGCCTCGTGCCGGCGTCCTCTCCGGAGGAGGCCGAGCTCGTGGTCGTCAACACGTGCGCGTTCGTCGAGGCCGCCCGCCAGGAGTCCATCGACGTGACGCTCGCTCTCGCGGAGGCGCGCAAGCCGGGCGCCAAGCTGGTCGTGACGGGCTGCCTCGCGGAGCGCTACGGCGACGAGCTGGCGACGGCGCTGCCGGAGGCGGACGCCGTCGTCGGCTTCGGCGGGGAGGGCGAGCTGGCGGAGGTGGTTCTGAAGCGCAAGCCGGCCGGGGTGCGCGACCTGCTCGAGCTGCCACGCCCGGCGCCGGCCGCTCCGTGGGCGTACGTCAAGGTTGCCGAGGGATGCGACCGCGCATGCGCGTTCTGTGCGATCCCGTCGTTCCGAGGAAAGCAACGCTCGCGCCCCGCGGAGGCGATCGAAGTGGAGGCGCGCGCACTCGTCGAGCGCGGCGCGGCCGAGCTCGTCCTCGTGGCCCAGGATCTCGCGTGGTACGGACGCGACGCCGGCGAGCCCGGCTCGCTCGCGCCGCTCCTCCGGCGCTTGGACGCGCTCTCTGCGCACGGCCTGGCGCGCATCCGGCTGCTCTATCTCTATCCGAGTGAGGTGCACGACCCGCTCGTGTCGACGATGCTCGAGCTGCCGACCGTGGTGCCGTACTTCGACCTGTCGCTCCAGCACGCGTCCGGCCCGCTGCTCCGGCGCATGAAGCGATGGGGGAGCGGCGACCGGTTCCGCGATCTCATCGACGGCATCCGCTCCCGCGAGCCCGACGCCGCGTTCCGGTCGTCGTTCATCGTCGGGTTCCCGGGCGAGACCGAGCGCGATCACGACCAGCTGCTCGACTTCCTGTCCGCCGCCGAGCTCGACTGGGCGGGTTTCTTTCCCTTTTCGCGCGAGGACGGGACACCCGCAGCCAAGATGGACCGAGTCATTCCCGACGATCTCATGCACGAACGCCTGCGTGAGTGCGCCGAGGTGCAGGACCCGATCACGCAGGCCGCGCGCGACGCGTTGGTCGGCGACGATGTCGAGGTGCTCGTTGACGGGATGGATGACGACACCGGCGAACCCGTCGGGCGCTCGCACCGTGAGGCACCGGAGATCGACGGCGTGGTCCGCATCACTGGCGCGTTCGCACGGCCCGGCGCCCGCGTTCGGGTTCGGGTGACGTCGGCATGCGGGCCGGATCTGGTGGCGGAGCCGGCATGAACACGGCGCGCAAGCCCATGCCGGCCGCCGCTCGGGCGACCGCGCCGCTGCGGCGGTTCGGCGAGGGTGCGGTGGCGACGCCGGCGAACGCGATCACGGTGGCCCGCGTCCTGCTCGCCGTACCCACGCTGGTCCTTATCGCCGAGACCGGCGCGTCATGGCTCGCGGTCGTCCTGTGGCTGGTGCTGGCGTGCACCGACGGCGTCGACGGATGGATCGCGCGGCGCGACGGCACGACACGCTCGGGCGCCTTCCTCGATCCCCTCGCCGACAAGGTCCTCGTGATCGGCGGGTTCGTGGCCCTCGGGATCCGTGGCGACATCGGCTGGATCCCGATCGTGCTCGTCGTCGGGCGGGAGGCGGGGATCCAGGTCTACCGGTCGTTGGCCGGACGGCGGGGCATCTCGCTCCCGGCCCGGCAGCTCGGCAAGTGGAAGACCACGCTGCAGTTCGCCGCCGTCGGCGTGTTCCTCTTCCCACCCGTCGAGGACGTGGCCTGGCTGCAGCAGACCGTGCTGTGGGTGGCCGTGGCCCTCACGCTGTTGTCGGCGCTCGACATGCTCCGACGGGGGTGGCAGGAGAGCCGCGCGTGAACTGCGAGGTGCTGGCGATCGGCACCGAGCTGCTCCTGGGCCAGATCGTCGACACCAACAGCGCTTGGATCGGTGAGCAGCTCGCCGAAGCAGGAATCGATAGCTTCGAGCACCGGCACGTGGGAGACAACCTCGGGCGGATGGGGCAGGCACTGCGCGAGCTGGTCGACCGGAGCGATGCCGTCGTCGTGTGTGGTGGGCTGGGCCCGACGCCCGACGACATGACCCGCCAGGCGATCGCCGAGGTGATGGGCGTCGACCTCGAGCGGCGCGACGATCTCGTCGAATGGGTGTCGGCGTTGTTCACGTCGCGCGGACGCGAGATGCCCGAGAACAACCTGCGCCAGTGCGACATCCCGATCGGCGCGGAGCCGATCCTGAACCCGGTAGGGACCGCGCCCGGAATCAAGGCGCCCGTGGGCGACAAGGTCGTCTACGCGGTGCCGGGCGTGCCGTACGAGATGCAGCTCATGATCAGCGAGCACGTCCTGCCCGATCTGCTTGCTCGGTCCGGGCAGCAAGGGGCGATCGTGTCGCGGTCGCTCAAGACATGGGGGACGTCCGAGTCGGGACTGGCCGAGATGATCGCCCATCGGGTCGACGCGCAGACGAACCCGACGATCGCCTTCCTCGCCCGCGGCATCGAAGGGCTGATCGTGCGGATCACGGCCAAGGCGCCGACGCCCGAGGAGGCGCGCGCGCTGATCGAGCCGGAGGAACAGGCCTTGCGCGAGATCCTCGGCGATCTCGTGTTCGGCGTGGACGACGAGACGATGGAGACGGTCGTTCTCGGCCTGCTGCGGAAGCGGGGGCTGACGCTCGGGCTCGCTGAGTCGCTCACGGGAGGGTTGGTCGCGTCCCGGCTCGTGAGCGTGCCCGGCACGAGCGACGTGTTGAAGGGCGGTGTCGTCGCCTACATGACGGACGTCAAGCGGTCCGTGCTCGGCGTGACCGCGGAGTCGGTGGTGAGCAGCGAATGCGCGGCGCAGCTGGCGGCGGGGGCGCGGCGTGTCTTCGACGCCGACGTCGGTCTCGGAGTGACGGGCGTGGCGGGCCCCGAGGAGCAGGAGGGGCAGCCGCCCGGCACGGTTTTCTTCGGGCTCGCGTTCGGCGACGGCCCGGTCGAGGCGGTCGGCACGCAGCTGCCGGGTCAACGCGAGATGGTGCGCCAGTTCGCCACGATCTCGTTGCTCAACTTGCTCCGCATGAAGCTCGTCTCGATGGGGTGAGCGAGCCCGAGCTGGGCCGGGGCTTCTTGGCCGTGGTCCCGCCCGACGACGTCCTCGACGCCGTCGACGCCGCCGCGGCGGCGATCGAGGTCCCCTCGACGGCTCGCCGAACCACGCGGCCGCAATGGCACCTCACGCTCCAGTTCCTCGGCAACCGCGTCGATTTCGGCGCCGCGGCAGCAGCGCTCGAGCCGCTCGCGGTGCGTGGGTCGGTGGTACAGCTCGGCGCGGCGGGCGCGTTCCCCACCGAGCGGCGGGCGCGGGTGCTGTGGCTCGGCGTCGGCGAGGGACACGCGCTGCTCGTGCAGCTGGCGGCGGCGGTCGGCGCGCTCCTGGAGCCGGTCGGCTACCCGCCCGAGGCGCGCCCGTATCACGCCCACCTCACCCTCGCCCGGCTCAAGGCGCCCGCCGATCTCCGCCCCGTCGTCGCCGCGCTCGGGTCGGGGCCGGTGGGGCGGGCGTGGCCGGCGGAGGAGGTGGTGCTGTTCCAGAGCACGACGCGACGAGGCGGCGCCGAGTACACGCCCCGGGCCCGCTTCCCGCTGGGGTAGGCGATCGCGGCGGATCTCGCCCAAAGCCTTGCATCGAACGGGTGTTCGGGCTAAGTTACACGCGTGTCGTTCGGGTGATCCACGGATGGCATCAGGCGTAGCTGTCACACCCCCGCCGTAGGTTGCTCCCGACGGCGCTTCCCCCGATCGCATGAACCGATCGCATGAACATCGACATCGCAACGAGGAGGGTTCCATCGTGGAACGCGACGACAACGCCCTCGAGATGGCCGTCGGCCAGATCGAGAAGCAGTTCGGCAAGGGCTCGATCATGCGGCTGGGGGAGCACGGCAACGTTGGCGTCGCCGCCATCCCCACCGGCGCGCTCGCGCTCGACATCGCACTGGGCATCGGCGGCCTGCCGAGGGGCCGGGTGGTCGAGGTCTTCGGCCCCGAGGCGTCGGGGAAGTCCACGCTGGCCATGCACGTGGTGGCCGAGGCGCAGCGCAACGGCGGTGTGTGCGCGTACATCGACGCCGAGCACGCCATGGACCCGGTGTACGCCTCCGCCATCGGCGTCAACGTCGACGAGCTGCTGATCAGCCAGCCCGACACCGGCGAGCAGGCGCTCGAGATCGCCGACATGCTCATCCGCTCCAGCGCGCTCGACGTGGTCGTCATCGACTCGGTCGCCGCGCTCGTGCCCC
>JBKOWN010000138.1:0-24501 GCA_046724435.1 Actinomycetota bacterium
CGCTCCACGAGCACCACCACCCTCAGGAAGAGGTGTGGAACGTCATCGAGGGGAAGCTTGCGGTGACGATCGGCGGCGAGGAGCAGGTGACGGGCCCCGGGTGTGCGGCGGTGGTCCCGCCGGACACCCCGCACTCGGCGCGAGCGCTCAGCGCGTGCCGGGCGATCGTCGTCGACTACCCGCTCCGCGACGACTGACGCCGCTACGCCCTCCCGGCGAGGAGGCGCGGTACGACGCTCCACGCGAGCACGCCCGTGCCCGGCACGACCTCGTCCCAGCGATCGACGTCGAAGTCGATGCGCGCCATCGCCGCCGTCGGCAGCCGGACACCGCCACCACCGATGAACGCAGACACGGATTCTGACCACGTGGGCTCGTGGCCCACGGCGAGGAGCAGGCCGGTGGCGGCGGGCTCGTTCCGGATCTCGGCCGCCAAGTCGGACACGCCCCCGCCGTAGAGCGAGGGCGCGATGCGCGTGGGACAGGTCCAGCCGCCGCCGTCCATGGCGAGCCGGAGCGTGTCACGCGCCCGGACCGCCGGCGACGTGACCGCGGCATCAGGTACCTGATCGGCACGGGCCAGGAAGCGCCCCATGGTCTTCGCTGCCTTCCGCCCGCGACGAGCCAACGGCCGGGCGGCATCGCCACCCGGGTAGTCGGCGTCCCAATCGGACTTGCCGTGTCGGAAGAGAATGAGCCCGGGCATCACGCGTCTCCGCCACGAGCTTGGCACGACGCGTCTGGCTGCGGCGCGGCAGATCCGGCAAGCTAACCGGATGGACACGCCCGAGAAGCCCCCGATCGCGTTCATCTGCGCGATGCCGATGGAGTTGTCTCCGCTCGTCAAGAAACTCGACCTGCACAAGACGGAGATCGACGGCGTCGAGGTCCACCGCGGGACACTCGACGGCCGCGAGGTCGTCGCCATCGTCACCGGGATGGGGACGAAGCTGGCGTCGGAGGCGATTGAGCGTCTGCTCGACGCGACGCCCGTCGACCGGGTCCTGGTGGTGGGCGTGGCCGGCGCGCTCGACAACGAGACGCCGATCGGCACGCTCATCCTCCCAGAGGTCGTCGTCTACAGCGCCACCAGCGCCGAGTACCGGCCCGAGCCACTCGGCGGCGGGACGCCGAACGGGAAGATGCGCACCGGCGACGAGCTCGAGGTCGACCCGCAGGTAATGACAGAGCTCCGTGCGGGCGGCGTGGTGGCGCTCGAGATGGAAACCGCAGTCATCGCGGAGAGCTGCGAGCGGCGGGGCATTCCGTGGTCGGTCTTCCGCGCGATCAGCGACCGTCCGGACAGCCATGTCGACGAGGAGGTGTTCCGGCTCAGCAACCAGGACGGCACGCCGAATCCGAAGGCCGTCGCGGCGTACTTTGCCAAGCACCCGCAGCGCATTCCGCGCATGGCCCGGCTGGCCAAGGGCGCGAAGCTCGCCACCCAGACGGCGGCCGACGCCGCCATCAGAGCCGCCACAGGCACCTGATCGCGACGGGCCAGGATTCCGGCGAGGCGGCCGCTCGTCCAGGCTGACGACGAAAGTACGATCGGCGGGTCACCTGGCAATGCGGGAGGTCGCCGTGACGCTCGCCGACAACAACGTCGTCATCGTCGAAGCGGCCCGATCGCCGCTCGGGCGTCGGAACGGCGCGCTCTCGACCGTGCACGCAGCCGACCTGCTCGCCGACGTGCAGCGTGCGGTCATCGACCGATCGGGCATCGACGCCGCCGAGGTCGGCCAGATCGTCGCCGGGTGCGTCACCCAAACCGGCGAGCAGACGTTCAACATCGCCCGCACCGCCTGGCTCACCGCCGGGTTCCCGATGACCGTGGGCGCCACCACCGTCGACTCGCAGTGCGGTTCGTCGCAGCAGGCGACGAACCTGGGCGCGGCGCTCGTGCGGAGCGGGGTGGTCGACGTCGTCTTGGCGTGCGGGATCGAGTCCATGAGCCGCGTCCCGCTGGGGGCCACCGTCCGGCAGGGCCCCGGCCGTCCGATCCCCAAGTCGTACTTCCCGCAATACGAGGTCACGTCCCAGTTCGAAGGGGCGGAGCGCATCGCCGACAAGTGGGGCATCACGCGCGAGGCCTGCGACCAGTTCGGCCTGGCTTCCCAGGAGCGCGCCCAACGGGCCTGGAACGAAGGCCGTCTCGAGCGTGAGATCGTCACGATCGACGCGCCCGACGTCGACGCCGACGGCAAGCCCACGGGCACGACGCACCGTGTAGAACGCGACGAGGGGCTCCGCGAGACGTCGCTGGAAGCGCTCGCCGCGTTGAAGCCCGTCGCACGCGACGACGGCGTCCACACCGCCGGGTCGTCGTCCCAGATCACGGACGGCGCCGCCGCGGTGCTGCTCATGACGGCGGCCAAGGCGAGCGATCTCGGCCTGCGCCCGCGAGCGCGCTTCGTCGACGAATGCCTGGTCGGCGTCGACCCCGTGCTCATGCTGACGGGCCCCATCGACGCCAGCCGACGACTCTTCGACCGTACCGGGCTGGCGATGTCGGACATCGACACCGTCGAGATCAACGAGGCGTTCGCGTCCGTCGTGCTGGCGTGGGAGCGCGAGCTCAAGCCGGACATGGACCGGGTCAACCCCAACGGCGGCGCCATCGCGATCGGGCATCCGGTGGGCGCCACCGGCGCTCGCCTGGTCACGACCGCGCTGAACGAGCTGGAGCGCGCCGATGGGACGTTTGCGCTCGTGACGATGTGCTGCGGCGGCGGCCTCGGCACGGGCACAATCCTCGAAAGGACGGAGCAATGACCAAGTTCGGCCTCCAGATCCCGAACTTCACGTTCGCGGGTGTGCCCGACCGCGAGATGTTCGAGCACGTCGCCGACATCGCCGTCGCCGGCGAGCAGGCCGGCTTCGATTCGGTCTGGGTGATGGACCACTTCTGGCAGCTGCCGCCGCTCGGGGGACCGACGCAGCCGATGCTCGAGGCGTACACGCTCCTGGGCGGGCTGGCGGCGCGCACGCGCCGCGTGAAGCTCGGCACGCTCGTGACGGGCGTGACGTACCGCAACCCCGCTCTGCTCGCCAAGATGGTGACGACGCTCGACATCGTCTCGAGTGGGCGGGCGATGCTCGGCATCGGCGCGGCGTGGTACGAGGAAGAGCACGACGCCCTCGGCTTCAGTTTCCCGCGCGCGGGGAAACGTCTCGATCGCCTCGAGGAGGCGCTGCAGATCTGCCGGGCGATGTTCACGGAGGAGGCGCCGAGCTACGCCGGCAAGCACTACCGGATCGAGAAGGCGCTGAACGTCCCCCGCCCGGTCCAGCCGCACGGGCCGCGCATCATGGTCGGAGGCGCCGGTGAGAAGCGCACGCTCCGGCTGGTCGCGCAGTACGCGGACATGTGCAACATCCACGGGAGCCCCGACACGGTTCGCCGGTTGCTCGACGTGCTCCGCGGCCACTGCGCCGACGTCGGCCGCGACCCGAGCGAGATCACGACGACGCGTCTCGGGTCGCTGTTCCTCACTTCCTCGGCGGAGGAAGCCGAGCAGACCTCGGGGTTCCTGCGCGACGCCGCCGGCGCCGATTTCGAGGAGCGCTTCACGGTCGGAGACCCCGGTGCCGTGATCGACCAGGTCGGCGCGCTCGTCGACGCGGGGCTGGACGAGCTGATCTTCAACCTGCCCTTCGCCGACCCGGCCACTGTTCGGCGCGCCGGCGAGTTGCTCGTCGCGCGCTTCGGATAGCGAGCGTCCGTGCCAGTGGCAAGCCTCGCCGAACGCCTCGGGTATGCACCTGACGCGAAGCTGCTCGTCGTCAACTGCGACGACCTGGGCTCGACGCATTCGGCCAACGTCGCTGTGTACGACGCGCTGCGCAACGGCATCGCCACCAGCGCGTCGCTGATGGTGCCGTGCCCGTGGGCGCGGGACGCAGCCGCCCAGTACCGGGGGGAGGACGTGGGTGTGCACCTCACTCTGAACTCCGAGTGGGAGACGTACCGGTGGGGGCCGATCACGCACTCTTCGAGCCTCCTGGACGGTGACGGCGGGTTTCCACGCACGGTCGAGGACACGTGGGACCACGCCGATCTCGACGAGGTTCGCAGGGAATGCCGGGCGCAGATCGAACGGGCGATCATGTGGGGCTTCGACGTGAGCCACCTCGACAGCCACATGGGCGCGCTCCAGCAGCGCGCCGACTTCTTCGACGTGTACCTCGAGCTGGCGGTCGACTTCGGGCTTCCGCTCAGGATGGCGAGCGGGCGGGCGGAGCGCGTCGTCGGCTTCCCCTTCCGACGACTCGCCGAGGAGGAAGGCGTCGTGTTCCCGGACCACTTCGTCCTGTGCCCGGTCGGCGCGCGTCGGCGCATCGAGCGGGTCCTCTTCGACCTGCGGCCGGGTCTCACCGAGGTGTACCTGCATCCGGGCATCGACACGGACGAGTTGCGCGCCGCGTACGGCGACTGGGCGGGACGGGTCGAGGACCACGCGTACCTGTGCGAAGACCCGTCGCTGCGCGACCTCGTCGACCGGGCGGGCGTGCAACTGATCGGCTATCGCCGGCTGCGCGAGCTCCAGCGCGCCGCGTGACGCTCGCGCCGGACGAGCTCGCCCGGCTCGTCTCGGCCGCGTTGCCGGACGAAGGGTTGACCGCGGCGGATCTCGAGACGTGTTGCTACGGGCCCGACACGGAGATCCTCGGGGACGGCTACGCCGCTGCCGTGCTCACCGTGAAGGGATCCGGCGACCTTGCCGCGGCATGGATCGTGCTCCTCGCCGTGCATCCCGATCGGCGACGCGAGGGCCGGGGGCGGGAGCTCGTGGACGAGTGCGCGACGCGGGCGCGCGCGACAGGTGCCGGCGATCTGCACCTCGGGACGGCGATCCCCCGCTACGTCTGGCCCGGCGTCGACTTTCGATTCACCGCGGCGCTCGCCCTCTTCGAGGCCACGGGCTTCGAGCCGTACGGCGCCGCGTGCAACATGTCGATCCCGTCGACCTTCCACGCCGACACCCCCGGCGACGTCGTCGTCGAGAGCGAACGCGGCGAGGGTGCGGCGGCGCTTGCGTCCCGCTGCTACCCGTACTGGCTCGACGAGGTCGAACGCGCCCGTGCCGCCGGCACCTGTCACGCGGCGCGCGACCGCGGCAAGACCGTTGGCTTCGCGTGCCATTCCGTGAACCGGGCCGGGTGGATCGGCCCGATGGCGACCGATCCCGAGCGCCAGCGTGCCGGCGTCGGCCGAGCGCTACTCGGCGAGGTGTGCGCGTCGCTCGCCGCCGCCGGGCACGCGGAACCCGACATCGCGTGGGTCGGCCCCGTCGGCTTCTACGCCAAGGCGGGCGCGGTTGTCAGCCGCGTGTTCCGCAACGCCAAGCTGTCGCTCTGACCCTCTTGGAACGAAAGTTTTGGCGGGCCGGGTTAGTACTCGGTGATCCCCCGGACCTGCTCCTGGAGCTCCTTGTACTCGGGCGAGTTCGTGAGCGGCATCAGCTGCATGAGCTTGCCCATGTTGCCCGTCACCTTCATGCGCCCCTGCATGAACGCGGCGTTGGCGTCGAGCTCACCCTTCTGGACCTTCACGGAGTCGTCGTAGGTCAGCGTCAGGGTGAAGTCGGCGTCGGAGATCTCGCCGACCTTCGACTCGAGCAGCTTCCCGTTCTCGAGCAGCCAGTAGTACTTGATGTCGCCGTCGGGGCCGCCGGTCACCACGTACTGCATCCGGGCGCTCGCGCCCGGGCGGTCAGGCTGGCCCTCGGCCAGCTTCATGCCTTCGTCGAGCCATTCCTGCGAGAGGTACTTGGGCATCGCGCGGTCCTCCCTTGGTCCTGGTGCGCGGATCATAGGGCTGCGTCATCGCCGGCGCTGCTGGGCGTCGGACTGACCGGCGGCGCCGACCTTCTCGCCGCGCCCGGCGGCGCGCTCCGGATCGGTCGCGGTCGGGCGGTGACTCGCGGCGCGGCCGCCGAAGACGTCGACCGACGCGTCGTCGGGAGGGATCCCGAACGCGGCGTCGACGGTTGCCGTGTACCAGCGTCGGATGGGCTTGGGTGTCGGTTCGTCGCCGCGGCCGACGGCCGCCCACCACAGGCGTTTGATGCCCCTGCCACCGCGACCGAGCGACCAGGCGCCCGCCCCCGCGATCGCCGAGCCCAGGACAGACAGCGCTGCGCCCACGCGTGCCACCAGCTGTCCCGCCGTCGACCAGAGCCAGTGCATTCCGGTGCGATATAGAACCAGCGCCCGTAGGCCGGCGTGCACAACCCCCGCCCACAAGGCCGTCAGCCCTCGGCCGGCGTGAGCGAGCGTCGAAGCGGAGGTGTGTCCCGTCACCGACCACACCCTCTGCATCACGGCGCCGTACAGGACGAGCCCCCGCAGCCCTTGGCGTACTGCCGCCGCCCAGAACAACGTCAGGCCCTCGCCCGTGCGGGCGAGCGCCCAGACGAGCGCGTGCCCGACTCGGGACCACAGCCACTGCATTCTGGCGCGGTACAGCACGAGCGCCCGCAGGCCGCCACGCACCACCGCCGCCCAGAGCAGCTCCAAGCGCTTACCGACGAAACCGAGCCTGGAGGCGAACGCGTCTCCCGTCGCCGACCACACCAGCTGCATGACCGCGACGCATCTCGAGAGCAGCACGCCCGCGCCCCACGCAGTCCATGACCAGAACCAGGCCAACCCGGTCACCGAGCGTCCGACGAGCCAGCCGAACGCGGCACCGACTCTCGTCCAGACGCGGGTCATGAGGATGCCGTAGAGCGCGAGCACAAAACCGATCGCGCGTCGGATTCGCCTCGTACCGCGCCCGGCGACGCGCCGCACTGCTCGCTTTGGCACGGGCGGAACCGTCTCGACCCACTTGTCGAAGTCGAACACCACGAACACGAAGAGCGTCAGAGTCGCGATCGCGAACGCGAAGAACAGTGCAGCCTGGCCGGCGGCGAAACGTGCGACGCCGTCTTCGGAGAGAAGCCGAGCGAGCACGACGGACGCGATGATGACCGCGCTCGCTGCGATTTTGACGATCAACCGTGTTCGGTGCTTCACGCTGCTTCGAGACCAATCACTACCCGTGTTACTGCCGCGCGCCTCAAGGTTACGCCGCGTGCGCATCGGGCGTCATCAGTGCCCCATCACGCCCCGCGTGGCACCCCGGCTCGCAGCAGGCCGAGCTGATGGTCGACCTCGTGCTTGGCGGCGAGCTCGGATCCTTCCGCCTTCCGGAGGAGGTAATACATCAGGAGATCGGGCAACGGGTGCGTCTCGAGCCGCACGCCGTCCCGGTCCCGGACCGGTTGCCGAACCTCGCCGGAGCGCCGCGACGACGCCCGCACCGAGAAGAAGCTCCGAGCGTGGCGGCTCCAACCAGTCAACGCCGACGCGGCGATGCGATGCACGAGATCCGAAGGCGGGCCCACGCCCGACCCGTCGGTGACGCGGGGCCGTTGGCCGGCGAAGTCGAATTGGTACCACCGCACTCCGCCATCCGGGAACACGACGTCGACGCGGTACGTCGCGCGATTCGACGCGTACGCGCCGAGCAGACGGTCGTCGGATCCCGACTTACGCTCGACATAACCGGCCACTCGTGCGTCCCGCAGAACCGGAAGCCGGCCGACGCCGGCACCGCGGTTCGGGGTGCGATTCGCACGACGGCCTCGAGATTCTGTTGGTGCGTCTCGGTCGGGAACCGCGTCGTCAGACTCTCGAAGAACTCGAGGTTCTGGCTCGCGTACATCGCGAACAGCAGGTCGACGCCCGAGAAGCGCTCCCGGACCCCGTCCATCGTGGCGGGAGCCAGGGGCGTGTCGACCTGATTCCAGAACGTTCCTGTCCGATCGTGGAACACGCAGCCCATCTCGGGGATCGACCGGAGCTCGGAGCGGGTCGGGAAGAGCTCGAAGCAGTCGCCGACGATCGACGCCATCGGGTGCTCGCCTCCCGATTGCCACTGACGCCGATCGCTCTACCCGGTCGCCAGCGCGCGCGAGCCGTTACTCCTTGCGCCTGAGGGTGAGTTGCTGCCCTTCCCCCGTCGACTCGGTGTCCAGGACGGCGTCGGCGAGCGGCGCCGCCACTTCGGCGGCCACGAAGTACCGGGTCTCCTCCACCTCGCCGACCTCGTCCCCGTCCTCGGGGTCTTCGACGAAATCGAACGCGAACACCGCCTTGCCGTCGCTCACGCCGCGGAAGACGCGCAAGCCGAAGTGATCTGGAACGCCGATCTGGGATCGGGTGTCGGCCAATGTCGTTGCTGCACTCTCGGTGAGCTGGAGCATCGCGCCCCCTTCCAAAGGCAGGAGATCTCCTTGTACCCAATACGACTCCGGACCAGTCCGGCGAGACCGATCTAGTGGCGAGCTCGCACCTCGGCCCGGATGCCGGCGAACAGGTCGGTCTCGGGCTCGGCGGGCTCGCCGGCGGGTACCCCGCCCTCGACCAGGGAGCGCGCCAGCACGTACTCCTCCCAGGGGAACGTGTCGCGGACGACCTCGTCGGGCAGCTTCATCCAGAACCCGTCCGGGTCGACCTGGGTGCGGTGGGCGAGGAGAGCCGCCCGGCGCCGCTCGAGGTACTCGCCCACGTCGACGTGGGTCGTGAACCGATCGCCGTCGTCCGGGAACCCGCGCTCGAACCAACGCTCGAAGGGGCTCTCGTGGCCGTGAGCGACGTACGCCTCGTGCAGCGCCAGAACCCGGCGCTTCGACCAGCCCATGTAGTACATCTTCGACGGCTGCCACGGCTCGCCCGTGTCGGGGAAGCGATCGGGATCGCCGGCGGCGTCGAAGGCCGGCCCCGAGATCTCGTGCACGCGGATGTGGTCGGGATGTGGGTAGAACTCGCGGTCGTCCGCGTACGTCACGATGACCTGTGGCCGCTCCTCCCGGATCACCGCGACGAGCCGTCCGACGGCCTCGTCGAGGGGAGCGTTGGCGAAGTTGTCGGGCCGGGCGTTCGTCTCGGTGTCGGGCATGCCGGAGTCGTGGTAGCCGAGGAGGTGCAGCGACGCGTACCCGATGGCGTCGACGCTGGCCCGCAGCTCTGCCAGGCGAACCGCGGCGAGATTGTCCCGCACGTCGGGTGTGTCGGCATTCGGGTTCAGGATGTCCCCCGCCTCGCCCCCCGTGCAGCACACGAGCACGCAGCGAATCCCCTCGGCGGTGTACTTCGCGACCGTGCCCGCGCCCTTGGACGCCTCATCGTCCGGGTGCGCGTGCACGGCGAGCAAGCAGAGCGGGTTACCGGCGCGATCGCGGGGGGTGACAGGCATGGGCAAACGAAGGTATCGCACCCCACCGCGGCCGCCGACCGCTACGGCTCGCGCTCCGGCTCGGGCACGTGTTCCTCCGCGTGCTCGAGGGCCCAGACCTCGACGCGACCGATGTCGCGGATGCGGCGACTGCGGAGACGTTGCCACGCGAATGCCGGGTCATCGGCGAGCGCTGCGTGCAACTCGGTCGAGGCCAGCACGCTCCCCGGTCGGGCCAGCTCCACCAGGCGGCTCGCCAGGTTCACGACGGGCCCGTAGTAGTCGCCTTCCTGGGCCAGGACAGTGCCGCTGGCGAGGCCGGCACGCGCCTCGGGCAAGATCTCGTCGACCGCCGACCGTTCGGTGAGACGCAGGGCGATCCGTGCCGCGTCGGCGTTGTCGGCGGCGACGAACAACACCTCGTCGCCGATGGTCTTGACGACTCGACCCCCGTGCTCCGCCACGGTGTCGTAGGCGAGCTCCTCGAACCGGCTCACGAGCGCACCGAGCTCCTCGGGCTCGAGCTCCTGGCTCAGCGCCGTGTACCCGACGAGGTCGACGAAGCCGACCGCCAGATCCTCGGCGCCGATCGCCTGCGGATCAGAAGCAGTGAGCTTGCGACGCGCCGATGCCCGGAGCTGCAGCCGCAACGCATAGTCGATGAGCCGCGACAGCCTCGACCAGTCCAACGAGTCGGCGAGCTGCATCGCGATCTCTTCGTCCGGCACGCCCTCTTGCCGTCGTTCCCGCACCGCGGTCGCGAGCGCGTCGCTCTCGACCTCGGCGATCTTGGCCAGCGACCCGGCGACGACCCGCACGATCTGCACCAGCTGCACGTAGTTCTCGCCGACGGGCACGATGGTGGAGTCGATCTGGCGTCGCATTGTGATGATCGTCTCGACGTCCTCGTCGCGGAACAGTCGCTCCTCCGGCGGCGCGTCGGGGAAACCGAGGGCGCGCCAGAGTCGCTTCGCCGTCTCGACATCGAAGCTGGCCCGACGGCACGCCTCCGCGAACGTGTAGCGGGGCCGTCCCGGCATGAGCTGGTAGTCGAACGCGAGTAACAGGAGCCGGTGTTCGCGCTCGGCCCGGGTGATCTCTTCCGGCGGGGCACCCCGCTTGCGGAGGAACGAGCGCAGCTTGCGGTTCATCGGCCATCAGCCAGAGCGCAGGACGTCCTTCCACGCGACGTCACGCGACACGTCGGGGTCCTTGGGCAGCCCGAGGACCCGCTCCCCGAGGATGTTGCGCATGATGTCGGACGTCCCGCCCTCGATCGTGTTGGCTTGCGCGCGCAGGAAGCCGCGCGCCAGCGCTCCCTCGTCGTTCCCGTCCGCGAGCCACGTCGGCCGGCCGCGCGGCCCGCGCTGCGCATGCTCGCCCTCCCACGCCACGCCGCCGACGCCCTCGAGGTCGAGGGCGAGATTCTGGAGCCGCTGGTTGAACTCGGCCGACATCAGCTTCGTGATCGAGCCCTCGGGGCCGACTTCACCCCCGCTCTTGCGTTTCGCGGCCGCCCGCTCGTTGTTGATACGGATGAGCCGGCTCTCGATGTACGCCTGCGACAGGCGCTGGCGTGTGATCGGGTCGCTGACGCCCTTGTGGCGCTCGAGGAGCCGGGAGATCGGGCTGCCGCCGACCGTGTCGCCGCTGACGGACCCGGCGCCGGACAACGAGACGCGCTCGTTCATGAGGGTCGTGATCGCGACTCGCCAGCCGTCGCCCTCGGGCCCGACGCGCATCGAGTCTGGGATGCGCGCGTCGTCGAAGAACACCTCGTTGAACTCGGCATCGCCGGTGATCTGAACGAGCGGACGCACCGTGACCCCCGGTGCCTGCATGTCGACCACGAAGTACGTCAGCCCCTTGTGCTTCGGGACCTCCGGATCCGAGCGGGCGAGGAGCATCCCCCACTTCGACAGGTGGGCGAGGCTCGTCCAGACCTTCTGACCGTTCACGATCCACTCGTCGCCGTCGCGGATCGCCCGGGTCGACAGGCCGGCGACGTCGGAGCCGGCGCCGGGCTCGCTGAACAGCTGGCACCAGATCTCCTGGTTGGTCGCCAGCGGTCGCAGGAGCCGCTCTTTCTGCTCGTCGCTGCCGCACGCGATGATCGTCGGGCCGCCCATGCCGATGCCGATGATGTTGAAGGGTCGCGGCACGCGGTAGTGGCCCAGCACTTCGTTGACGACCTTCGCCTGCCCGGGCGCCAACGACAGCCCGGCGCCGTACTCCTTGGGCCATGTCGGCGTCGCGTACCCGGCCTCGCCGAAGCGGACGCACCACTCCGAGTAGTCGAGCTCGCCGCGCAACGCGGAGACCTTCGCCTCGTCGCCGGCGTCGACTGCTTCCATCCAACCCGGCGGCAGGTTGTCGCGCAGCCAGGAGCGCGTCTGGTCACGCAGCTGCTCGGCGGTGATCTCGGGCGCTTCGACGGCCATGCCCGCATGGTACCGACGTCTTGACCGAACGGTCAGGTTCCCGGTCGCGCCGCAGACCGGCCTCTACGCTGGCCCGATGATCCGGGCCTGGTTGTACCGCAACGGGGTCGCCGCGCACGAGGACGTCCCGACCGACCGGCTCGCCGAGCCCATCGAGCCGAAGGAAGCTCTGCTGTGGGTCGACTGCGTGGAGGCGACCAACGCCGAGCTGGACTCGCTCACGAAACAGTTCCAGATCAGCCACATCGCCGCCGAAGACCTGCACAAGGGCGGGCAGCGAACCAAGCTCGAGCACTACCGCGACCACTTCCACGTGGCAGTGCACGACTGCTACCTCGTCGAAGACAAGCTGGTTACGAGGGAGATCGACCTCGTGTTCGGTGAAGGATGGGTGCTGTCGGTCCGTCAAGCCAGCGACGATCCCGGCAACCCGGCGCCGTTCGAGCTCGACGCCGTGATTCGCCGCTTCGAGGTGGAGCGCACCGACGAGGCCGCGAACGACGAAGGATTCCTGATCTGGGCATTCCTCGACGTCATCGTCGATCGCTACTTCGACATTGCGGACCGGTTCGACGACCGCCTCGACGACGTCGAGGAGATCGTCTTCTCGACGACCAGGGGTGACGACATCCCGAGGGAGGTGTTCGACCTGCGTCGGGTCATGGTCACCTTCCGTCGCGTCGTCGCGCCGCTGCGCGAGGTAGTGGCGGCATTGCTGAGGAAAGAGGCCGCCCACGTCGGCGACGAGGCTGTCGTACACCTGCAGGACGTCTACGACCACGTCCTCCGGGTCACGGACGGGATCGAGACCCAACGCGACCTGCTCACCGGGCTGCTCGAAGCCGACCTCGCCGTCATGTCGAACCGCCAGAACAGGGTCATGAAGCGGATGACGTCGTGGGGCGCCATCCTGCTCGGGTCGACGCTGATAGCCGGGATCTACGGCATGAACTTCAAGGACATCCCCGAGCTCGACTGGACATTGGGCTACCCCTTCGCGGTCGGGCTGATGCTCGCACTCACGATCGTCCTTTACACCTGGTTCAGGCGGCGCGACTGGTTGTGACCGACCCTGCCTGCACCGCCGCCGCCGGACCGCGGCCCAGGCGCCGCGACACCTCCCAGCCGCCGGCCAGCACCGCCACGCCCGCGAACCCGATCACCAACGTCCCGGCGATCACGTCGTTCGGCAGCCGGAGATCGTAGAAGTCGCGCACCGATTGGATCGGGAACAGCAGCACGAACCCGACGATCATCAAGCCGACGAGGACGACCCGGCGCCACGTCAACGGCTGAGCGAGGATCACCAGCACGGTCAGGCTCATCATGAGCATGACGAGCGTGGCGGCGGTGCGCTGCTCGGTGAGGGGCAGATCGTCGAAGCGCGCGAGCGCGAACGCCGCGAAGGCTGCGACGGCCGCGATCGACCCGGCCGGGATCGTGAACCGCAATACGCGTTCGACGAAGCCGGGTACGTACCGCCGCGTGTTCGGGGCCAGCGCGAGGAAGAACGACGGCACGCCGATGGTCAGGGTGTCGATGATCGTGAGGTGACGGGGCAGGAACGGGTACGGCCAGAACGCGAGACTGACCGCGATCGCCAGCAGCGTCGCCCACACCGTCTTGGTGACGAACAGGTTGGCCACTCGTTCGATGTTGGCGGTCACCCGACGACCTTCGGCCACCACGCCCGGCAGCGTCGAGAACCGGCCGTCGAGGAGCACCAGTTGCGCCACGGCGCGTGTCGCCGGCGCCCCGGAGCCCATGGCCACGCCGATGTCGGCCAGCTTCAACGCCAGGGCGTCATTGACGCCGTCACCCGTCATCGCCACGGTGTGCTCGCGCCCCTGCAATGCCTTCACCATGTCCTGCTTCTGGTGCGGAGTGACGCGTCCGAACACCGAACGGTGCTCGAGCGTCTCGCCGAGCTCGTCGAGATCGTCGGGGAGCTCGCGGGCATCGAAGGGTTGGTCGGCGTGCGGCATACCGACGCGACGAGCCACGGCACCGACGGTGCGCGGGCTGTCGCCGGAGATGACCTTGAGCTCGACGCCCTGCTGCGCGAAGTACGCGAGCGTCTCGGCCGCGTCCGGGCGGACCTGCTCCTCGAACAGCACCAGGGCGGCGGCGTCCATGCCGGCCGGCAGGGTCTCGCCGTCGAGCGGGGCGTCGGTCCGGGTGAGCAGCAGGACACGCTGGCCTGTGGCGGCGAGGCGCTCCGCCTCAGCCGAGACCTCGCCGTCGCGCCCGGCCCACACCAGCTCGGGCGCGCCCAGGACCCAGGTCCCGTGGTCCCCGAAGGTCGCCGCGCTCCACTTGCGCGCTGACGAGAACGGGACGAACCCGGTGCGCTGCCACCCGTCGGCGGCAGGAAACGCGGCCGCGATGGCGTTGAGGGTCGCGTTGCGGTCCTCCTCGGCGGCGAGTGCGCCGAGGGCATCTTCGACCGGGGCGCGATCGTCGAGCCGCTCGACGCGATCGAACACGATGTTCCCGTCGGTCAGCGTGCCCGTCTTGTCGAAGCAGACGACATCGACCCGGGCGAGCCCCTCGACCGCCGGCAGCTCCTGGACGAGCACCTTGCAGCGGGCGAGCGTCACCGCGGCGACACCGAAAGCGACGCTTGTGAGCAGCACGAGGCCCTGGGGCACCATCCCGACGACGCCGGCCACCGCGCCGCTCACCGCGTCGGTCCACTCGTCGAGGGCGTAGTACTGGCTGACGATGAGCAGCGCCCCGGTCGGGAAGATCAACCAGGTGACGTAGCGCAGGATTCGGTTGATCCCGTCCATGAGCTCGGAGCGCGCCAGTGCGAAGCGGCGGGCCTCGGTGGCGAGCTTGCGGGCGTAGGCGTCGTCGCCCACGGCCGTCGCCTGGAAGCGTCCCGATCCTGCGACAACGAAACTCCCGGAGAGCACGTGATCGCCGGTCTCCTTGTCGACGGGATCGGACTCGCCGGTGAGCAGCGATTCGTCGACCTGGAGCGCGGTAGTGGCGCGCACGATGCCGTCGGCGGCGATCTGATCACCGGTGCGGAGCTCGATCAGGTCGTCGAGCACAACGCCGTCCACCGAGACCTCGCGCACCTCGCCGTCGCGCAGGACACGCACCCGTGGCTCGCTGATCACCGCGAGCTGGTCGAGCGTCCGCTTGGCCCGCACCTCCTGGACGATGCCGATGAGCGCGTTGCTGACCAGCACGATGCCGAACAGCGCGTCCTGCGGATGCCCCACGGCCAGGATGACCACGAGCAGCACGCCCAGGATCGCGTTGAAGCGCGTGAAGATGTTCGCCCGGAGAATCTCGCCGAACGTTCGACTCGTGCGCTCGCCGCTGGCGTTCGTCGCCCCCCGGTCGACGCGCTGTCGGACCTCGGCCTCGGTGAGACCGGTCGGTGGCGTCTCGTGCACCTGCTCGGGCGCAACGGGCTCACCCGAACGCGACGGCGCGGTCACGACGGCGAACGTAGCCGAGGGGTCACACGGTCACGCGTTCCCGGAACGCGCGCCTAGTGCGCGTTGGGCGTGCGCACCAGCTCGATCTGGCCTGTGTCGTCGTCCTCGAGCACGCGAAAGCCTGCGAGCTCGGCGAGGCGGTCGCGGCCGTCGTCGGGCCCGATGGCGATGAGCTCGTCGCCAGCCTCGAGACGGACGAGGCCGCGAGGCCGGTAGATGTAGCGCCCGGCGCGGCGGATGGCGAGGAGGTACGTGCCCGTCTCGAGCTCGAGCTTCGCCTCCCGCAAGGTTTTCCCCTCGAGCTGCGAACCGGCGCCGACAGGCACCCGGGCGATCACCTCGTCGCTGTCGCCGAGCGCCAGGCCGAGGACGGGGTGCATCTCCTCGCCCTGCTCGACGAGCCAGACCATCTGCTGGGCAGAGTCACCGAGCTGCTCGGCGGCGGCGCCGAGGTGCAACAAGCCGCGCAGCGGTGACGGGTCGATCTGCTCCGCCGCGCTGCGGAGCACCCACACCTCGAGCCGCTCGCGCATCTCGTCGAGCCGGTCCTCGAGGTGGTTGACCTCGGCCGCGAGGCTCTGGTCGTAGAACAGCAACGCCGAGTACGCGAGGCCGACCGCGACCTCGGAGATGTTCTTCATCTCGACGAGCACGTCGACCGCACGGTCAAGGTCGGTGATCGTCGGGTCTTCGCCGACGGTGGGCGGGCGCCACTCGGGAGCGCCGGCGAGCATGCGTAGCTCGGAGATGCCATCGGGCGCGCCCCGCAGGAAGAGCACGTCGTCGGGCAGCATGACCTCCTCGCCGTCGGGGTCGATGACCCACTCTTTGCCGCGCCGGATGGCGACGACGCGCATGCCCACTTTGACCGGCAGCTCGATGTCGGCGAGGGAGCGGCCGGCGAGGTCCGAGCTCGCCCGGACCCGCACCCGGTGGGAGACCTCGTCGGCAGCAGCGAGATCGGCTACGAGGGCGGCAGGGATGCCGAGGCGGTGGATGACGATGCGAGCGATGTCGACGGCGGCGTTCCCGATCCGCTCGATCGACGAGATCACGTGGAGCACGCTCGACATCTGCTCGGCGTCGTGCGGTGAGCGGGCCGCCAGGATGCAGACCTCGCGCATCTCGTGCACGAGCCCGTCGAGACGCTCCTCGAGCTCCATCACCTCTTCGGCCATGGCCACGTTGTCGAAGAACAGCGCCGCGTAGCCGAGGTCGACCATCAGCTCGGAGGCGTCTTTCGCCTCCGAGAGCATGGCCTTGAGATTTCTCGGGGGTTTCTCGTCCATCAACGTCGGGGCCTCAACTGAGGCCGAGGATCACGATAGCCAGGATCAGGGACACTGCTCCCAAGAAGTCGAGGCTCGAGGTCACGATGGGAATGCCGTGGTTGTCGGGGTCGAGGCCGAGCCGGTACGTGGCCACGGCACCGTAGTACCCGACGACGATCGCCGCCGTCGTGGCAAAGGCCCCCGCCAGCAGGGACACGCCGATCATCTGCAGGGATCCCGGACTGGCCAGGTCGAACACGGCGGACACGATGTCGGCCGACACGCCCAGAAGCAGGAACGTCGGCAGCGCGTACACGAACACGAGCAGGATGTCCTCCCCCACTGCACGCCACGGCGCACGCGAGAGATCGACCGTGCCCAGGTGCAGCTTGGTGGCGATCCGGGAGCTGAGGATGCCGCCGAGCGCGCCGGCGTCTTCGAGGAAGGGCGGCACGAGGACGAGCAGCGCCGGGAACAGGAGGAAGGACTCGATGCGCTTCTGGATGGTGATGCCTGCAATCACGTCGACCGAGCCCGCGAGGACGAGCACCGGCACCGATTCGCGCATGATCCTGCGCAAGATCGGCAGCCGGGCGCGCAGCGCGACGACGAGCGCCGCCAACCCGGCCACCACACAGATCGCCGCGACCACGGGTGTGAACCACGCGATGCCGATGAAGTACGTGGCGATGAACAGGCCCGGCAGCGTCACCACGTCGCCGGCGGCGGTCACGATCGGCGTGTGCACGTTGTCGAGGTCGAGGTCGAAGCGCACGCTGAGCGCGGTGACGCCGACGACGACGAACAACACGACGACGGACGACAACACCCCGCCGACGACGGAGATCACGACGAAGTCCACGATCGAGATGGAATTGGCGACCCCGAAGCCGACCGAGACCGCTTTTGCGAGCACGGCGAGAACGAGCGATATGGACAGCGACAGCGCCAGGGACGCCGCGACGTTCTGGCCGACGAGCGTGTCGAGACGACGTGACACGCGGAACGTGCCCGTGTGGATTGCAGTGCTGAACCGGCTTCCGAGCCCGCCGAAGATGTTGCCGCGCATACCGATCGCGGCGGGGACGAGGACGAGCAGGCCCGGCAGCGCCTCGAGTGTGCCGGTGATCGCGCCGAGCGTCAGGCCGGCGAGAAGGTCCCCACCCGACGAGAGCAGGAGCGCGACGAACCCCGCCCCGACCCCGCTCGGGTCGGAGCGAACAACGGCGACGAAGCGCCGAAGGAGGCGCGGGCGTCGGACCATCTGCTACTCGGGGGCTCGCTCATCGGCATTCGTCTCGTCGGCATGGGCCGGTTCACCCTAACGGCTGAGGCTCGCGGCGCGCTTGAGGAAGACTGTCCCGGTGACGGTCCTCGATCTGCTGACGGTTGCGGTGTTGGCGGTCGTGGGCTTCCGCTTGTTCGAGGCCGCTCGGACATCGGTCGGGGCGCACCGCAAGACGCTGGGTGTTGTGCAGGGCTTGCGCTGGCGGCACTTCCTGCGTGCGATCCCGATCGTCGCCTTGATCGTGGCGACGGCCTGGGTATTGATCCATTTGCCCGTCCTGTCGTTCGGATGGTGGTCGGCGATCGGCGGCGAGGGCAACCCGGTGGTCGGCGTCAGCGATCGGGACCTCGGGATCGCGTCGGTGGTCATCCCGCTGTTCTTCATCGGTTTGCTGATCGTGGGCCTACCGCTGCTGGTCGCGCGGGAGGAGTGGGTGTTCCGGCGGGGCGCCGAGGAGCGGGGCACTGCCGTGAACCTCGGGCGCTCGCTGGTGTTCGGCCTCGCCCACGCCGTCGTGGGCATCCCCATCGGCGCCGCGCTGGCGCTGTCGATCGGCGGGCTGTACCTCACGCGGTGCTACCTCGACGGCTGGAAGGAGACCCGCTCCCAGACGGGCGCGCTGCTCGAGTCGACACGGGCCCACCTCGCGTACAACCTCACGATCATCGTGCTCGTGCTGGTCTCGCTCGTGGCGTTGTACGCGACCGGCAGCGCCTGAGCGCGGCTGTGCGCGACGAGGCTGCCGAGCAGTCGCGAGTTGCGTTCAACGCAGCCGCCGACCATTACGACGACGAGCCACTCTCGTTCCATGTCCACTTCGGGCGGCGCAGCGTCGAGCACGCCCAGCTCCGCCCCGGTGACCACGTCCTCGACGTCGCCTGCGGGAGCGGGAATTCGCTAGTGCCGGCGGCGGAGCACGTCGGGCCGGAAGGACGCGTGCTGGGCGTCGACGTCTCGGAGCGGCTGCTCGCGCTCTGCCGGGCCAAGGCCGAGCGCGCCGGTCTCGGCAACGTCGAGCTCCGGGTCGCCGACATGCGCGAGCTCGATCTCCCCGCCCGTTCGTTCGACGCTGTGCTCCTCGTGTTCGGAGTGTTCATGGTGCCGGACATGCAAGGACTCGTCCGCGGTCTGTGGGAGCTGGTCGGGCCGAACGGCCGGTTGGTCATCACGGTCTGGGCCCGCGGCCTCCTGGAGCCCGCGTACAGCGCGTTCTTCGACGCCGTCGGCGCCCGGCGTCCCGATCTCGTGCCGCAGGATCCCGGTTGGCTGCAGGTCGCGGACCCGGTCGGCCTGCGATCAACCCTGGTGGGAGGAGGCGTGCCCGATGACCGGTTCGAGATCATCAGTGAGCCCGGCACGCACGAGCTCCGGAACGCCGAGGAGTTCTGGACGATCGTCATGGGCTCGGGGATGCGAGCAACGCTCGATCGTCTCCCCACCGATACCCGCGAACGGGTTCATAGGCAAGTGCTCGAGGTCATCGAAGCGAATGGGATTACGCGCCTGCCGATCGACGTGCATTACGGCCGGGCGACGCGGCCCGGTCAATGAAAGTCGCGGGAGCGGACGAGGTCACCGGCGGTGAGCGGGAGCTCCTCGATGCGGGCGGCGACGACGTTGATCACGCCCTGGTAGCGCTCGAGCATCCCCCGCACGATCAGCGCCGGTGACATCCGGGCGACCTTCCGGTAGCGGCGCCACACCTGGGCGGTGCAGATCACGTTGAGCAGGCCGGTCTCGTCCTCGAGGTTGACGAACACGACGCCCTTGGCGGTGTCGGGCTGCTGGCGGTGCGTGACGATCCCCGCCACCTCGACCACGCTGCGGTGCGGGAGCTCGCGGAGCGCCTCAACGGTGACGACACCCCGGTCGGTCAGGCGGTCGCGCACGAACTCGGTCGGGTGCCGGCCGGCGGTCAGGCCGGTCGCCCACAGGTCGGCGGCCGTCTCCTCGATCTCGGTCATGCCCGGCAGCGCCGGCGCTTCGACGCCGGTGACGAGCCCGGGCAACTTGTCGGCCCGGGCGTCGCGTAGGGCGCCGGCGGCCCACAGCGCGCTTCGGCGCGTCCGGCCCAGTGAACCGAACGCGCCCGCGGTCGCAAGCACCTCGATGGCGTCGGTGGGCGCGCCGGTGCGGCGAGTGAAGTCGGGGAGTGACGTGAACGGCTTGCGGTCGCGTTCGGCGTCGATGTGGTCGAGCAGCGCGTCGGAGAGGCCCCGGACGTAACGCAGCCCCATGCGCACCGCACGCGTCGACGGGTCGGCGTGCCAGTTGGCGCGTGGATGACCGACCGGTCCGGCGGCGGCGGTGCGCGGCTCGAGGGTGCAGTCCTTGTGCGATGCGTTCACGTCGGGGCCGATCACTTCGACCCCGTGGTGCATGGCGTCGCGCACGATCGAGTGCGGCGAGTAGAAACCCATCGGCTGCGCGTTGAGCAGCGCGCACGCGAACTCGGCCGGGTAGTGCAGCTTGATCCACGAGCTCGAGTAGACGAGGTAGGCGAAGCTCACCGAGTGGCTCTCGGGGAACCCGAAGTCGGCGAACGCCTCGAACTTGGTCGCGATCTCCTCGGCGGACGCGCCGGTGATGCCGCGCTCGGCCATGCCGGCGAGCAGCCGCTCGCGCATGACGGCCATGCGGGCATGGGAGCGCTTCGAGCCCATCGCCTGGCGCAGCTGGTCGGACTCGCCCGGCGTGAAGCCGGCGATGTCGATCGCCATCTGCATCAGCTGCTCCTGGAAGAGCGGCACGCCCATGGTCTTCTTCAGGCAGTCCTCGAGCATCGGGTGCGGGTAGGTGACCGGCTCCTGGCCGTTGCGTCGCCGCAGGTACGGGTGCACCGAGCCGCCCTGGATCGGGCCCGGGCGGATGAGCGCGACCTCGATGACGAGGTCGTAGAACGTGCGCGGCCGAAGCCGGGGCAGGGTGGCCATCTGGGCCCGGCTCTCGACCTGGAACACGCCGACGGTGTCGGCCGCGCACAGCAGGTCGTAGACCGCGGGCTCCTGGGGGATCGTGGCGAGATCGATGTCGGTGCCCTCGTGCTCGCGCACGAGGTCGACGGCCAGGTGCAGCATCGTGAGCATCCCCAGGCCGAGCAGGTCGAACTTCACCAGGCCGGCCGCCGCGCAGTCGTCCTTGTCCCACTGGAGCACCGACCGGTCCTCCATGCGCGCCCACTCGATCGGACAGAACTCCACCAGCGGCCTGTCGGCCATGACCATGCCGCCGGAGTGGATGCCGAGGTGGCGGGGGAAATCGAGCACCTGGCCGGCGAGGTCGAGGACGAGCGCCGGCACCGGCGGGCCCTCGGACTTCACGCTCTCGAAGGCGCCGACGTCCCTCCCCCAGCGGTCGATCCACTTCGTGAGTCCGTCGGCGTGGCCGGGTGAGAGGCCGGCGGCCTTTGCCATCTCGCGCAGCGCGCTCTTGGGCCGGTACGTGATCACGTTGGCGACCTGGGCGGCGCGGTCGCGCCCGTACTTGTCGTAGACGTACTGGATCGCCTCCTCGCGGCGCTGGTGCTCGATGTCGAGGTCGATGTCGGGCGGGCCGTCGCGCTCGGGCGAGAGGAAGCGCTCGAACAGCAGGCCGAGCGCGACGGCGTCGGCCTTGGTGACGCCGAGCGCGTAGCAGACCGCGCTGTTGGCGGCGCTGCCGCGACCCTGGCAATAGATGTCGTGGCGGTGGCAGAACTCGACGATGTCGACGAGCACGAGGAAGTAGCCGGGGAAGCCGAGCTCCTCGATCACGTCGAGCTCGTAGGCGATCTGGCGCATCGCCTGCTCGTGTTGCTCGTGGCTCGGCGGGTATCGCACTGCGGCGCCGCGGGCGGTGAGCTCGCGCAGCCAGCTCATCTCGGTGTGGCCGGGCGGCACGTCGTGGTCGGGCAGCTCGGGCGTGGCGAGGCTGAGGTCGAACGCGCACGCCGCCGCCACGTCGAGGGTGCGCTCGACCGCACCGGGCCAGCGCGCGAACCGGCGCCGTTGCTCGGCCGCGCTGCGAAGGTGCGCGAACGGCGCCGCCGGTAGCCAGCCGTCGATCTCGTCGAGCGAGCGCCGGGCTCGGACGGCGGCGAGCGCGGTCGCGAGCGGCCGCTGACCGGGCGTTGCGTAATGCACGTTGTTGGTGGCGATCACGTCGACCGACGACGCTGCTGCCACCTCGACAAGCGCGTCGTTGCGGTGCCGGTCGAGCGGGTCGCCGTGGTCCCACAGCTCGACCAGCACGCGGTCGCGCCCGAAGGCGGCGACGAGACGGTCGAGGGCGCGCCGGGCCGCGGCGGGGCCGTCGTCGAGGAGCGCGCGCGTGACCGCGCCCTTGCGGCACCCGGTGAGCACGAACCATGCGTCGTTGGCACTCGCCGTCGAGCGGCGCAGGTGAACCGGCGCGCGGGCGGCGTCGGCCAGCGCGCCGAGATCGAGGCAGGGCGCGCCCTTCTCCCCCGCCAGCTGCGCCGTGCTCACCGCGCTCGCCAGGCGCGCGTATCCGACCGGGCCCTCGGCGAGCACGACGAGATGCTCACCGGGCGGGTCGGCGTAGCCGTTCGGCGGCGTTCGGGGGGCGTCGAGGGTGAGCTCGGCGCCGAACACGGTGGGAAGGCCGGTGGCGCGGGAGGCGAGGGCGAAGCGCACCACGCCGTAGAGCCCGTCGTGATCCGTGACCGCCAGGGCGGCCAGGCCCAGGCGGGCGGCCTCGTCGGCCAGCTCCTCGGGATGGCTGGCGCCGTCGAGGAACGAGAAGTTC
Organism: Actinomycetota bacterium; assembly: GCA_046724435.1. Taxonomy (GTDB): domain Bacteria; phylum Actinomycetota; class Acidimicrobiia; order IMCC26256; family JACDBD01; genus JALZAA01. The sequence goes on from JBKOWN010000138.1 coordinate 22,428, forward strand.
GTGTGGCAGTGCAGCTCCGCGTAGCCCTCGGCCAAGGGCCCCTACTCCGCTCGTCTGATGGTCGCCGTCGCAAGCTCCGGCTCTGCGGCAACGGTCGGCAAAGCCGCCGTCGCCGCGACCCGGGACGGGCCGCCCCGGGCCGATCAGGGTATCGAACACACGTTCGATCCGTCCAGCGGAGAGGTCAGCTCCCGGGGTTGGAGTACACGCGCTCGGGGTCGACGAGGACGGCGAGGCGTCTCTCGGCGGCCATCACGCGGTCGTACTCGTCCCAGTCGTCATGTGTGCCACCGGCGGCGCTGAACACGTCGCGGAGCACTTGCGGGACGCGACCGGCGTCGAGCCCGTCGAGGGGATCGTCGGGACCGGCAAGGTCGACGGGGCCTTCGACGGCGACCCACTCCCACCCGGCGCGGAACACGATCGTCGCCCGGGGCCGGTGCCGCAGGTTGGCGTGCTTGCGGGTGTCGCTCCGCACGACGAGCCCGACGACGGTGTCGCCGCGCACCGGATGCGCCAGGACGCCGGCGTTGGCGATCGAGGCCGAAGGCGTTCCGTCGCCTCGTTGGGTCACGACCACGGCGAGGGCTTGATCGCGGCGAGCAAGGTCGCGGACATACTCGATCGTCGCCATGAGCACAGATCTTCGCGCGTCGGGACCGAATGCGAGACTTGCCGCGTCATGGACGAGCTCCTCTCGGCCACCGACGACGACTTCTGCTACCTCACGACTCGCGGGCGCGTGTCAGGCCGTCCGCACGAGATCGAGATCTGGTTCGCGCTCGACGGCGGCACGTTGTATCTCCTGTCCGGCGGCCGTGACCGGTCCGACTGGGTGCGGAACCTCGGTGCCGACCCCTCGGTCACGGTGCGGCTGCGCGATCGCTCGTACGCGGCCACGGCTCGTGTGGTCGAGGCGGGCCAGGAGTCAGAGCGAGGACGCGGGCTCGTGTTCGACAAGTACCAGCCGCGCTACAGCGGGAACCTCGAACGGTGGCGGCGGGAGTCGCTCCTGGTCGCACTCGACGTGCGTCGTGCAGACTGACGGCGTGCCCATCGAGCTCGTCCCGCTATGCACCGCGATGATCACGCTGAAGGATCCGATCGTCCTCCCGAACACGCCGAGCGGCATGCGAACGATCATCGAGGTCGACACGGCGAAGCTGGAAGGCGAGCGACTGTCGGGGACGATGAAGGGCACGGCCGGCGCCGACTGGGCCACGATCGGGCCCGACATGACGTGCACGGTCGACGTGCGCATGACATTCGAGACCCACGACGGCGCGCTCGTGTTCGTCTCGTACTCGGGTCGCATCGACCTCTCGAAGGGACCCGGCCAGTCACCGGTCTACGCCGCGCCCCTGTTCGAGACCGGCGACGACCGGTACGCGTGGCTGAACCGGGTGCAGGCCGTCTCCAAGGGAATGCTCGACGGCACGACGCTCACGTACGAGATCGCCGAGGTGCGCTAGCCCGGGACACGCGAGCACGGACGGCTTAGCATCGCCGACATGCGGTTCTCTCTCGTCACGGTGTTCGTCGAGGACCCCACGACGCTGCGGGACTGGTACACGAACACACTGGGCCTGACGGTGTCGTCGGAGACGCCACGGTTCGTCCAGCTCGCCGACGAGACCGGGCGACCGTGCGTGGCGTTCCACGTCGGAAGGCCGATCGGCCACGCCGAGCACGTGCAGCTCCACTTCGAGGTGGACGACGTCGACGCGGAATACGAGCGTCTTCGGGGCGCGGGGGTGGCGTTCGACGAGCCGCCCGAGGACAAGCCGTGGGGATGGCGCGTCACCGCGCTCAGCGATCCGGCCGGGCACACGGTCGAGCTCGTGCACCCGACCACCTGATCGCGCCGTCCGTTCAGTCGTAGATCGCCTCGAGCGCGGCGTGGCCGGCGGTCACCGCGACGAGACACGCGACACGTTCGCCGTCGGGTGCCGCCACCAACACCTGCCAGTACGCACGGCGCGCCCGCGCCAGCCGGTCCCACCAGCGGGCGTCGTGCGCCCACGGCCCCGCCCACGCGGCGACCTCGCCCCCGCGGCCGGGCAGGGCCGCGCAC
>JBKOWN010000023.1:0-9397 GCA_046724435.1 Actinomycetota bacterium
GCCTCGACCTGGTCGTGGGTCACGTACACGATCGTCGCCCCCAGCCGCCGGCGCAGCTCGACGAGCTCGGCGCGTGTCTGCACCCGCAGCTTCGCGTCGAGGTTCGAGAGCGGTTCGTCCATCAGGAACGCCTGCGGCCGCCGGACGATCGCTTCGGCGGCGACGCTGGCGACGTCGTTGCCGCCGCCCGAGCCCACGAGGAACGGGCCGTCGGGGACGAGCGTCGAGTTGACGTTGCCCGACCGGTCGACCTGCGCGCCGCCGAGGCAGGCCACGGTGTTCGTGCCCGGCCCGCCGACCAGCGTGCCGAGGACGAGACCGGCGTCGCCGAGCATCGTCGAACGCGGGAAGTTGCGGTGGTTGAGGACGAACGGGTCGGCCGGCGTCGGCTCGTATCCCCACAGCCCGATCTCGGCCGTGAGCTGCACATCGCTCCCGGCGGCACGGGCTTGCGCGACGCCGAGCCATGCCGCGAGGTTGGCGACCCCGGCGCCGGCAAGTACCGCGTTGGCGTCGAGTGCGTGCACACGTTCGGCAAGGTGCCGGGCGCCGAAGATGGCGGCTTGTTCCCAGCGGTTGGGAGGTGCATCGAGGTCTGGCTGGTGCGCGGCTTCGTCGGTGTGCCACGAGTCGGAGTCGGCCTTTGCCCGCAGCGTGGCGACCTTGTCCTCCCCGAGGCGAGCGAGGTACTCGCGCTGGTCGTCGACGTCGAGCACCCAGTGGCGGATCCAGTCGTCGAAGTCGTCGCGACGCGTCGCGGCCCTCGCCTCGACCCAGAACTCGTAGTCCTCGCCGTATCCGTCGACCGGGAGGTCGCCGGTGAACAGGCCGCCCGGGTGCGCGCCCATGGGCGCTTCGCACACGGCGAGGACGCGGTGCGCGGGGATGCGAACGAGGTGCGACCACGGGCGGAGGTCGTCGACGACGCGCTCGACGGTGACAACGGCGCCGCGGCGGGCGGCCAGCGCGCCCCACGCGCCTTCCAGGAGCGGCGGGTGGAGCGCGACGTTCCCCTCCCCGTCTGCGACCGGCGCGTGCAGCAATGTCACGTCCGGGTGCAACGGGGCGAGGAGCCCGACTTCGCCGAAGGGCGAGCCGACGCGCTCGTACGCGTCGTTCGCCTCCATCGACGAACCGCCGATCGAGCGGGTGACGACGGCGGGGAGGTTGCACGCCGCTGCCTCGAGCCGTTGCGCGAAGGCGAGGAAGGACCAGTGCTCCACATCGACCTCGCCGCGCTCGTACGCCTGGGCGAAGATGGGATTCGGCGTGAAGTTCGGGAACGTGTCGCCCGAGTACCCGGTGACGACGTGGTCAACAAGCCGGCCCTTGAAGAAGAGTGTCCCGAGGCTCGACAGGCTCAGCATCAAAAGCGTGAACCGTGGGTCTCTGCCCCACCACTGGCGCACCACCTCGCGCGCGGCGGCGGTCCAACGCGTGTGCCCGACGAGGATGTGGAGCGCGTCACCGGGCCGGACGTGCTCGGCGACGGCGTCGTGCAGCGAGGTGAACTTGTCGCGGTTCGTCTGCGTCACGCGTTGTCGAGCACGAGGTCGGCGAGGCGGCGGCGCTGCCAGCCTTGGTAGCCGAGCATCGCGTCGTTCATCTTCGCCCGCTTGTAGTACAGGTGCGCGTCGCAGTCCCACGTGAACCCGACACCGCCATGGATCTGGATGTCCTCGCCGGAGATGAACACCGCCGCCTCGGCGACGAAGCCCTTCGCCATGGCAGCGGCCCGCTCACGGCTCGGGTCGTCGACATCCGACGCCCACGCCGCGTAGTGCGTACCCACGCGCGCCAGCTCGAGCTGGTGCAGCATGTCGACCGCCTTGTGCCGGATGGCCTGGAAGGTCGCGATCGGCCGGTCGAACTGCACGCGCACCTTGGCGTACTCCGTCGCGAGCCCGAGCGCGGCGTCGCACGCGCCGATGAGCTCCGCCGCCAGCATGATCGACGCGTCGTCGACGACGCGGCGCCACAGGCCGGTCTGGTCGCCGCGCGGACCGACCGGGACCGCCCGGCGTTCCTCGAGGACGAGTCGGGCCGCTTTGCGCGTCGGGTCCATCGTCGGAACTGCATCGCCGCGCGGGGCCTCGAGCAGGAAGGAACCGAGCCCCTCTTCCGTGCGGGCGACGACGATCACCCAGTCCGCCGTGTGGCCGTCGAGCACGAGCGGCTTCTCGCCGGTGAGCACCCAGTCGGCACCCTTGCGCCGGGCACGTGTGTGCACCCGGTCGACGGGGTCGTCGTGGCCGAGCTCCTCGAGCGCGACTGTCCCCCTGATCGCACCCGTCGCGAGCTGCGCGAGCAGATCGGCCTCCTCGAGCCGGCGCACCGCCAGCGTGGCGAACACCGCTGACGAGAAGAACGGCCCCGGGAACGGCAGGCGCCCCATCTCCTCCATCACGACGGCCATGTCGACGAGGCTGAGACCGACGCCGCCGTTCGACTCGGGGACGAGGAGTCCGGGCCACCCGAGCTCCGCGATCTTCTCCCACGTCGCGTCGGTGAAGCCGCGCTCGTCGTCCGCCATCTCCCGCACGTAGCCACTCGGCGCCTCGCGCGCGAGGAACGCGCGTACCGAGTCGCGCAGCGCGTCTTGATCGTCGCTGAAGGTGAAATCCAAAGGAACGCGGCCTCCCGAGAAACCTGACACGGATGTTAGTGTTCGTGCGATGGATTTCGCTTACTCCCCGGAAGACATCGCGTTCCGCGACGAGCTGCGGGGTTGGCTCGAGGAGAACCTGCCGAAGTTCCTCGCCGACTGGGGCGGCGACGAGGATCAGGGTGGTGGCCGCGCCGGCGGCACATCGTCGAGCGTCTCCCGCAGCCAGGAACGGCGCAAGGACTGGCAGCGCCGGCTCAACGAAGGGCGATGGGCGGCGATCAACTGGCCGAGGGATTGGGGAGGGCGCGAGGCCACGCCGGTCCAGAACGTCATCCATGCCGAGGAGAACGCGCGGGTACGCGCGCCGGGCATCTACAACGCCAACGGCATCTGGCAGATCGGTCCCATGATCATCAAGTGGGGCACCGACGAGCAGAAGCAGCGATGGCTGCCCGGCATCCTCGACGCGTCGGAGCACTGGTGCCAGGGGTTCAGCGAACCCGAAGCCGGCTCGGACCTCGCGAACCTCCGCACCACCGCCGTGCGCGACGGTGACGAGTACATCGTCAACGGCCAGAAGATCTGGATCTCGACCGCCCACCTCGCCGACTGGGGTCTGTTCCTCCTGCGGACCGATCCCGAGGCCATCGAACGCGGCGCCAAGCACGAGGGCATCACCGCGTTCATCGTCAACATGCATACGCCGGGCATCGAGTGTCGCCCGATCCGCGACATCGCCGGCGACGAGCTCTTCAACGAGGTCTGGTTCACCGACGCCCGGGTCCCGGCCGACTGCCGTCTCGGCGAGGAAGGCCAGGGCTGGCAGGTCGCCATGGGCACGCTGGGCCACGAGCGCGTCGGTACCGCCGGCCTGGCGATCACCATGGCCGCGGACCTCCGGTCGATGATCTCGGCCGCCAAGGCGACCAACCCGGACGCGTTGCGCGATCCCGAGATCCGTGACCGCATCGCCCGGGCCTTCACCGACATCGAGTACACGAAGCTTCTGAACTACCGGGCGCTCACGAAGATCATCAAGGGCGAGAAGAACTGGCCCGAGGTCCCGCTGGCCAAGCTGCAGTGGAGCTACCTCGCCCAGACGCTCGCCGAGCTCGCCGTCGACCTGCTCGGCCCGGCGGGAGTTCTCGCCAAGGGAGGGCCCGACGCCGTCGACGGCGGCACGTGGACGCGCCTGTACTCGTTCCAGCGCTACACGACGATCGGCGCCGGCGCCACCGAGGTGCAGAAGAACATCATCGCCGACCGCGCGCTCCTCCCCCGAAAGTAAGCACCCCACACGGCGCGTTGGGTCGCAAACCGGCGCTCTACACACACTTTGTGACCCTACGGGGACAAGGACGGTGAAGCTCGGTATCGTCACGCCGGTTGTGACGCGGCTCCCCCGCGCGCACGCGACGTGGGAGAAGACCGCTGGAATCGACGAGATCGCCCGCGTCGCCGTCGAGGGTGAGCGGCTCGGGTACCACCACCTCACGTGCAGCGAGCATGTGGCGCTCCCCGCTGATGTGACCGACACGCGCGGCGCCACCTACTGGGATCCGCTCCCGACGTTCGGCTACATCGCCGCCCGTACGACCACGATCCGGTTGGCCACGCACGTGCTCGTCCTCGGCTATCACCACCCGCTCGCGATCGCCAAGCGTTACGGCACGCTCGACCGCGTCTCGGGCGGACGGCTCGTCCTCGGCGTCGGCGTCGGGTCGCTGCGCGAGGAGTTCGACCTGCTCGGCGCCGAGTTCGACCAGCGTGGCGGCCGCGGCGACGACGCCGTCCGCGCCCTCCGCGCATCACTGTCCGAGCTCGAGCCCGAGTACCGGGGCGAGCACTACACGTACAGCGGCTTCGTGGTCGACCCGTGTGCCGTGCAGCCGCGCGTCCCGATCTGGATCGGCGGCCGTACGACACGGTCGCTGCGCCGAGCTGTCGAGCTCGGCGACGGGTGGGCGCCCTTCGGCCTGTCACGCGCCGACCTCGCCGACATCATCGCCCGCGCCCGCGAGACGGACGCGTGGGCCGCCCGCGCCGAGCTGCCCGACGCGCCGCGGTTCGAGATCGTCCTCCAGAACGAGCATCCGTTCGATCCGGGCGCCGAGCCCGACCGGGTGCGCGACGCGGCCGCCCGTCTCGCCGAAGCGGGCGCGACGACGCTCAACGTGCGCGTCGTGCACCACTCGCTCGACCACTACCTCGAGCAGCTGGCCGCGATGCGGGATGCGGTCGGCTAGCCGTCCACCAGCGCGCCCGTATGGCGGGCGATGACGAGATCCTCGTCGGTGGGCTCGACCCGGACGACGCACCGGCCGCCGGGCGCGCTGATCACGTCGGCGTCTGCGGCATTGGCCACGGGGTCCAACTCGACGCCCAGGTGCTCGAGCCCGTCGCAAATGCCGGCGCGGACTGGAGCAGCCTTCTCGCCGATGCCGCCGGTGAACACGAGCGTGTCGAGCCCGCCGAGCACCGTCGCCAGCGCGCCGACGTGCTTGCGGGCCTGGTAGCAGAAGGCGTCGACGGCGAGCGCGGCGCGCCGGTCCTTCGCCCGCCGCTCGACCAGCACCCGCATGTCCGACGTGTCGCCGGACAGCGCGAGCAGCCCGGCCTCCCGGTCGACGAGTTGCTCGAGGCGGTCGGAGTCGTAACCCTGCTCGCGCAGCAGGTACACGGCGACACCTGGGTCGAGGTCGCCGCTGCGGGTGCTCATGACCAATCCGCCCGCGGGCGTGAAGCCCATCGTCGTCTCAACCGATTGCCCGTCGCGGATCGCGACCATGCTGGCCCCGTTGCCGAGGTGCGCGATCACGGCCCGGCCGAGCTGCGGCGCGCCGAGTGCGCCGACGATGTATTCGTACGAGAGGCCGTGGAAGCCGTACCGGCGCACGCCCACATCCCAGAGTGACCCGGGCAGCGGTAGCCGCTGCGCGAGCTCGGGCATGTGACGATGGAACGCAGTGTCGAAGCACGCCACCTGGGGGATGTCCCACCGGCCGCGGATCGCTTCGATGCCCGCGATCCCCGCCGGCATGTGCAACGGCGCGAACGGAACCAACTCCCGAAGGTCGGCGAGCACGTTGTCGTCGACGAGCGCGGGCTCGGCGTGGCGAGGGCCGCCGTGCACGACCCGATGGCCGGCGGCGCCCGGCGGCGGCAGTCCCTGCGCGTCGAACGACGCGAGGACGGCGTCGAGCGCGGCGGTGAAGTTGCCCGACTCCACGGGATGCGCGGCCCGGGCCAACGCCCGTTCGGCCGTGCCGTCGACGTCGAACAGCGCTGTCTTCAGCGACGACGAGCCGCTGTTCACGCACAGGACGACCAGCGGTCCGCTGGGGCTCACGGGCTCCAGCGCCAGTCGCGCACCTCCGGCATGTCCTCGAGGTGCACGACGACGTAGGCCTGGTGGCGCCGGAGCATGTCCTCGCAGTGCTCGACGAGCGTCTCGCCCCCGACGGGAGCCCGACGGGCGCGGTGCAACGCCTCCATGCACAGGTGGTAGCGGCTGATGTGGTTGCGCACGACCATGTCGAACGGGGTCGTCGTCGTGCCCTCTTCCTCGTACCCGCGGACGTGGAAGCGTCCGGGGTCGGGCCGGCCGTGGATCAGGTGGTGCACGGCGCTCGGGTAGCCGTGGAACGCGAACACGACGTCGGTGTCGTCCGTGAACAGGTTCACGAAGCGACCCTCGTCCATTCCGTGGGGATGACGGTTCTCGGGGAACAGCGCCATGAGATCGAGGACGTTCACAACGCGGACTTCGAGCGCAGGTACGTACTGCCGAAGGAGAGCGGCGGCCGCCAGCGTCTCCATGGTGACGATGTCGCCGGCGGAGGCGAGGACGACATCGGGCTCGCCGCGGTGCTCGGTCCCGGCCCAGTCCCACACCGACGCTCCTTGAGCGGCGTGTTGGCGAGCCGTGTCCATGTCGAGCCACTGCAGCTGGGGTTGCTTGTCGATCACGATGAGGTTCACGTAGTCGCGGCTCCGCAGGCAGTGGTCGGCGACCGACAGCAGACAGTTGGCGTCGGGCGGCAGGTAGATGCGCGACACGGTCCCCTTCTTGCTGAGCACGACATCGATCAGCCCCGGGCCTTGGTGGCTGAAGCCGTTGTGATCGTTCCGCCAGGCCGTCGACGTCAGCAGGATGTTCAGGGACGACACCGGCTCTCTCCAGGCGAGGTCGCGCGCCGCCTCGAGCCACTTGGCGTGCTGAACGGTCATCGACGCCGACACCATCGCAAAGGCTTCGTACGACGCGAACAGGCCGTGCCGTCCGGTGAGCAGGTAGCCCTCGAGCCAGCCCTGGCAGTTGTGCTCACTGAGGACCTCCATCACGCGGCCGTCGTGCGCCACGTGGTCGTCGATGGCAATGATCGGCTCGACCAGCATCCGGTTCTCGACGTCGAAGACCGCCCCAAGCCGGTTCGAGTTCGTCTCGTCCGGGCACACGAGGCGGAAGCTGGCGCTCTCCCGGTTGCGCGTGAACACATCACGCAAGAACTCGCCGAGTCGGCGTGTCGACTCGTGCAGCTCCGCACCCGGCTGCGAGACCGGTATCGCGTATCCGGTGAAGTCGGGGAGGTCGAGCGGCTCGAGCACTCGCCCACCGTTGGCGTGCGCGTTCGCACCCATGCGGCGATCGCCGGAGGGCGCGAGCTTCGCCAGCGCGGGCGTCAACCACCCGTCACCGTCGAACAGCTCTTCGGGTCGGTAGCTCCGCATCCACTCCTCGAGCTGGTGCAGGTGGTCGGCGTTGTCGCGCACGTTGGCGAGCGGCACCTGGTGCGCGCGGAACGTGCCCTCGACCGGCAGGCCGTCGACGACCTTCGGGCCTGTCCAGCCCTTCGGGGTCCGCAGCACGATCGCCGGCCACTGTGGCCGGGCGCCGAAGCCGTGGGCACGCGCGCCGTCCTGGATCACGCGGATGGCGTCGAAACAGCGGTCGAGCGTCGACGCGAGGTCGCGGTGCACGGCCGGCGGTTCGTCACCTTCGACGAAGTGCACGTCGTACCCGTAGCCGCGCAACACCGCCTCGATGGCGTCGTCGGTCGCCCGTCCGAACACGGTCGGGCCCGAGATCTTGTAGCCGTTGAGATGGAGGATGGGCAGCACGGCGCCGTCGCGCACCGGGTTGAGAAAGTCGATCCCCTGCCAGGAGCCCGACAGCGGGCCAGTCTCCGCCTCGCCGTCGCCGATCACACACGCCACGACGAGGTCGGGATTGTCGAACGCGGCACCGAATGCGTGCGCGAGCGAGTACCCGAGCTCGCCCCCCTCGTGGATCGAGCCGGGCGTCGGGACGCTCACGTGGCTCGGCACCCCACCGGGCGTCGAGAACTGGCGGAACAACCGATGCATCCCGGCGGCGTCGGGCGACACCAGCGGGTAGATCTCGCTGTACGTCCCTTCGAGGTACACGTTGGCGAGGATCGCCGGGCCGCCGTGTCCCGGTCCGGTGATGAAGATGACGTTGGCGTCGCGTTCGCGGATGACGCGGTTGAGGTGCGCGTACAGGAGGCTCAGGCCGGGTGAGGTGCCCCAGTGGCCCAGGAGCCGGGGCTTGATGTGCGCGGGCGTCAGCGGCTCGCGCAGCAGCGCGTTGTCGCAGAGGTAGATCTGCCCGACGGTGAGGTAGTTGGCGGCGCGCCAGTACGCGTCGATCGCGGCGATGTCGTCGTCGGAGAGCGTCGCCGGCATGGTCGCCTCCTACTCGTTGTCGATCTGCCACGACCACGTGGCGGTAACGACGAGCGGCGCTCCCGGGCGCACAACGGCCGGGCCGAGGTTGAACGCGTCGGGAGGGTGGGATTGGGGCTCGACACAGATAGCGTGCTCGGGCTCGTCGAACACGACCACGCACGGACAGGACGTCTCGAGGGTGACCGTGGCGGCGCCCGGCCAGTGCAGCACCGCCGGCGGATCGCCGAGGTGCGTGAAGCAGTCGTCCCACGGGTGGGGACCCGGCCGCACGAGCTCGCCGTTCGGGATCCCGTCACCGTCGCGCCGGAACATCGCCTGGGCGTGGAGCTCGACGGCGAGTCGGTCGCCGCGTTGCGCTCCTCGGCGCCACCACGGATGCCAGCCACACGAGGCCGGCATCGGCGCGTCGGCGGCGTGCACCTCCATCGTGAGCTGCAGTGCGTCCGGCGCGAGAGAGAAGCGTTGGACGACGCGGCCGCCGAACGGCCACGGCGGCTCGAGCGGCGCCGAGATCAGGCCCTCGCCGTCCTCCCGCCAGGCGTGATCGCGAGCTGTGCCGTGGATCGCATGCGGAGGGTTGTTGAGCGGAAGCTGGTACCGCTGGCCCTCGAAGTCGAAGCTGCCGTGCCGGATGCGCCCGGCCCAGGGCGCCATCGGGAAGCAGCCGAAGTTGTGGTTGTCGACGTCCGGCGTCACCAGGAGGTCGAGCCCGTCCACGCTCAGCGCCATGATCCGGCCGCCTTGCTCCGGCGCGACCACCAAGCGCGCCGACCCGGACTCGAGCGTCAACACGCCCGGCAGTCTCGCATGCACTCGACCCGATGCGTGCAGGGACCATGACAGTTCTGGTCGATGCACGCATCGGACCCAGAACGTCAGCCCAGGCGCTCGATGACCGTCGCGTTCGCCTGGCCGCCGCCTTCGCACATGGTCTGGAAACCGAAGCGGCCGCCCGTCGTCTCCAGGTGGTTGAGCATCGTGGTCATCAGGCGCACGCCGCTCGCGCCGAGCGGATGCCCGATCGCGATGGCGCCGCCGCGCGGGTTGTACTTCGCGGGATCGGGCCGGAACTCCTTGGCC
>JBKOWN010000183.1:0-8640 GCA_046724435.1 Actinomycetota bacterium
GGCCATCGGCGGTCCCCCCTCGTCCGCAGAACTGGAACTCGTTGCAGTCTGCTGAAGCCCGACGGTAGCGTCCAGATTCCTGCGCATCGACCTCACCCGCGAGCAGCGCGAGCTGCAACGAGAGCTGCGCGACTACTTCGAGCGGCTCATGACGCCCGCGCGTCGGACCGCCCTCCCCGGACCGGAAGCCGGCGGCGACGCCTTCCGCGACCTCGTCCGCCAGATCGGCACTGACGGATGGCTCGGCATCGGCTGGCCGACCGAGTACGGCGGCCAGGGCCGGACCCCCGCCGAGCAGTTCATCTTCTACGACGAGGCCCAGCGCGCCGGCGTCCCCATGCCCCTGGTGACGCTCAACACCGTCGGCCCGACGCTCATGCGCTTCGGGAGCGACGACCAGAAGGCGTACTTCCTGCCTCGGATCCTCGCCGGCGAGCTCCACTTCGCCATCGGGTACACCGAGCCCGCCGCCGGCACCGACCTGGCGTCGCTCCGGACCCGGGCGGTGCGCGACGGCGACCAGTACGTCGTCAACGGGCAAAAGGTGTTCACGACGGGAGGCAACGACGCCGACTGGGTCTGGCTCGCGTGCCGGACCGATCCCGACGCGCCGAAGCACAAGGGCATCTCGATCCTCCTCGTCGACACGAACCAGCCCGGCTACAAGCACTCGCCGATCCACCTGCTCGGTGGCGGCTTCACCAACGTCACGTACTACGAGGACGTGCGCGTGCGGGCGTCGTCGCTCGTGGGCAAGGAGAACGAGGGCTGGAAGATGATCACCACCCAGCTCAACCATGAACGGGTCGCGCTCGCGCCGGCCGGAATGGTCGACCGGCACCTGCAAGCGGTGCTGCGCTGGGCGAAGGAGACCCGCCTCGCCGACGGGAGGCGCGTCATCGACCAGGAGTGGGTGCGCATCGCACTGGCGCGCGTGTACTCGCAGGTCGACGCACTCAAGCTCGCCAACTGGCAGGTCGCCTCGGCGCTCACCGACGGAGATCTCAACCCCGCCGACGCGTCGGCGATGAAGGTCTTCGGCACCGAGCTGCGCGTGAGCGCGTTGCGCGCGCTTATGGACGTCGTCGGGCAGTCGGCATCGATCCGGCGCGACGCCGACGTCGCCGCCCTTCACAGTGCGTTGGAGGCGGCCTACCGGCAGGCGCCCGTCGGCACGTTCGGCGGTGGGGTCAACGAGGTGCAGCGCGAGATCATCGCCCTCGCCGGCCTGGGGATGCCTCGCGCGCCGCGCTGACGCCCTCCGTCTCGAAGCCCCGCACGAGCGCCTCGAGCGCGATCCGCCAGATGCGCTCGGCGTTCAACGTGTCGAGCATCTGGCCGCGGACCTCCATCGACGCCAGCCCCTCGGTCAACGCGTGCCATGCGAGCGCGCGCTCGTGCACGTCCGGACCGGGGGCGACCCGCTCGACTAGGGCCTGCAGCTGGCCCAACGCGCCGTAGGCGACCTGGCCGAACTCCGGACCGAGCTCGAGGTCGGGGACGAGGCGCAGGAAGATCAGGCGGTACAGCGAAGGATGACGCAGCACGGTGCGGCGCCAGGCGTTCATCGCCGCGTTCACGAGGTCCGCGACCGGGTCGTCAGTGAGCGGAATGGCACTGGTCGCCGCCTGCAGCTCATCGAAGAAGCGGATCGCCAGCGCCTCGAGCAGGCCCTGCTTGGAGCCGAACCCGCTGTACACGGCTCGGGTCGAGGTGCCGACCTCGTCGGCGACGGCCCGCACCGAGGCCGCGTCCGGCCCGCCCTGGTCAATGAGGCGCTCGGCTGCCGACAGCAGCGCCGCCCGCGTGGCCTCGCCGTGCTCCTTCGGTCTTCCCACGGTTGACAGCATATCGTGACGCCGTTACGATACAATGTATCGTTACAACGTCACGAAACCACCGATCGTGAGGTGATGACCATGCAGACGAAGGACACGATCTTGGTGCTCGGCGGCACCGGGAAGACCGGCCGCCGGGTGGCGGCGCGACTGCAGGCCCGGGACATCCCGGTCCGGCTCGGGATTCGCGCCGGCCAGCCTCCCTTCGACTGGGAGGACCGGTCCACGTGGGGCCCGGCGCTCGAGGGCACGACCAAGGTGTATGTCTCGTACTACCCCGACTTGGCGGCGCCCGGGGCGGTCGAGGCGGTCGGGTCGTTCGCCGACCTGGCCGTGAGGCGAGGGGTTCCGCGCCTCGTCCTCCTCGCCGGCCGCGGCGAGGCGGAGGCCGAGCACGCCGAGGAGGCGGTGCGCGACTCCGGCGCCGAGCTGACCATCGTCCGCTCGACCTGGTTCATGCAGAACTTCAGCGAGGACTACATGGTGGACGGCGTCCTGAGTGGCGAGATCGCGCTCCCGGCCGGCGACACGCCCGAGCCGTTCGTGGATGCGGATGACATCGCCGACGTCGCCGTCGCGGCGCTGACCGACGACAAGCACATCGGCGAGCTCTACGAGCTGACCGGGCCCCGGCTCCTGACCCTCACCGACGTGGCGACGGACCTCAGCGTTGCGACCGGCCGTGACATCCGGTACGTGCCGGTGTCGATCGACGAGTACGCGGCCGCGGCGGCGGAGAGCGGAGTACCGGCGGACGTCATCGCCATGCTGACGTACCTGTTCGCCGAGGTCCTGGACGGGCGCAACTCGCACACGATGGACGGCGTCCAGCGCGTCCTGGGTCGCGAGCCCCGCGACTTCCGGGACTTCGCGCGGGACGCCGCCGCCACGGGCGTGTGGAACGAGTCTGCGGAGGCGACGCGATGATCGACGGTTTCCTGTTCGTCCTGACGCTCGTCACGGCGATCGCCTGCGGGTTGGTGGCGGGGTTCTTCTTCGCCTTTTCGACCACCGTGATGAAGGCGCTCACGCGGGTGCCCGCGGCGCACGGGTTGGTGGCCATGCAGACCATCAACGTCGTCGTGATCAACCCGCTGGTGATGTTGGCCTTGTTCGGGACCGGTGTGGCGTGCGCCGTGCTCGTGGTCGCGGCATTCGTGGAGTGGGGCGAGCCCTACGCCGTGTATCTGCTCGTCGGCGGCTTGGTCTACCTCGCCGGGGTGGTCGTCCTGACGATGGCGTTCCACGTGCCTCGCAACGACGCGCTCGCGGCCCTCGATCCGAGCGATCCCGACGCCGAGAGCCAGTGGAACCGTTTCGTCAGGACGTGGACAGCCGGGAACCACGTGCGCACAATCGCGCCCCTCGCGTCCGCGACCTTGCTCACAATCGCGCTGCGCGTGACCTGAGCGGGCGGTCTACCGCCGCATCAGGCCGTACATGTCGAGCGAGCGCTGCTCGATCGTGGCTTCGCTCGAGCCGTCGGCGTAGGCGGGGGAGACGAGCGGCACCGCCTGCTCGACTCGGACGAGCACGACCGAGTTGACACGACTCACATCGCTGCCGCGCTCAGTCTCGTACCAGCGCAGGACGTCCTCGAACCGCGGGCCGTCCCGGTGGACTTGGGCCGGGCCCTTGAACCGGTAGCCCTTGCGCCGGATGGGGTCGACGACGTTGACCTCGACCACCCGGTTGCCCGCTTCGATGTTCGCCACCGTGCCCGGCGAGAAGATGTCGAGGAACACGAGATGCTCGTCGTCCCAGACCGCGGTCGTGCCCTTCGGGGACAGGTTGGGCGTGCCGTCCGGACAGACGGTCGCGACATAGCCCAGCCGCTGCTCTTGCACGACCCGCTTCATGTCGTCGTCGAGCACTGTCAGCATCGTTCCCGGATGGTCCGACTCCGAGCAAGCCGGGCGGAGCTCTGCGTACGCTGGCGCCGTGGCCGAAGTACTCGACGATCCGCGTATCCCGCTGCTCCAGCAGCTGATCTTCGGTTTCTTCCCCTCCGCGGTGCTCTCGGTCGCGGCCCGCCTTCGGATCCCCGACCTCGTGGCCGCCAGGCCGAAGAGCACGGACGAGCTCGCCGAGGAGACCGACACCCACGCGCCGTCGCTGTACCGGCTGCTGCGGGCGCTCGCCTACCTCGGCATCCTCGAGGAGACCGAGCCCCGCCACTTCGGGCTCACCGATCTTGGCGCGCTGTTGCGGAGCGACGTGCCCGATTCGATGTGGGCGACGACACAGCTGTTCTGTGGCGAGCACGTGTGGCGGGCGTGGGGCGACCTCACCGCCGGCGTGCAGACGGGAAGGCCGAGCCACGAGCGTGGGGTCGTGGCGGAGCCATTCGTCGAGTTCGGCGAGGACCCGGAGCGGTCGAGGAGCTTCAACCAAGCGATGTCGGAGGGCACCCTCCGGGAGGCACCCGGCATCATCGGCACGTACGACTTCGCGCAGTTCTCGACGATCGTGGACGTCGGCGGTGGCGACGGCGCGTTGCTAGCGTCGATCCTCGCCGACACGCCCGCTCTGCAAGGGACCCTCTTCGACACCGGTCCCGGCCTGGCCGAATCGAGGGAAAGGCTCCGCGCCGCCGGCGTCGAGGATCGCTGCGAGGTTGTCGAGGGCGACTTCTTCGACACGGTGCCAGCGGGAGCAGACGCCTACATCATGAAGAGCGTCATCCACGACTGGGACGACCAGCGCTGCATCACGATCCTCTCGAACTGTCGCCAGGCGATGAAGGCGGACGGCAAGGTGCTCATCGTCGAACCCGTCGTGCCCGAGACGGTCAAGCCGTCGTTCGCGCTCCTCGGCGTGGTGATGAGTGACCTGAACATGCTCGTGAACACGGGCGGCAAGGAGCGCACCGAAGAGGAGTTCGCGTCGCTCCTTCGTGCGGCCGACCTGGAGCCCACCGGCGTCAGTCGTGTCCCGAAGCCGTCGACCGTGAGCGTGATCGAGGGCGTCGTCGCGAGCTAACCCGACATTCGTTTCGCGTGCACGACGGTGTTCGTGAACGACACGAGCGTCTGACCGTCCTCGAGGACGGGCTCGAAACCGGTTGCGGCGCCGCCGGCGAGCTCGGCTTCCAACGCTTGTGTGACGGCGTCGCGATCGGCGGCGTCACTGAGGATGTGATCGACGGGGATCCTGAAGGGATCGGACGTCTCGCCGTACGAGAGCGGTCCGACCTCGGCCTCGAGGAGCCCGGCAAGCTCCGCCTCGAGCAGGACGCCGGCGTGCGACGGGTCGAGGCACCGGTGTAGCGCGTCGAACGCGTCACGCACTTCGGCGCTCGGCGCCACCATGTCGGCGACGACGACGCGGCCGCCCGACCGGCACACGCGCGCCATCTCGGCGACTGCGCCCGGGGGATCGGCGAAGTGGTGCAGCGAGCCCCTGCACATGACGAGATCGAACGACGCGTCGAGGAACGGGAGTTGCGTGGCGTTCGCTTCCTGGAGGAGAACGTTGGCGATGCCGGCCGCGCGCAGCCGGTCCGCACCGACCTCGAGCAGCGCGGGCGTCAGGTCGACGCCCACGACCTGGCGCACGTGCGGCGCAACCTGCTCGGCGGCGTGAGCGGCGCCGCACGCCACGTCGAGGACGATCATCTCGGGTTCCAGCGGCTCCAACCAGGCCCGCGGAGAAGGCGGTCGGTGCGCGAACGGCGAGTCTTCACCCGTGAACAGCCCCGCCTGCTTTTCGAACGAACGCCGTACAACCGCGTCGTGGTCGCTCGCGCTCACTTCGCGCCCTCTAGTCGAACTGCGGGATGACGCGCTCGCCGAGGAGCTCGATCGACCGCATGACCTTCTCGTGCGGGATCTTGTACGGGTTCACGAGGCACAGCAGCAGGTCGCAGCCCGCCGCCTGGTAGCGCTCGGCGAGCTCGACGCAACGGTCCGGGTCGCCGACGACGGCCGACCCACTCTCGCGCAGGTACTCGAAGTTGAGGTGGTCGAGCGTGCCTTCCTTGTCGAGCTGCGCCATGTGCTCGGCATAGCTGTAGGTGCCGAGGTCCTTGCCTTCCATCCAGTCGACGAGCGAGCCGATGTGACGGACGGCGGTCTTGATGTACCAGGGAAAGGATTCTTCGGCGTCGGCGAACGCCTGCTCGTTGGTGTCGGCGCAGTGGACCATCGTGAAAGTGGCGGCGCGGTCGTTGACCTCCTTGCCGACCGGCTTCGTGCACTCGTCGAGCCCCTCGCGGTACATCGCGATGCGCTCGACGAGGTCTTCGGGTGGCACGCCGACGGTGAAGGAGCAGAGCCCGATGCCGTGGCGTCCGATCTCGCGGTGGCCGTCGGCGCTGCTCGTCGCGCCCCACAGCGGCGGGTGCGGCTTCTGCAGCGGCTTCGGTTGCACGCGCCGCGGCCCGCCCATGTGCCAGTACTTGCCGTCCGCCTGGTAGTACTCGTTCGTCCACGCCCCGACGATGTGCTCGAGCGCCTCCGACCACATGGCGCGCGTGTCGTGCGGATCGATGTCGAACCCTTCGATCTCGGCGCGCGTCGACGACCGGCCAGTCCCGAACTCGACGCGGCCATCGGAGAGCAGGTCGAGGACCGCGGCCGACTCGGCGCTGCGGATCGGGTGGTTGTACGGCTTGGGGAGCAGGCGAACGCCGTACCCGAGGCGCATCGTGGACGTCCTCGCGGCGATCGCGCCGTAGAGCACCTCGGGGTTCGAGCAATGCGAGTACTCCTCGAGGAAGTGGTGCTCGACGGTCCAGAAGGAATGGAAGCCGGCCTGCTCGCCGAGGACGGCCTGCTCCAACGTGTTCTTGTACGCGGCGTGCTCCTTGCCATCCGTGAACGGCTTGGCCACCGGGATCTCGTAGAACAACGCGAACTTCACGGACCGGCCCCCCGCCTTGACGACTAGAACACGTTTCAGTGAGCATACCGTCGTGGGTCGCCTCGACGGCAAGGTCGCGCTGGTGACGGGCGCCGCGTCGGGGATCGGTCTGGCCTGCGCCCGCCGCTTCGGTGACGAGGGCGCGAAGGTCGTCGGCGTCGACCTGCAACCCGGTCCCGATGGCGATGTCCGCGTGGCCGACGTCGCCGACGAATCGTCGATCCGCGACGCCGTCGACGCGGTCGTGCGCGACCACGGCCGTCTCGACGTGGTGCTGAACGCCGCCGGAGTCGCCGGCGGCGGCCCGATCCACCTGCTCGACGCGGCCGAGTGGGAGCGTGTGATCCGGGTGAACCTCACCGGCACGTTCCTCGTGTGCAAACACGCGCTCACACACATGGTCGAACAGAAGTCGGGGAGCCTTGTCAACATCGCCAGCATCGAAGGCGTCGAAGGCACGGAGGGCGGAAGCTCGTACAACGCGTCGAAGGGCGCGGTCGTGCTGCTCACGAAGAACCTCGCCATCGACTACGGGCGCGTCGGCGTGCGCGCCAACTGCATCTGCCCCGGCTTCATCGAGGGGACGACGATGTTCGAGTCGGTGATGGGGCTCGAGGGCATGGCGCAGGTACGTTACCAGAACCGGGAATCGCACATGCTCGGCCGTTTCGGCCGGCCCGAGGAGATCGCCGCAGCAGCGGCATTCCTTGCCTCGGAGGACGCCTCGTTCGTCACCGGTCACGCGCTCGTCGTCGACGGCGGCTTCACCGCCGGTATGCGCACCGGCGTTCTCGAGCCGCTTGGCCTGTAGGTTGGAGGTCTGATGTACATCGGATACAGCGAGGAGCAGGAGCAGCTACGGCGCGAGCTCCGCGCCTACTACGACAAGCTGCTGACGCCGGAGGTCGAAGAAGGCCTCGCCCGTGGGCACGGCATCGGCCCCGTGAACCGTCAGGTCGTCCGCCAGATGGGCGAGGACGGCTGGCTCGGCATCGGCTGGCCCAAGGAGTACGGCGGGCAGGGGCGCTCGGCCATCGAGCAGTTCATCTTCTTCGACGAGTCGATGCGCGCTGGCGCCCCCGTCCCGATGCTCACGATCAACACGGTCGGGCCCACGATCATGGACTTCGGGACCGACGAGCAGAAGGCCGAGTTCCTCCCCAAGATCCTGAAGGGCGAGATCCACTTCTGCATCGGCTACACCGAGCCCGGGGCCGGCACCGATCTAGCCGCCCTCACCACCAAGGCCGTGCGCGACGGCGACGAGTACGTCGTCAACGGACAGAAGATGTTCACGAGCCTCGCGGGTGGCGCTGACTACTGCTGGCTCGCGGTCCGGACTGATCCCGAGGCGAAGAAGCACAAGGGCATCTCGATGCTCATCGTCCCGATGGACACCCCGGGCATCAAGCTCATGCCGATGGACCTGATGAGCGAGCACGACATCAACCAGGTCTTCTACGACGACGTGCGCGTCCCCGCGACGGCACTGGTCGGCGGCGAGAACAACGGTTGGGGTCTGATCACGAATCAGTTGAACCGCGAGCGCGTCACGCTCTGTTCGTCGGGGATCATCGAGCGCGCGCTCACCGACACTCGCCGGTGGGCGCAGGAGACCAAGCTGGCCGACGGCCGGCGCGTCATCGACCAGGAGTGGGTGCAGGTCCACCTGGCCCGTATCCACGCCCGGCTCGAGTTCTTGCGCCTCGCCAACTGGAAGGTGGCCTGGGACGCGACGCAGAAACGCCTCGACGTCGCCGACGCCTCCACGATCAAGGTATTCGGAACCGAGTTCTACCTCGAGGCGTTCCGCCTGATGTTCGAGGTGATCGGCCAGCCCGGCTATCTGAAGCAGGACGCGCCGGACTCGGTGCTCAAGTCACGACTCGAGCGGTACTACCGCAGCCTGATCATCCTGACATTCGGCGGCGGAGTGAAC
>JBKOWN010000018.1:0-29210 GCA_046724435.1 Actinomycetota bacterium
AGACGTGCTCGGCTTCGCCGACGCGCTCGGCGTCGAGCAGTTCGACCTCGTCGGCCACGACTGGGGCGGCGCCGTGGCGTGGCAGGTGGCGGGCCGTCATCCCGAGCGGCTCCGCACGCTCACGTCCCTGTCGACCCCGCACCCGGCCGCGTTCCGGCGTTCGATCCAGGACGGCGAGCAGCGCGACAAATCGAGCTACATGCTGTTCTTCCGCAGCCCCGAGGCTGAGCCCTTCTTCCTCGACAACGACGCCGCCGGGCTGCGGGCGCTCTACACCGCGAGCGGCCTGGCCGACGACGCGGTCGACGAGTACGTGCGCGTGTTGACGCAACCCGGCGCGATGGCCGGCGCGCTCAACTGGTACCGCGCCGCCGACCTCGGCCTCGTCGAGGGGCTCGGCCCTATCACGACGCCGACGATGTACGTATGGAGCACATACGACCCCGCGTTGGGTCGTGAGGCGGCGGAAGCGACGGCGGCGCACGTCGAAGGCCCGTACCGGTTCGAGGTCCTCGAGGGCGTGAGTCATTGGATCCCCGAAGAGGCACCGGACGCGCTGAACACGCTCCTCCTCGAGCACCTCGGCGGAGCATCGACCCGGCGCTGAACCGGGCCCGGCGCGTTTCCGCTGGTCAGCGCGCCATACGGGCACCATCCCCGTAGCTGTCACACCCCGTCCGCACAATAACTGCATGAGCATCCTCATCGTGATCGTCGCTGTCATCGCCGGGCTCGGGGCCGGTGGCGCGCTCGCCGCCCACCTCCTCCGACAGCAGCGGGCGACCTCGGGCGAGCTGCTCGAGCGCCTGGTCACCACCAACCAGGCGGTCTTCGGCGCCGAGCGGGACCGCAACACCTCTGAGCTCGACGGCAAGAAGTCACTCATCGACCAGCAGCTCGAGGCGATGGCCGGGCGGCTCGACGAGGTCAGCGACCTCGTGCGCGTGTTCGAAGCCGACCGCGATCGAAAGTTCGGTCAGCTGAGCCAGCAGCTGTCGCAGCAGAGCGAGGGGCTCACGGACCTGTTGCACACGACCCAGAGCCTCCGCGAGGTGCTGGCGAGCCCGAAGACCCGTGGCCGGTGGGGCGAGCGCATGGCCGAGGACGTCCTGCGCCTCGCCGACTTCATCGAGAACGTGAACTACCGGAAGCAGCGCGCCGCCGTCGGTGGGCACGGCATCCCCGACTTCACGTTCTTCCTTCCCAACGACCTCGTCGTGCACATGGACGTGAAGTTCCCGCTCGACAACTACGTCCGCTACGTCGAATCCGAGTCGGATCTCGACCGCAAGCGCTACCGCGACGACTTCCTGCGCGACGTTCGCGGCCGGGTGAAGGAACTGAGCACGCGCGAGTACGTCGACCCCGCCGGTGGGACGGTCGACTTCGTCCTGTTGTTCATCCCGAACGAGCAGCTGTACACGTTCATCCACGAGACGGACGAGACCATCGTGCAGGACGCGTCGCGTCGGCGTGTCGTGCTGTGCTCTCCGCTGACGCTGCTCGCGGTGCTCGCGTTGATCCGCCAGACCTGCGAGAACTTCCAGCTCGCGCGCCGATCCGACGAGATCCTCGGCCTGCTCGGGCACTTCTTCGAGCAGTGGGAGAAGTTCGTCGGTCAGATGGACACGCTCGGCAAGCGGATCGACAGCACCAGCCGGGAGTACGAGGCGCTCGTCGGGACCCGGAAGCGCATGCTCGAGAAGCGCATCGCCGAGATCAACGCCCTCCGAAGCGACGGTCGCGCGCTCGCCTCCGTCGATGAGGACGACGAGGACCACGGGTTCGGGGGCGACGAGGACGACGGGTTCGGGGGCGCGCTCGCCCTCGAGGCGTAGACCGCCGAGGGCGGCGGTACCATCAGGTCGTGATCGCCTTCTTCGTCGCGCTGGCCATTGTCGTCGGCGTGGTCGAGATCTCGGTCATCATCCAGGTCGGTCAGTGGATCGGGTTCCTGAACACGGTCGGGCTCCTGCTCCTCGTCTCGCTCCTCGGTGCCTGGCTCGTGAAGCGCCAGGGGCTCGGCGTGGTGGCTCGGATCCGCGAGCAGAGATCGGCGGGGCGCCTCCCCGCCGCCGAGGTCTTCGACGGCGCGCTGATCCTCGTGGCAGGGGTCCTGCTCGTCATCCCCGGCTTCGTCACCGACGCGCTCGGTCTGCTGCTGCTGGTCCCGCCGATCCGCGCCGTCGCGCGCCGCTTCCTGACTCGACGGGTTCTCCGGGAAGTGGAGATGGTGCGTTCCAAGCAGTGGACCCGTGCTGACCCGCCGCCGCGCCAGTACGTGCCGCCGGAACGCCGACCTCCGCCTCCCACCCCGCTGCCGCCCGCGTCGCCGCCTGATCAGTAGCGAGACGGCCTACGACGCGAGCCGAAGCAGCTCGGGCGCGACCGGGCAGTCGACCCGGCGGAGGAGCGCGTCCGGAGCCTCGAGGCCGCGCGGCCCGGCGACCCGGGCGAAGCGCGTGACCTCCACGAGCTCGACCGGCATGTGCTCGCTCTGGTCGCGCTCGAGCTCGACCCGCAGAGCGCTGAACAGGCGCTCGGGGAGGACGCGGCCGACGCCGGCGACGAGCCAGCCGACCGCGCCGCTCGCTGCGAGTGTCGCCAGTAGGTCCGCGGCGCCTTCGGCGACGACGGCCGAGCTCGGGCTCGCTGCGAGTGCCTCGACGAGGACGTGCGACGGCTCGAGGGCGGCAGCGTCGACCTCGCTCACGATGCGTACCGACGCCTGGCGCCGGGCCAGGCGAGCCCGGCGATGGTCGTCACCCGAACGCCGGCGGATGGCGATCACGTCGAGATCGGGACGCTCGGCCAGGGCGGCGCCGGCCAGGTCGGGCCAGCCGAGGACGGCGATCGGCTCGTCGTGCGGGAAGGGCAGCAACCGGGCGAGCCGGTCCGTGGTGCCGTCCTCGTTCACGAGCTGCCAGGCCTCCCAGGCGGCGTCCGCCGGATCCGAAGCCGTCAACACTCGTGCGCAGAGCCACCACAGCGCGCCCGACGCGGGGTGGTGCGAGACGAGCCGCCGGCACGCGACGACGAGCCCGGCCGGATCGTCGGCGAAGCCGGCGAGACAATCGGCGGCCTCCGAGACGAGTGCACTGTCGTCCTCGTCCGACCACCGGGCGAGGTACCGAAGGCGCTCGAACGGCTGCACGAAAGCGACAGTACCCCCGCGCCCAACCGCGCCCGACCGCTAGACGTTGGCGCGCGGCTCCTTCGGGAGACCGAGGACGCGTTCGCCGACGATGTTGCGCATCACCTCGTCGGTGCCGCCGGCGACGCGCATCCCGGGCACGCCGAGCACGAGCTCCCCCCACGCATACGTGCCCCACTCACCGGTATCGGCGGTGATTCGCGGCCCGAGCATGCCCGACAGCATGTCGGCAAGCCGCTGGAAGTTCTGGGTCATCGACAGCTTCGCAATCGACATCTCGGGGCCGGGTAGCTGGCCGGCACGGATCTTCGCCATCGCCCGTTGATTCGTATATCGCGCCACCTGCAGCTTCACGTACGAGTCGGCGAGCTGCTGGCGGACGAGCGGGTGATCCTCCTGACCCAGGTAGCGCGCCAGCTCGACGAAGCGCGTCAAGCTCGTGGCTCGGTTGCCGAGACCACCGCCGATGGCCGCGCGCTCGTTCATGAGCGTCGTCAGCGCAACCGTCCAGCCTTCGTCGACATCGCCCAAGCGGTGGGAGTCGTGCACCCGGACCTCGTCGAAAAACACCTCGTTGAAGGACGCGCCCCCGGTCATCTGGCGCAAGGGGCGCACGGTGACGCCCGGCGCCTTCATGTCGACGAGGAGCATCGTGAGCCCCTTGTGCTTGGGCTTGTCGACCGACGTTCGCGTGATGATCTCGCCGAGGTCGCTCTGCTGTGCGCCCGACGTCCACACCTTTTGCCCGCTGATCACCCACTCTTCGCCGTCACGGATGGCGCGGGTCTGAATCCCGGCGAGGTCCGATCCCGCGGCCGGCTCCGAGAACAGCTGGCACGCGACGAGGTCACCCCGGTACAGGGAGCGGAGGTAGCGCTCCTTCACCTCGGGAATGGCGTGGGCGAGGATGGTCGGCGCGACCATCCCGAGGCCGACCGAGAACGGCGCGACACTCGGGATCGCGTAGTTCGACTGGGTCTCGGTGTACGCGCGCTGGTAGTCGCCGCCGAGCGCGCGGCCGCCGTACTCCTCGGGGCCGGTGATCCAGCCGAAGCCGGCGTCGAACTCCCTGGCCTTCCAGTCCTTGGCCGAGCGGAGCTCTTCTACCTCCTCGTCGGGCGTCTTCTCGTCGAGGATGCCGACTCGGTCGGGCCCCTCACCCCAGGCGAACTTCTGCTCGGACCTCGGCTCGGCGTTGGCGTCGAGAAAGCGCTTGGCGTCCGCCACGAAATCGTCGAGTGCGATGCCGCTCATCGGTGTCCTCCCGCGCGCGTATCGGCCCGACTTGACCGATCGGTCAAGGGAGCATCGTAGGCGGCTCCGGTCGTCAGCGCGAAGCTCCCCGCTCCCGGTAGGTCGTTGCGGCGCGCACCGGCTCGAAGACGTCCTCCAGCGCTCGCAGCGCGTCGTCGACATGGAGGAGGTGCGCAAATCGGCCCTGCACCTTGAGACGGCCGGCCGCCAGCGCCTCCTGCGCGTTGACCTCGCCGCGCTGGATGCGCGCCGCCACGTCGTAGTCGGCGAACAGCCGGAGATCGGGCGATGCCGCCGGGCCCGGCTGCACACGCGCGTGGCCGTCCTCGATGCGCAAGTGGTAACGCATCTCACCGTCGGGCGAATCGCGCACTACCTGCTCGACCGTGATCGAAAGAGTGGCGACGCTGTCCGGCAACTTCGCAGCGCGCGCCACGGTGTCGAGCGCTTCGATCCATTCCGCGGAAAGGAAATCCGCCACCGGCGGATGCTACGGGGTGCGACTGCGGGTCATCCGCTCAGCAGGTCGGCAGCGTACGATTTCTCGATGGCATCGAGGGCCCAAGCGCGGCGGCTGCCCGACGGCGTCGGCCTGATCCCGTCGAGCCTGGCGGAGGTCGGGAGCCGCGTCGAGGCGCGCATCGCGACGTTGATCGACGACGAGATCGTCCGGTGGCGGAGGATCGACCCCGAGCTCGCCGAACCGCTGGTCGCATTGCGCGACCTCGTGCGGGCGGGCGGCAAGCGGTTGCGGCCTGCCTTCTGTCATTGGGCGTACGTGGGCGCCGGCGGCGCGCGCGACAACCCGGTCGTCGTCGATGTCGGCGCGGCACTCGAGCTGCTGCACACGTTCGCGCTCGTGCACGACGACGTGATGGACGGGTCCAATCTCCGTCGAGGGCTCCCGACGATCCACCGCCGTTTCGTGACGCGCCACGACCTGCAGCGATGGCGGGGCGACGCCCGCCGATACGGGGAGGGCGCCGCGATCCTCGTCGGCGACTTCGCCTTCGTGTATGCGGACATCCTGCTTCGTTCCGCGCCCGAGGTCGCGTGGCCCGTCTTCGACGAGCTGCGGCTCGAGCTCTGTGTCGGCCAGTACCTCGATCTCGAAGGCACGGCCAGCGGCAGCAGAGATCCGGTGCAGGCGGCGCGCATCGAGCGGTACAAGTCCGGGAAGTACACCGTCGAGCGGCCCTTGCATCTCGGCGCGGCGCTCGCCGGCCGGCTCGACGAGCTTGCCGATCCACTCAGCGCCTTCGGCCTGCCGCTAGGTGAGGCCTTCCAGCTGCGCGACGACATCCTCGGCGTCTTCGGCGACGCCGCCGTCACCGGCAAGCCGGTCGGCGACGACCTGCGCGAGGGCAAGCTCACGCCGCTCGTCGCGGCGGCTGCGGCGCGGGCGAGCGGGCCGGCGGCGCGCCGGCTCCAGAACCTCGGCCGGTCGGACCTCGACGACGCCGAGATCGCGGGCTTGCAAGCCGTGCTCGTCGACACGGGCGCTGTCGACGAGGTAGAGCGCAGCATCGAGCGCCTGGTCGAGCAGGCCCTCGAAGCTCTCAGCGTGGCGCCGATCGCGCCCGAGGCGCGTGTCGCGCTCGAGGAGCTCGGTACGTTCGTCGCCTGGCGCGACCGCTAGCCGGAGCCACCTGGCGCCGAACACGAACTCGAGCGGCAGCGTGACGAGCAGGCATCCCGCTATGAGCAATAGGTACTGGCACCGATCCACCGCGGCCATTCTGTCTGCTGTTCGATACTCCGACGCCGGATGGACGAGGGTGTCTCGGTAGGCTCCGCGCCCGTGTCGGCGAGCCCAGCCATCGAAGTCGCCGGGCTCAGCAAGCGCTACGGCGCCGTGCGCGCGCTCGACGGCCTGTCGCTGACCGTCGAACCGGGCGAAGTTTTCGGCCTGCTCGGCCCGAACGGGGCCGGCAAGACCACCACCGTCGAGATTCTCGAGGGCTACCGGCGCGCCGACGCCGGCGAGGTCCGGGTGCTCGACCTCGATCCGTGGCGCGAGGGCCCACGTCTGCGGCCGAGGATCGGCGTCATGCTCCAGGACGGTGGGTTGTACCCGGGCATCCGTCCCCTGGAGGCGCTCGCGCTGTTCGCGTCGTATTACGACGAGCCCGACGACCCCGAACGCCTGCTCGACGTCGTCGGGCTGCGCGAGGCCGAGCACACGCTCGTGCGCCGCATGTCCGGCGGGCAGTACCAACGGCTGTCGCTGGCGCTGGCCCTGATCGGACGGCCATCGTTGGTGTTCCTCGACGAGCCGACAGCCGGCCTCGACCCACGGGCACGCGCGACCACCTGGGACCTCGTCCGTGAGCTGCGCGATCAGGGCGCGACCGTCGTGCTGACGACGCACGCCATGGACGAAGCCGAGCAGTTGTGCAGCCGGCTCGCGATCATCGACCACGGCCACATGGTCGGGTACGGGACGCCGGCGGAGCTGACGGCGGGCGCGGTCGTCGAAGAGACGCGTTTCTCGGCGCCGCCCGACCTGGACCGCGCCGGGCTCGCCACCGCGCTCGGGTTGGACGCGGCGCGCGTGCGGGAGCCGCGCCCCGGCGACTACGTCGTCGATATGGCGGCGACGCCCGCGCTCATCGCGACGCTCGCCGCCTGGCTCCGAGACCGCGACGTGACCCTCGGTGATCTGCACGCCGGGCGCGGCTCGCTCGAGGAGGTGTTCCTCCGCTTGACGAGCGAGGACCGACCGTGAAGCCGCGGGCGCTTGCTGCCCAGACCCGGATCGAGTTGTTACTCACGCTGCGGCGGTCCGAAAGCCTCCTCGTCACGCTGGCGATCCCGCTGGGGATCCTCGTGTTCTTCTCGAAGGTGGACGCCGTCACTGACCTGTCTGATCCGGTCGACTTCCTCGTTCCGGGCGTCCTCGCGTTGGCAGTCATGTCGACTGCGATGGTCAGCCTCGGCATCGCCACCGGCTACGAACGTCGGTACGGCGTCCTGAAGCGGCTCGGTTCCACACCGTTGTCGCGCGGTGGTCTGCTCACGGCGAAGACGGCCAACGTCCTGCTCATCGAGCTCGGACAGGCGGCGATCATCGTCGTGGTCGGGATCGCGCTCGGATGGAGCACGAGCGCCCGGATTCTCCCCGCGGTCGTTTTGCTTCTCGTCGGGACCGTTGCCTTCGCCGGCATCGGGCTGCTCATGGCGGGCACGTTGCGCGCCGAGACGAACCTGGCGCTCTCGAACGCGCTGTTCCTGCTGCTGCTGTTCCTCGGCGGGATGGCGTACCCGCTGAGCCGGCTCCCTACGGCGCTCCAGGACATCGCCGAGGCGCTGCCAGCCGCCGCGCTCGCCGAAGCCGTGCGCGACGTGCTCGCGCACACCTTTCCGCTCGGGCACGTGCTGGTGCTCCTCACCTGGGCGATCGCGGCGCCGATCGCCGCGGCGCTGCTGTTCCGCTGGGAGGAATAGGGCCCGTCAGCCCGGCGCGGTGCCAAGCAGCTCGGCGAGGGGGCCCGCGAGCGCGGACCCGCTCGTGAAGCCGAAGACGCGGGCCGCGATCGTGCCGTCGGCGCGGACGAAGAAGCTCTGTGGGATCGCCCGCACGCCGAACGCGCTCGCCACCGCGCCGCCGTCGTCGACGCCCTGCGGCCACGTCGCCTGTTGCCGTTTCACGAACGCGCGCGAATCGGAGGGGATGTCCTGGAAGGTCACTCCGATCACTGCGAGGCGTTGCCGGCGGTGGTCGCGGAGCGCCTGCTTGAGGAGGGGGAACTCTTGGCGGCAGGGATTGCACCACGAGGCCCAGAAGTTCACGATCACGGGCCGGCCGCGATAGTCGGCGAGGCGCTCGTCGCCGTGCCCGTCGAGCGCGGGGAGCCGGAAGTCAGGTGCGGGAGAGCCGACGTCGCCGCCCGTACCGCGGACAGAGGCGGGGCGCGTCGCGCCCCCACTGTCCGAGCCGTCACCGAGCACGGCCACGAGTAAGCCGGCCACGAGCCCGACCGTGAGGACGCCCGCGAGGATGACCAGCCAGCCGCGCCTTCGCCGCGGCCGCTCAGCGGGCTCGGACGAGCGTGTCGACGGCAATGGCCGCGAAGAGCAGCGCTAGGTAGGCGTTCGAGAAGGCGAACAGGCGCATTGCGCGCCTGCGAGTGGCGTGGCGCTTCAGGCCGAACGCCTGCCACGTGAACGCGGCGCCGAGCCCGACTGCGGCGACGAGGTACACAACGCCCATCGCCTCGAAGCGGAAGAGCAGCAGAGTGACGGCGACGACGACGAGCGTGTACACGAGAATCTGACGTGCTGCGCTGGCGACACCGCGTGCGACCGGCAGCATCGGGATCCCCGCCGCCGCGTAGTCCTCGCGGTACTGGAGCGACAGCGCCCAGAAATGCGGCGGGGTCCAGCAGAAGACGATGGCGAACAGCACCCAAGCGGGCGCGTCGAGCGTGCCGGTGACCGCGGCCCAGCCGACGAGGACCGGCACGGCGCCGGCCGCGCCGCCGATCACGATGTTCTGCGGGCTTCGAGGCTTGAGCCAGATCGTGTACACGAAGACGTAGAAGAGCATCGCGCTCACGGCCAGCGCTGCGGCGAGCAGGTTGACCGTGCCCCAGAGCCACACGAACGCGATCGCTTCCAAGGCGATGCCGAACACGAGCGCGCGCCCGGGTTCGATCTCCCCGGAGGGAAGCGGACGCCGCTGGGTGCGATGCATGACCCGGTCGCGGTCGCGCTCGATCCAGCAGTTGATCGTGTTCGCGCCCCCGGCGGCCAACGCGCCGCCCAGGAGCACCGCGCCGATCAGCGTCAGCGACGGCACCCCGTCGTCGGCGAGAATCATCGCGGGCACGGTGGTGACGAGCAGCAGCTCGATGACCCGAGGCTTCGTGAGCATCACGTAAGCCCGGATTCTCGAGCTGACGCGCTGGGCGATCACGATGGTGTCGGTCACGAGTCTCCTGCGTCGACCGTCCTCGGCGTGAATCTAGCCGCCGCCTTCCGCGGGTCAGGAACCATGCCGGCGGCCGATAACCTCGCAATCCGATGGCCCGCGGTGACGGCGGCTGTGCCGACCGTCGCCGCAAAGCCGGAGCTTGCGACGGCGACAATGGAGCGTTATGGACGACGATCCCGACGACGTCAAGCAGTCGATCCGCATGACCGCCGACCGCATCCTCGCGTTGCCGACGAAGGAGCTGGGCGAGCGCAAGAGCCGGGCCGGGATCGTGATCCCGGAGACGGCGGCCCAGAACCGGCGGCTGGGTTGGGCCAAGGTCGTCGCGGTCGGGCCCACGGTCCGGAACGTCGAGGAGGGTGACCTCGTGCTGTTCGCGCCCGACGCCGGCTTCGAGGTCGACATCCGGGGCGACGACCACCTGATCCTCCGCGAACGCGACGTGCACGCCGTGGCGTCGAGCCGGGACGAGGGACAGACGGGCTTGTATCTGTGACTACTCCGTGATCGATCCGGCGAAGGCGTTCCGCCTCGACGGGAAGGCCGCGCTCGTCACCGGCGGGACGCGAGGGATCGGGCGCGCGATCGCGGAGGGCTTCGCAGTCGCTGGCGCGCGTGTATGCGTGCTTGCGCGCAAGCCTGACGAGCTCGAGGAGACTCAGCGCGCGCTCGACGCGGCGGGCCCTGGCGCGACCGTCTACGCCGGGTCGGCCGGGGACCCTGAAGCGATCGAAGGCTGCGTCGCCCACTGTGTCGCCGAGCTCGGGGGCCTCGATGTCCTGGTGAACAACGCGGGAACGAACCCGACCTTCGGCCCGATGGTCGAGACGGAGCCGCGCGCGGTGCGCAAGGTGCTCGAGGTCAACCTCGAGGGCCCGTTGCTCCTGACGCAAGCGGCGTGGCGAACCTGGATGCGCGACCGGGGTGGCTCGGTCATCAACGTCGCGTCATTGGGCGGGATCCGGCCTTCGCTGGGAATCGGCATGTACAACACGTCGAAGGCTGCCCTCGTACATATGACCCGCCAGCTCGCGATGGAGCTCGCCCCCGGCGTGCGGGTGAATGGGCTCGCGCCCGGGCTCGTCAAGACGCACTTCGCGCGGGCGCTCTTCGAGCACGACGAGGAGGGGACCGCCGCCCGGTTCCCGATGAAGCGGCTCGGCGTGCCCGACGACCTCGCGGGCGCGGCGCTGTTCCTCGCCTCCGAGGCGTCCTCGTGGATGACGGGCGACGTGATCGTCGTCGACGGCGGCGCCCTCGTCGGCGGCCCCTGAACGGTCCTCGAGCTACAGGAACGCGCGCGCGACCTCGAGGGCGGCGACGGCACCGTCGCCCTCGGCAATGAGGCTCCGGGCCTCGTCACGGGTGATCCGCTGCGCGAAGAGCCGGCACAGCTCTCCCGCCGGTCCGGTGATCCGGTTGGGGGCGTCGGCCGGCCCGTACGCCCAGGTCGCCTCGCCGGACGGCGACGTGATCTCGACCCGCAGCTCGCCGGGCGGGCGCTCTCGGCCTGCGAACGAGAACGCGTAGGGCAGCGATCGGTAGCTCAACCACGCGACGTGCCGCAGGCGGTCCGTGTCGACGACGGGCAGACTCAGCGCCGCGCGGATGTCCAGGCCGTGCGCCCACGTCTCCATCAGGCGAGCCGTCACGAGCGACGGCGGACGCATGCCGAGCCCCCACGGGACGCGCATCGAGAGGTCGAGTCCCGCGAGCACTTCGCGCTCGTGCGTCGAGGTGTCCTCCCACCACGCGAGCACGTCACGACCGGAGCGCCGGCGTCCGCGCAGGACACCCCAGAGCGTCGTGTCCTCGGGCGATGCCATCCGCGCCGCGAAGTCGTTCAGCGGTCGAGCACCGCCGATGCACGTGTCGATGGCGACCTCGTCGATGTCCGCGAGGTGCGCGACCGTGTCCCGCACGTCCCAGTATCTGGCCGGTGTGGGCCGGAACCAGTCGTCGGTCGCGAGGTCGCGGAGCTCGAGCTGCAAGCCGATCTGCTCGCTCGCGAGCGCGTCGAGGAGCAGCCCGACGTCGGCGGAATCCCGGCTCATTCAGGAACGGCGGCGGTTGCCGTTCGCGGACGCAGGCCTACGGCGGGTGAACCGGACGGGTGTCTCGGCCGGATGGGGGGCCGGCGGCGGCTTCGAGCGTGCCCGCTGATCGAGATACGTGACGACCTCGCGGTACAGCGCGTCGCTGCCAAGCATCTTGCGCAGCTCCTCGCCCATCGACCGGTACACGGGCTCCCGACCGGTGAACGCCTCCGGAGCCTCCGTGCACCACCACGCGAACTCGGCACCACCGTCACCCCATCCGTCGCGCCCGAACTCCGACAAGGTCGAGACGACCGTGCCGTCTTCCTGCTCCTCGTCGACGCATCGCAGCGGCAGCTGCCAGCACACGTCGGGCTTGACCTCGCTGTGATGCCGCCCCTCGCGCATCGCGTGCAGGTGGAGCGCGCAACCGGCGCCGGCCGGGAACCCCGGACGGTTCAGGAAGACGCAGGCGTCGTCGACGAGCCGCGTGCGCCATTCGATGCGCCCTTCCTCGTCTTTGCCGCATTTCGCGTAGACGCCCTTGGCCCGGCCCGCCTTCGCGTACTGCCACTCGTCGTCGGAGAGCTCCTTTGCCGCGCGCACCACGCGATCGCGGTCCTTCCGGTGTGAGAAATGCGCGCCGTAGGAGCAGCAACCCTGGACCATCTCGGGAGCCGGTTCGGTGAGCACACCCTGGCACCCGCGTCCGAAGATGCACTCCCAGTGCGAGGTGAGAAACGTCACGTCGACCTGCCAGCGACGACCATCGTCCTTGGGGTCGTCGAACGTCACCCATTCCCGGGTCGGGCCCGATCTGGTTTGCTTCGCGCTCATTTCTTGCCTTTCGCCGTCGCAAGCTCCGGCCCTGCCGTGACGGTCGGCGAAGCGCCGTCACTGGCGCCGAGAGTAGCCACGTCGCGTCGGTAGGCTTCGCATATCGAAGGCAATGATGACGTCCACGCGCTCGTGGCCGACCTCGAGGCGGCGCTGGGACCGGGGCAGGCACGAGCGGAGCCGCTCGAGCTCGCGCTCTACCAGCGCGACGCCGGTGTCGACCGGGGTGCCGCTGCCGCCGTGTGCTTCCCGACACGGGGCGACGACGTGGCCGCCGCCGTCCGCGTCGCCGCCCGCCACGGCCGGTCGTTCGTCGCGCGGGGCAGTGGCACGGGCCTGGCCGGCGGGGCGACCCCCGTCGGCGACCCCCTCGTGATCGTCACCACGCATCTCACCCGGATCCTCGAGGTGAACCCGGAGGAGCAGTACGCATGGGTCGAGCCGGGCGTCCTCAACCTCGATCTCAGCCGCGCCGTCCACCACCTCGGCCTGCACTACGCGCCCGACCCGTCGTCGCAGCAGGCGTGCACGATCGGCGGGAACGTCGCCACGAACGCCGGCGGGCCACACTGCCTCGCGTCGGGCGTGACGGCGATGCACGTGCTCGCCGTCGAAGTGGTGTTGGGGGACGGGTCAGTAACGATGCTCGGCGGGCTCGAGCCCGACCAGGCGGGCTACGACCTGCGGGGCTGCTTCGTGGGCAGCGAGGGCACCATGGGCATCGCCACCCGCATCGCAGTGCACCTGCTGCCTGATCCGCCCGCGGTCCGGACGCTGCTTCTCGACTTCACGTCGATCGAGGCCGCCGCCGCCACCGTGAGCGGCATCATCGCCGAGGGCATCGTTCCCGCCGCGCTCGAGATGATGGACGCCGAGATCACGCGAGCCGTCGAGGATTTCGTCGGCGCCGGATACCCGCGCGACGCCGCCGCGGTGCTCCTCGTCGAGCTGGACGGCCTCCCGGCGGGTGTCGCAGCCCAAGTCGACGCCGTCCGGCGCGTCGGCACCGAGCACGACGCCCGCACCGTGCGCGTTGCCGCGGACGACGCCGAGCGTGCGCTCCTCTGGAAAGGGCGGAAGTCGGCGTTCGGCGCCATCGCCCGCATCGCGCCCGATTACTACCTTCACGACGCGGTCGTCCCCCGAACGCGCCTTGTCGACGTGCTGCGGAAGGTCTACGACATCGCCGACCGCTACGACCTCACGATGATGAACGTGTTCCACGCCGGTGACGGGAACCTCCATCCCCTCATCGTGTTCGACCAGCGCGAGCCCGGGATCTGGGAGCGGGTGCACGCCGCCGGCGACGCGATTCTTCGGACGTGCGTCGAAGCCGGCGGCGTGCTCTCGGGGGAGCACGGGATCGGCCTCGAGAAGCGGGAGGCGATGCCGCTCGTCTTCACGGCCGACGACCTCGACGCCCAGGCGCGCGTGCGGGACGCGTTCGACCCGTCCGGGCGCGCCAACCCGCAGAAGATCCTGCCGCGGGGAAGCCGGTGCGGGGAGATGCAGCGCGTGCCGGAAGGAGCGTGGGTGTGACGGCGTCGCCGGTGCTCGACCGGCTCGACGAGTTGCGGGCGACCGTCTCCGTTGCCGACGCCGTCGTCCCCGTCGGCGGGCGCACTCACTGGGAGGTCGGGAATCCGGGGATGCCCGGCATCGAGGTGCGCGCTCCCGGCGGGATCGTCGCGTACGACCCGGCCGAGCTGACCGTGACCGCGGGCGCCGGCACGACGGTGGCCGAGCTGGCCGCCGCGCTGGGCGACGGAGGGCAGGAATGCCCGTTGGACCCGCGCGCGTCGGAGGCCACGCTCGGCGGTGTCCTCGCGACGGGCCTGTCCGGGCCTCGCCGGCTCCGCTACGGGCCGCTGCGCGATCGCGTGCTCGAAGTCCGATTCGTGACCGCCGACGGCCGGCTCGTGAAGGGAGGCGGGCCGACGGTGAAGAACGTCACCGGCTACGACCTGCCGCGCCTGCTCGTCGGGTCGATGGGGACGATCGGCGTCCTCGTGCAGGTCACCCTGCGCTGTCAACCGAGGGCCCGATTCACCCGTTGGTTCACGACCAACGGCGACCCCTTCGAAGCTCGCCGGCGGATGTTCCGTCCGTCGTGCATCGCATGGGACGGCGTGACGACGCATGTGCTGCTCGAGGGGCACCCCGATGACGTCGCCGCCGAGGCCAAGGCCGCCGGCCTCGAGACCGAAGGCGGCGCGCCGGCGTGGCCGGACGGCACGCATCGCGGCCGTATCTCGGTCAGGCCGTCCCGACTGCCGGACATCGCGCCCGCGCTCGATGGCATCGACGATCTGCGCTGGCTGGCCGAGGTGGGCGTCGGCACGGTCCATGTCGCCGCCGACGATTCCGCGGGCCTTGTTGCCGCGCGCGGCGCCGCCGTCTCAGGCGACGGATGGCTATTGCGGGAGGCGGGCGCATCAGCGGTCGACGGCTACGGCGGGCCGCTGCCGAACCTCGCCATCCTCGAGCGGATCCGCGCCGCGTTCGACCCCACGGGCAAGCTGTCGCCGGGTCGCCTGCCGGGGGCGGCGGCGCCGGCGCTCGCGTGATGAGCTCCGCGGCGGGGCGCGGCGTGCTCGACCTCGACGAGGACGAGCTGGTTGCGTGTGTCGCGTGCGGACTGTGCCTGCCGCACTGCCCGACGTACCGCGTGACGGGCCTCGAGACAGCCTCTCCCCGGGGACGGATCGCCGCCATGCAGGCCGTCGATCTCCACGGGGCCCCGATCGACGCGACGTTCGAGCGCTACATGGAGGAGTGCGTGCAGTGCCGCGGATGCGAGGCGGCCTGCCCGTCGTCGGTGCCGTTCGGCCACCTCATGGAAGGGGCGCGGGAGGCGCTCGACGAGCACCGCCGGCTGACACGACCGTGGCACCGGCGGGCCGCTGAGTGGTTCGGCTACCGGCTCGTCCTTCCTCGCCACTGGCTTCTCGTCGCGTTGTCGTGGCTACTCGCGCTCGCGCAGCGCGCGCGTCTCGTCCCGGCGCGGTTCCCGCTGCCGCGGATCTCGCTGCGAGCCCTCGCCCGGCCGCTCCAAGCCGGCGCGCCCGCCGAGGGCGCGGACGCGTTCTTGTTCCCGGGATGCGTGATGGACGCGTGGCAGCGCGACACCCATCGCGCTGCGCTCCGCGTGATGAAGGCCGCCGGCGCGCGGCCCAACCTCCCGGGCCGTGGAGCGGATTGCTGCGGCGCGCTGCACGCGCACGCGGGGCGCATTGACGAAGCTCGCCATCTCGCGCGCCGCGTCATCGCGTCAATGCCGGGTGACGCTCCCGTCGTCGTCGACAGCGCCGGATGCGGCGCGGCGATGAAGGACTATGGCCATCTGCTCGGAACACCTGCGGCCGCGGCGTTCGCGGCCCGAGTGCGCGACTTCTCCGAATGGATCGAGTCGCAAGGTCGTGTTCCAGTTCGCGCCACTGGCCGAACCGTGGTCGTGCAGGACCCGTGCCACCTCCGGCACGTGCAGAAGGCAGCCGGCGCCGTCCGGGTCGTGCTGGCGCCGGCGTACGCCACGGTCGACACCGACGACGACGGGCTCTGCTGCGGCGCCGGCGGCGCCTACAACGTGCTCCAGCCCGAGCTCGCCGCCGACATCCGGGACCGGAAGGTCGCCGCGATCCGGCGCGCGGCGGGCGGCGCCGATCCGCTCGTCGCGTCGGCGAACCCGGGCTGCGCCATGCACCTCGCCGCGGCCGGCCTCGACGTTCGGCATCCCGCCGACCTACTGGCGCAGGCGCTCGATGCCTGAACGCTCCGACCGGGTCGACGAGCTCGTCGTCCAGCTCCGGACCGTCGAGGAGTCTCTCCGCGATCTCGCGTACGACCGGCTCCAGGCGGCGGTCGACGGCGACGACGGTGCTGCCGCCGACGAGAAGCGGCTTCTCCAGGCCCGCCGGGCGGTCGAGCGCGCGATCCACGCGCTCGGCGGTGAACGCTAGGGCGAACGCGTTTCGCCCGCGCTGCGCGCCGTCGGCGTCTGGTCGTTCATCGAGCCGGCTCGCGCCCGTTCAGGCGGTCGATCAAGGCCCGCAGGCGGGCGAAGCCGTATCGGTCGAAGCGGAACGCGATCCGCTCCAGGTCGAGGTGGTCGTCGTCGGCTTGCTCCGCCGGGGTCGGCGCGATGCGCTCGATGCGGCCGCGAACGACGATGTCGGCGAACTCCTCGTTGAGCGCGTCGAGGGCGGCGTCGTCCGGGAGGCGATGGAGCCGGATCACCAGACGCCCGTCCACGAATCGTTGCGAGTGGTAGTTGGCGTAGAAGCCGGTGACCTCGTCGACGGCGCGCTCGACGTCCTCGGTGATCAACACCAGGTCGAGGTCGCGCTTGTCGATGTAGCCGCCCTTGACGAGCTCGCGCTCGACGAAGCCGCGCCACGAGCTCCAGAACGTCCCGCCCGGAATGTCGAGCAACACGATCGGCGCCGGCTGCGTCTTCCCGGTCTGCACCAGGGTCAGGAGCTCGAAGGTCTCGTCCATCGTGCCGAACCCGCCCGGCAGCATCGCGAAGCCGTGCGCCTCCTTGACGAACTCGAGCTTGCGGGTGAAGAAGTAGCGGAAGTTGACAAGCTTCGGGTCGCCTTCGGCGATGAACTGGCTCGTCGACGCCTCGAAGGGCAGCCGGATGCTCACTCCGAACGCGTTGTCCGGGCCCGCGCCCTCGAGGCCCGCCTCCATGATGCCGGGGCCGGCGCCGGTGATGATCATCCAGTCGTGGGCGGCCATGGCGGTGGCGAGCCGTCGGGCCTGGTCGTACAGCGGATCGTCGGGCTGGGTGCGGGCCGACCCGAAGATCGCGAGCTTCCGCTCGCTCCGGTACGGCGCGAACACGTGGAAGGCGTGACGCATCTCCTTGAGCGCGGCGTTGGCGATCTTGAGGTCGCCGCGATCGGCGCGGTCACGAGCCAGGCGGACCGCAGACACGATCAGCTCGAAGATCAGGTCGGCGTTCTCGGCCCCGGCCTGCTCGACGAGCGCCGCGATCGCAGCGTCGAGCTCGCGGTCCCCGGTCCGGTAGCGGGGACGCTCGTTCGATCGGCGGGCCACGAACTCACTCTATTGGCGCCGTCGCAAGCTCCGGCTGTTCTACTTCGCGGTCGCGGTCGCGAGCTCCCGCTCCTGCAACGGCAGTCGGCAAAGCCGCCGTTGCCGCGAGCGTATGGCGCCCGCGGTCGCTAGCGAACGACCCGTTCGGCGAGCTCGGCCAGCGAGACCGCCGGGCGCGCCCCGTAGTGGGAGATCACCTCGGCCGCCGCCACCGAGCCGAGGAGACCGCAGGTTGCGAGGTCGTGGCCGTGGGTCAAGCCGTACAGGAATCCGGCCGCGTACTGGTCGCCGGCACCCGTCGTATCGACCAGCCGGTCCACCGGCGCGGCGTCGATTGCGTGCACCTCGTCGGCCGCGATCACGACGGACCCGCGTTCGCTGCGCGTCAGCGCGGCCACGCGGCAGTGCTGACGGACCCGCTGGAGGCCGGCTTCGAAGTCGTCGACCTCGTAGAGCGAGCAGATCTCGGCCTCGTTGGCGAAGAGCACGTCGATCTCGTCGGCGACGAGATCACGGAACTCCTCTCGGTGGCGGTCGACGCAGAACGGGTCGGACAGAGTGAGCGCGACCTGCCGGTTCGCGCCGCGAGCGGCAGCGGCGGCCTTCCGAATGGCGTCCTTCGCTGGCGGCTGATCCCAGAGGTATCCCTCGAGGTAGGTCACCGCGGCGCGGGCGACGAGGGCGGCGTCGACGTCGTCGGGCCCGATGAACGTCGACGCCCCGAGGTACGTGCACTGCGTGCGCTGCGCGTCGGGGGTCACCATCACAAGGCAACGACCGGTCGCCGGTCCCGTCGTGGCCGGCGCGACGTCGAAGTGCACGCCGAGCGACCGGAGGTCATGCGTGTAGACCTTGCCGAGCTGATCGTCCCGCACGCGGCCGATGAACGCGACCGTGGCGCCGAAGGACGCCAGGCCCGCGATCGTGTTGGCGCACGAGCCCCCCGAGATCTCCTGGGCGGGGGGGAGATCGGCGTAGACGGCTTCCGCCCGCTCGAGGTCCACCATCGTCGTTGCACCGCGCGGGAAGTCGTGCCCGGTGATGAACCCGTCGTCGACCGAGCTGATGACGTCGACGAGCGCGTTGCCGACGCCGAGAACCGCGAAGTCCGGGTCGCTCATCGACCACCGGCCGGCGCCGTTGGCACGAACGCGACGGGCGCGCCGGTCTCGCTGCCGTTCCCGTGCGGCTCTTCCGGCGGCCGCAGGCGGCGGCCGGTCGTCCGGGTCCGTCCGTAGAGCGTCGTGCGCTGCTCGAGCGTCCGGCCCAACGGCTCGACGATCTGGCGGAACTCGGCTTCGTCCAGCTCCTGGCCGTGGCTGGCGCCGGCGGCGCGCGAGATGTTCTCGTCCATGAGAGTTCCGCCGAGGTCGTTGGCCCCCGATCGGAGGGCTTGGCGCGCGCCGACGACGCCCATCTTCACCCAGGAGACCTGGATGTTGTCGATCCATCCGCGGTACGCGATGCGGGCGACGGCGTGGATGAGCAGCGCCTCGCGGAACGTGGGACCGGGCCGGGCCCGGTGCTGGAGGAAGATCGGGCTCGCCATGTGCACGAACGGGAGCGGCACGAACTCGGTGAACCCGCCGGTCTCCTTCTGCAACGCGCGGGTCCGGACGAGGTGGCGCGCGACGTGGACCGGCCGCTCGACGTGGCCGAACATGATCGTGATGTTCGACCGGAGCCCGACGGAATGCGCGATCCGGTGCGCCTCGAGCCACTCGTCCGTCGTCACCTTGTCGGGACAGATGACGGCGCGCACCTCGTCGTCGAGGATCTCGGCGGCGGTGCCAGGCAGCGTGGACAAGCCGGCGTCCTTCGCTCTGAGCAGGTAATCGCGCAACGGCATACCGAGCCGGCGCGCGCCCTCGGTCACCTCGAGCGCGGTGAAGCCGTGCAGGTGGATCTGGGGCGCAACCTCTTTTACCGCCCGTGCGACCGAGACGTAGTAGTCGCCGTCGAAGT
Organism: Actinomycetota bacterium; assembly: GCA_046724435.1. GTDB lineage: Bacteria > Actinomycetota > Acidimicrobiia > IMCC26256 > JACDBD01 > JALZAA01. The sequence goes on from JBKOWN010000018.1 coordinate 19,247, forward strand.
CGGGGTGGATGCCGCCCTGGAGGCACACCTCGGTCGCGCCGCATTCCACCGCTTCGACGACGCGCCGCTGGATCTCGGCGTGGTCCAGCAGGTACGGCGATCCGCGGAGATTCAGCGAGAGGGGACCCTTCGAGAACGCGCAGAAGCGGCACTTGAACGTGCAGACGTTCGTGTAGTTGATGTTGCGGTTGCGGACGAACGTCACGACGTCACCGACCGCGTCGTGTCGCAGGTCGTCGGCGACGTCGCACACGCGGGCGAGGTCCGGGCCCCGGGCCGACAGGAGCGTCACGAGCTCGTCGACGCCGACCTCCTCGCCCGCCGCGACGCCCGCGAGCACCTCGCCGACGGGACCGCCGGCCCGGGCCGGCGCCGCGGCCGGCAGAAGATCGGGTGGGTGATCGGTACCGCCCGCCGACCACGCGTCTTCGCGTGCGAGCCCCTCCGCGTCCGAGCGCAGGAGGACGGGGAAGCGCACCTCGGGATGGAGCCAGCCGTCCGGGTCGCCGACGAACTCGGGGTACACGGTGAGGCGCGGCGCGAGCGTCTTACCGGACGCCTCGGTCGCGGCGCGGAGACGCCGGAGGGCCGGCCACGGCCGCTCGGGGTTCACGTGATCGATCGTGACGGGCGAGACCCCGCCCCAGTCGTCGATGCCGGCGGCGAGGAGCGGGCCGAGGTCGTCGCTCAGGTTGGGCGGCGCTTGGACGTGCATGTGGGAGCCGAGCACGAGCCGCGCCGCGGCAACCGTCCAGACGAGCTCGTCGCGTTCGCACGGCGGGTGCTGATGCATGGCGGTGCCCGCCTTGGGCAGGAAGTTCTGGACGATCACCTCCTGCACGTGCCCGTGGCGGGCATGGCTGTCGCGAATAGCGAGCAACGCGTCGATGCGCTCGGCGCGCGTCTCGCCGATCCCGACGAGGATCCCCGTCGTGAACGGGACGCGCGCCAGACCGGCCGACTCGAGGCTCGCGAGGCGCCGTGCGGGCGTCTTGTCGGGGGCGCCGTGATGCGGGCCACCGGGCTCGCCCAGCCGTCCAGCCAGCGTCTCGATCATCATCCCCTGGGACGGGCTCACTGGGCGCAGGCGCTCGAGCTCGGCCTGTGAGAGCGCACCGGCGTTGGCGTGGGGGAGCAGGCCCGTCTCATCAAGGACAGCCCGGCACGCGTCCACGACGTAGTCGACGGTCGAGTGGTAGCCGTGCTCGTCGAGCCAGGCCCGGGCGGCGGGGTAACGCTCCTCGGGGGCCTCGCCCAGCGTGAATAGGGCCTCGTGGCAGCCCACGGCGGCGCCCCGGCGGGCGATGCCGAGCACGTCGTCGAGCGAGAGGTACGGCGCCTCCAGCCGGGCGGGTGGCTTGGCGAACGTGCAGTACCCGCACCGATCGCGGCACAGCATCGTGAGCGGGATGAACACCTTGGGTGAGAACGTGATCCGGTTGCCGTGCCCGAGGTCGCGAAGCCGTCCGGCTTCGGTGACGAGCTCGGCGACGGGCACGTCGACGAGTGCCCGGGCCTCCGCCGCGCTCAGCAATTTGGCCTCCTGTCGCCGTCGCCGCGCGCACACCCTAGGCGTCCCTAGGACGGGCGCCGACCGTCTACCCGTTCGCGGCTTCGTCCACGAGCCAGATCACGCGCCCGGCCGAGACCCGGGCGGCGGGGACGTCGTCGCCGGCCTTGACGCGTTGGAGCGCGTCTCGCTTGCCCTCGCCTGCGACGGTGAACACCGCGAGGCGGGCCTGTCGTATGGCGGGGAAGGTCAGCGTCAGACGCGGGTGTGTATGAAGCTCGTCGCCGTTTGGCACGACCAGCCGCTCGCGTTCTTCCAGCGCCGGCGAACCGGGGAACAGTGACGCGGTGTGACCGTCGGGACCGAGCCCGAGATGGACGAGGCTGAGCGGGCCGTAGTCGCGCAGGAGCCCGTCGTACGCGTCGGCGGCTTTCTCGATCGTGTCGCCTGCGTGCCGCATGGAGTGCACCGCGCGCGGATTCACCTGATCGACGAATGCGTGCCGGGCCATGCCCTCGTTCGACTCGGGGTCGTCGACCGGCACCCACCGCTCGTCGCCGAAGAACACGTCGACCGCGCTCCAACCGACGTCAGCGCGCGCCAGCAGCTCGTAGCACTGGCGCGCAGTTGATCCGCCCGAGAGCGCAAGCGACGCCGGCGCCTCCGCGACGACGAGCGCATCGAACGCTCGGGGCACGTGCTCGACGACGCGCAGCTCGCCGTTGATGCTCATGGCGTCCTCCACGTGTCGCCGTAGCTCTGGGCGAGGAGGTCGTCGGCTTCCTTGGGCCCCCAGCTGCCGGCGGGATAGAAGGAGAGTGGGACGGTGCCTGCATCGAACGCATCGATGAGCGGTTGGACGATCCGCCACGCCTGATCGACCTCGTCGGCCCGGATGAAGAGGGTGGCGTCGCCGACGAAGGCGTCTCCCAGGACGCGCTCGTACGCCTCGGGCGGTCGTTCGGCGAACGCGAGCCGGTACCGGAAGTCCAGCGCGACGCCGCGTACCCGAAACGACGCTCCGGGCACCTTGGCCGCGAACTCGAGCGTGATTCCCTCGTCGGGCTGGATGTGCATCACCATCGTGTTCGGCTCGACGGAGTCGACCGCGCTCGGAGGGAGGGGGAGAAACGGCACCTGCTTGTACCGCAGCGCGACCTCGGTGACCCGATGGGGCAGTCTCTTCCCCGTGCGGACGTAGAAGGGCACGCCGGCCCAGCGCCAGTTGTCGACGTCGAGCTCCAGCGCGAGGAACGTCTCGACGTTGCTCTGGGGCGAGACACCCTCTTCTTCGCGGTAGCCGGGGACCTCGATCCCGCCGACCTCACCGCGTGTGTATTGCCCCCGGACAACAACGCGCCCGAGCTCGGAGGAGTCGAGCGGGCGGACCGAGCGCAGTGCTTTCACCTTCTCGTCGCGGATCGCGTCGGCGTCGAACGAAGCCGGCGGTTCCATCGCCGTCAGCGCCAGCACCTGGAGGAGGTGGTTCTGGAGGATGTCCCTCAACGCCCCGGACTGCTCGTAGAAGGTTCCGCGATGCTCGACGCCGAGATCCTCTGCCACCGTGATCTGCACGTGGTCGACGTAGCGGCGATTCCAGATGGGTTCGAAGATCGTGTTCGTGAAACGCAGCGCGAGGATGTTCTGGACGGTCTCCTTCGCCAGGTAGTGATCGATCCGGTAGATCTGGTGCTCGCGGAAGTGCTCGTGGAGCTCCGCGTCGAGGTGGCGCGAGCTCCGGAGATCACGGCCGAACGGCTTCTCGACGACGATCCGACGGAAGTGGCCTTGTGTCTCCTCGGCGAGCCCGGCGCGTCCGAGGCCGGCGGCGACCGTTCCGAACAGTTGCGGGATGGTGGCGAGGTAGTAGAGCGCGTTGCCGGAGGTCCCGAACTGCGCGTCGGAGGCGCCCAGCGCCTCGCCGAGCCGGCGGAAGGTGTCATCGTCGTCGAAGGGGCCGGCGATGTAGCGGTACTGCACGCCCCGCTGGTCCAGCACGTTCTGCCTCTCGGCGTCGCCGTCGCTCGCCTTGGCGATCGAGTTGCGCACCTCGGTGGCGAAGTCCTCGTCGCTCATCAAGGTGCGCGAGACGCCCACGACCACCAATCGCCGCGGCAGCTTTCCGCGCTCCGCCAGCGATGCGACCGCGGGATACAGCTTGCGGTGGGCAAGGTCACCCGTCGCGCCGAACACGACCAGTGCCGCCGAGACCGCCACCGACTCGCTGTTGGCACTCGTCATGCGCTGCTGCTCGGGAGCCGGCTCACGGGGAATTGGTGGCGCGTGACTGACGGTACGGGCATGCACGGCGATGATACGGGCGTGGAAGCTCGAACGGTTTCCGTCGACGAGCAACTGCCCATGACGCTCGCGCACTTGCACTGGGAGATGCAGGTCGGCGACACGCTCGCGATCGAGCTGGATCGCGGTGACCTCGAGAAGGTGCAGATCCATCGGTGGCGTGACGTCGTCGTCGGCGCCGGGTTCGCGGTCGACGACGTCGCCCTCGAAGACGCTTCGATTCGAGTGCGGGCGCGTCGTTTGCGCACCCTTCCCGATACGGTCGGCGCCGGCATGCGCCTCTTGGTGTGCGGCTTGAACCCGAGCCTGTACGCGGCCGACGCCGGTGTCGGGTACGCGCGTCCCGGCAACCGCTTCTGGCCGGCGGCGCGTGCCGCAGGGGTTGTCGAGCGCGACCGGGATCCTGTCGACGCGCTCCTGCACCACGGGATGGGGATGACCGATCTCGTCAAGCGCGCTACCACGGGCGCGAGTGACCTGACGACCGCGGAGTACCGGGCGGGGGCGGCGCGCGTCGAGCGCCTCGTCCGCTGGTTGCGCCCCGGCGTGGTGTGTTTCGTCGGCCTGGCGGGCTGGCGCGCCGCGGTGGATCGGCACGCCGGACCCGGCGAACAGGAAGCCGGCTTCGGCGGCGTCCCTGCGTACGTGATGCCGTCGACCAGCGGCGCCAACGCGCATGCCCGGCTCGACGACCTCGCCGGCCACCTGCGGGCGGCGGCCGCGCTCAGCCGGTGAGCTCGCCGGCGCGCTTCTCGAGGCTGGCGAGACAGTCCCGGTAGGACCGCTCGAAGCTGCCCACTCCTTCGCGCTCGAGCGTGTCGGTGAGGTCGCCGTAGTCGATCCCGGCGCCGGCGAGGTCCTCGATCACGCGCTGTGCTCCGTCGACGTCGCGGGTGATCGTGTCGGGCTGCAGATCGCCGTGGTCGTGCAGCGCGTCGATCGACGGCTGCGCCAGTGTGTTGACGGTGTCGGGCCCGACGAGCTCGTCGACGTACAGGGTGTCGGAGTAGGCCGGGTTCTTCGTCGACGTCGACGCCCACAAGGGTCGCTGCAGCCGCGCGCCGCGCGCGGCCAGGGCAGCCCAGCGGTCGCCGGCGAACGTCTCGCGGAAGAGCCGGTAAGCGAGCTTGGCGTTCGCGACCGCCACCTTGCCCCGCAGCGGATGGCCTTCGGGAAGCCGCCGGTCCGCTTCGGTGTCGACGCGGCTGACGAAGAAGGACGCCACCGACGCGACCCGTGACACGTCGCCGCCCTGCTCGGCGTAGCGCTCGAGCCCGCGGAAGTACGCCTCGATGACCTCGGCGTACCGGGCGAGAGAGAAGATCAGCGTGATGTTGATGGAGATGCCCTCGGCGATGCACTGCTCGATAGCGGGAACGCCCGCCTGCGTGGCGGGGATCTTCACGAACACGTTCGGGCGGGCGGCCTGGCCGTGCAGCCAGTGGACCTGCTCGATCGTGGCTGCGGTCTCGTTCGCGCGGTCCGGCGCGACCTCCACCGACACGAACCCGTCGCTGCCGTCCAACGCGTCGTACGTGGGACGAAGCACGTCGGCGGCGTGGCGGATGTCGTCGAGGACGAGGGCCCAGTACGCCGAGTCGACGGGGACGCCACTCTTGGCCAGCTCGGTGAGCTGTTCGTCGTAACCCTCGCCGGCGGCCATGGCCTTCTCGAAGATCGTCGGGTTCGACGTGACGCCGCGGATGCCGTCCTCTTCGATCAGACGCTTCAGCCCTCCGCCCGTGATCAGCTGACGGGTGAGGTTGTCGTACCAGGGGCTCTGTCCGTACTCGACGAGACGTGCGATGGGGGAGCTGGCGAGGGTCATCGGGCCTTCTTTCCGGGGGGATCGAGGGCGAGCAGGGCGCGGGCGCGGGCGACGACGTTCTCGGGCGTGTAACCGAGCTCGGCGAGGACGACGTTGCCCGGCGCCGACGCGCCGAAACGGTCGATCGCGATGACGTCGTCGGCGTAGCGGTCCCAGCCGAGGCTCGCACCCGCCTCGACTGCCAGGGTCGGGACACCCGGCGGGAGGACCTGGCCGCGGTACTCCTCGGGCTGTTCGGCGAAGAGCTCCCACGACGGCATCGAGACGACTCGCACGGACAGGCCGTCCGCCTCGAGTTGCTCGCGGGCGTCGACGCAGAGGTGGACCTCGGAGCCGGTGCCGATCAGGACGAGGTCGAGGTCGCCGCTCTCGTCGACGAGCGTGTATGCGCCGCGCGGGACGCCCTGGGGCGCTCGCGCCGCAGTGGCGTCGAGCACGGGAACGCTCTGACGGGTCAGGATGATCGCCGTGGGGCCGGCGCCGTTGATGTGGACGCGCCACGCGTGCGGGACCTCGTTGGCGTCGGCGGGACGGATCAGGCAGAGCCCGGGCATCGCCCGCATCGCCATAAGGTGCTCGATCGGCTGGTGCGTCGGGCCGTCCTCGCCCAGGCCGACCGAGTCGTGGGACCACACGAACGCGACCTTGGCGCGCTGGAGTGCGGCGAGGCGCACGGCAGGCCGTTCGTAGTCGCTGAAGATGAAGAACGTCCCGCCGAACGGCAGCGCCCCGCCGGACACCGCCATCCCGTTCATCATCGAGCCCATACCGTGCTCGCGCACGCCGAAATGCAGCTGGCGGCCGCTGAAGTCGTCGCGCGTGATCTGGGGCTGGCCCTTCAGCTCGGTTCCCGTGTTGCCGGTCAGGTCGGCGCCCCCGCCGATCAGGCCGGGCACCACGTCGAGGATCGCGTCGAGGACCGCGGCGCACGCCTTGCGGGTCGCGATCTTCTCGCCGGGATCCCAGGACGGGAGCTTCGCCTCCCATCCCTCGCGGCCGCGGGCACTGATCATCAGGTCGTACTCCTCGGCCTTGCCGGCGTCGCGCGTCTTGAATGCCGTCACACGCTCGCGCCACTCCTCGCGCTGCGTGCGGCCGCGCGCGCCGGCCTCGCGGTAGTACGAGAGCACGTCGTCGGGCACCCAGAAGTCCTGCTGGGGCATGCCGAGGATCTCCTTGACCTTGGCGACCTCGTCGGCGCCGAGTGGGCTGCCGTGCGCGTGCGCGGTGTCGGTGTACTTCGGCGACGGGTAGCCGATGTGGCTCCGGAGGATGAGAAGCGTCGGTCGATCCTCGACCGCCATGCCCTCGCGCAAGCCGCGCTCGAGCGCGTCGAGATCCTCGGCGACCTCGCCCAGCTGGACGACGTGCCAGTGGTAGCCCTCGAAGCGCGAGCGCACGTCGTCCGAGTAGGAGAGCTCGGTGGGGCCGTCGATCGAGATGTGGTTGTCGTCGTAGACGTAGACGAGGCGGCCGAGACCGAGATGGCCCGCGAGCGAGGCGGTCTCGTGGCTCACGCCCTCTTCGAGGTCGCCGTCGGAGCAGATCGCGAACACGCGGTGGTTGCAGACATCTTCGCCGAAGCGCTCACGGAGGTGCCGCTCGACGATGCCGATGCCCACGCCGTTGCCGAAGCCCTGCCCGAGGGGGCCCGTCGTGACCTCGATGCCGGGGGTGTGCCCGCGCTCGGGGTGGCCGGCCGTGCGGGACCCGAGTTGGCGGAACTGCTTCAGGTCGTCGAGCTCGAGTCCGAACCCGGTGAGGTACAGCATCGAGTACAGGAGCATCGAGGCGTGGCCCGCCGACAGGACGAAGCGGTCGCGATCGGGCCAGTCGGCGTCGGCGGCGTCGTAGCGCAGGATGCGGGTGAACAGCACGTGCGCCAGCGGCGCCAGCGCCATCGGAGTGCCGGGGTGGCCGGAGTTGGCCTTCTCGACCGCGTCCATCGACAGTCCGCGGATGACGTCGATGGCGCGCCGCTCGAGCTCTTCGGGTACCGCCGGCATCTGCGCAACCGGTTCGGCCGTCATATCCTCCTCCGCCCTCACTGTCGCCGACGGCGAGGTCGCCGTCGGCGAGCTCCGGCTGTGCTCCGGCGGTCGGCAACGCCGCCGCCTCCGCGCTCAGCGTATGCCGACACCAATCCGTCTTTGCGTACCCCGGGTGGACGTCACGCGAACAACGCCAGGCTGGCCGTGAAGCCGTGCAGGAAGTTGCGGCCGCCAACCGGACCGATCTCGCCGGCGCAGAACGCTCCCGCCAACGGGATCGGACCGAGCAGGTTCTCGACCATGCCGGCGTCGTGGTCGGGGACCGTGAACAGGTGACGGCCCCGCCCGTTGCACGTGAACAGCAGGGCGGCGTCGGCGTCCACCCCGGTGAGCATCTCCCGGAGGTCCTCGTCGGCGGCGCCCGCGTCGCGGACGTGGAACTGCACGGTCTGGCCCACCGAGACCTGCTCGCCGACCGCCAGCGCCCCTGTGCTCTCGTCGGCACCGAGCAGGTTGCGGACGAGGAAGTCGCCCCGGCTGAACTCGGCCTTGTGCTCGTCGACGACGAGCCCCACGTGGAGGCCGCGACGCAAGAGCTCGCGTTCCTCCTCGGAGGCGGCGCCGGCGAGCTCCTGCAGGCGCTCGATCGCGGGTTTCCCGCCGAGCTCCTCGATCAGATTCTGCTCACCGCGGGTGACGACGTACGGGCGGCCGATGGGACGGCAGCCCTGCGACACGAGCGTGCGGACTTCGATGCCGCCGCCGTCGACGAACACGCCGACCGCGCCCTCGTCGACGACGTGGTCGTCGAGCACGAGACGATTCCCACCCGGGCTTCCTGCCGCCGATGCCAACCCGCCGATGATCTGCAGCCCGGGAAGGTCACGGTTGACGCGCTGAAGGAACGCGTCCACCGGGAACGTGAACGGGTCGGCGAACAGCAGCAGGCTCGCCGGCGATCGGTCGAGCGACGGCCAGCCCGCCAGCGCGGCGCCGTCGGGCGTCTCCTGGACGCGGAGCGTGACCGGCGTGAGCGTGGCGGCGTCGAGACGGGCGGCGAAGACCGTCAGCGCGGGATTCTCTTCGATCTCGTGCGGGCCGCCGGCGACCGCGACGGCGGTCCCACCGACGAGCACGCGGGGCTCGAGGATGTTGCGCAACGCGGGTCCGATGTCCTCGAACGCCCCGACATGATGCGTCGACGCGAAGCACACGGCGAGATCACAGCCTTCGCCGTCGAGGTGCTCGAGGATCTCGCCGGCGGCCTCGCCGACGGCGTTCGCCGCCACCGGGTGCTGCGACAGCGCCGACGCGAACCGGGTCATGGCGCCGGGATGGCCGTCAGTGGGACGACGACGCTCGAGCCGGACTCGGTGATCGTGCAGCGCGCCTCGATCGTGCCGGGTGTGGGGAACTCGAGCTCTGGTCGCACGAGCCGGTACCCGAACTTGCCCGGCTCCACGGAGAACTGCTGGGCGTTGCGGGCGACCTCCTCGCCGTCGCGGCTGAAGACCGCCTCGAGAGTCCCCATACCGCTGTCGTCGGCCGGCGCACGCACGAGCACGACGAGGTGCGGCGTCATGTGCGCCGGGAACTCGGCCACCGGCTCGGAGAAAAACGCGCCCGTGATGTCGATGCGCGTCGAGCCGCCGGCAATCTGGCGAAATTCCAGGTTCTCGACAAACAGCGCCGCCACGATGTCCATGAGCTCGAGGCTAGCGAGATGACCGCCTGCCTAGGCTGCTCGTCGTGACGGACGCCGTGACGGAGTTGGCCGACGCGGTCGCCGCCGTCCTCGACCGTGCGTTGTCCGAGGAGGAGTCGATCGCGGCGATGCGGCCGGCGATGGACCGCCTCCTGGCTCGGGCCGACGAGCTGCCGGCCGATGCGTCGCAACCGGACGCCGACGGCGGCGCGATCGGGCACCTGCTGCACGCCGACGCGGACGAGCGGTTCCACATCCTCTCCGTCGTCTTTCCGCCCGGAACGAGCAGCGGGACCCACGAGCACCGCTGCTGGGGGATCATCGGTTACGTCGCCGGCCTCGACGAGGAGACGCGTTACCGGCGCGTCGACGGCGGGAGTGGCGACGACGGCTGCGTGCTCGATGAGGTCGAGCGCGTCGTGCACGAGCCCGGCACGGTCTCGCGCCTCTTGCCCCCCGACGAGATGCACCATCGGGTGCGCAATCCCGGCAGAGTGGACGGCGTCTCCGTGCACGTGCTCTGCCGGCTGCCCGAATCGCACCCGCACAAGTTCTACGACCGGGAGCATCACCGGCTGCTGCCGTACCCGTTCCGGCGGCTGCCTGACGCGCTGGTGCGGGCGGAGGTG
>JBKOWN010000180.1:0-8060 GCA_046724435.1 Actinomycetota bacterium
GAACAGGGTCCGCTGCTCTACGAGCTGCAGGATCTCCATGCCGTCCTGGCGAGGGCCGAACCCGACGTGGTTGTGTTCCAACACTGGGTCGCCGTCGGCGCCGCGGTAGGCCTGGACGTTCCCGTCGCTTTGGACTTGCACGGACCGCTCATGATCGAGACGGCCTTCCAACGCCGCCCCGACGTCGATCCGGCCGAACTGGCGAAGGTGAAGCTCGATGCGTTTCGACGCGCCGACTTCGTCACCTGCGCCGGTGAGCAACAGCGCTTCTACTTCTTGACGTGGCTCCTGCTCAGCGGCGGCGACGTCACCGCAGATTCGATCTCCGTCATCCCGGTGTCGCTTCCGCCGGAGTCGCTCGACCACGAGTGGCCGTCGCCGGAGGTCAACTTCGTGTACGGGGGGATGTTCCTCCCGTGGCAGGACCCGTCCGTCGGGCTCTCCACGCTGGTCTCGGTGCTCGAGTCCGAAGGCGCGGGGCGTCTCGACTTCTTTGGCGCGCGCCATCCGCTGTTCCCGGAGATCGAGACCCCGTTGCTCGACGAGCTCGAGCACCGGTTGAAGGACTCACGACGCGTCACGGTCCACGGGCTCTGGCCTCGGGACCGGCTGCTCGAGCATTACCGCACGTCCTACGTCGCGCTCGACCTCATGCGTCGGAACACCGAACGCGAGCTCGCGTTCACGACCCGCACTGCCGAATATCTCTGGTGCGGGTTACCGGTCGTCTACAACGACTATGGAGAGCTGACGTCGATGATCCGCGACTACGAGGCCGGCTGGATCGCTTCGCCCGAGGACGCGGACGCTCTCGGCGAACTGTTACGAAAGATTGTCCATGACCCGGCGGAGGTCCGCCGTCGCAGTGTCAACGCCCAGCGATTGGCACGCGAGCGGCTGAACTGGGCCCGGACGACTGATCCGCTCGATCAGTACTGCCGAAACCCTGTGCGGCGAACAACGGGGGTGGGCTCGACGCTCGTGGTGGGCCGGCGCGAGGCAGACATCTGGCGTGACGAGTTGACCGCATTGCGCTCGAGCAGATCGTTCCGGGCCATGGAACCCGCCCGGCGAGCATACGAGCGGCTGCGGCGCCTCGGCGAGAGGCGACGGCATTCCTGATCGCGCGCGGTCGTCGGCAATGGAGGAGTCAACGGGTTTGATTCGCGCGAACGCGACCAACCGCAGTACCGTCGTTCCGCCCACCTGAAGCGGGAGCAACTCGTGCGTAGACCACCGATCCGACGCGTGCTGAACCGGTTCCGTAGTCAACCGGCTGCTACGTCTGAACCCAAGCCCCCCGAATCCAAGCCCTTTGTGTCTCATGTCGATTCGCCGCGGCGAGAAGACCCGCCGACGCATTTGGTGCTGGTGCGAGGTTGGGTGGCGGTGCCGCCGGGATCGGAGCTCGAGGGCGTTTTCGTCGACGTCGGCGAACTGCGCCCACTCGGGTTGGTGCGTCGACCGGATGTCGAAGCTGGCTTCAGTGATTGGCGCGTCACCGGGTACCAATCGATCGTTCCGATCACGCCCGACACCGTCTCCGACAGCTGGAGTTGTGTGGTCCGTGTCAACGGGCGCGACTACCGGGAATCGCTGCCCGTCGACCCTTCGGCGGCGGCGCTCGACGACTTCCGTGCCATCAAGACCGCGAAGCTGAAACGAATCGAGGCGGTGCTGCGCTGCCCGCGCCCGGTGGAAGGAAGCGGCGAAGCGCACGACTGCCACGGTGAGCTCATCCGAACCGACGCCGCGACACTCAAATGCGCACGATGCGGGGCGCAATACACTGGCACCGAGGAACATTTCGACCTGCTGCCGCCCGACCTCGCGGCTCTCTCCGGCATCGAGCACACCGACAACATCTCGTCATGGGGCCATGACGGGATCGCGACCGAGATCATCCAAAGTCACGCCGACGGCCTGGTTCTCGACGCCGGGAGCGGCTTCAAGTCGACCGTCTTCGACCACGTCGTGAACCTCGAGGTCGTCGCGTATCCGTCGACCGACGTGCTCAGCGTCGGCGAGCACCTCCCGTTCGCGAGCGGCTCGTTCGACGCCGCGCTCTCGCTGAACGTTCTCGAGCACGTGCGCGATCCGTTCCGGTGCGCTTCCGAACTCGCTCGGGTCGTCCGTCCCGGTGGAAAGCTGTACGCCTCGGTGCCGTTCCTCCAGCCTTACCACGGGTACCCGCATCACTACTACAACATGACCGCATCGGGTCTCGAGAACCTCTTTTCGGAGGCGTTCACGGTTGAACAGCTGACGACTCCGCAGTCGGCAGTTCCGATCTGGACACTGGTCTGGTTCCTGAACTCGTACGTCAAGGGCCTCCCCGACGAAGTCGGCGAGCAATTCAAGAAGCTCCGCGTCGAGGATCTGATGCGTCCCGCGGAGGAATTTCTCGATCGCGACTTCGTCAGAGAAGTGCGCGAGTCGACCAACATCGAGCTCGCGTGCGGTCTCATCATGGTCGGCACTCGCCGAGGGGACTAACTCAACGCCTGGTGACGAGGGCCGCGGCGTAGCCGCCGAGAGCGCGGAGGCGCCGAACCGGAACCACTGGCCGCGGTGACCGGCCCTGTAGCAAGGGGCTCACGACGTCCCGCCGTGCGTACGACGCGGTGACAAGCAAGTAACGGGCGAGTGCCTTGAGGAGCATGCGGCGGTCGGCATGCCGCGTGAGGGTGAGCAACCGGTTGCGCTCGTTGTAGAAGTCGAAGAGCGCCGAGCCCTCGACGCTCGAGGCGGCGTGCACGTGGCGGACGACGGAGTCGGGCACGTACCGGTACCGCCACTCCCGCTCACGCCCGCGCCAGGCGAGATCGAGGTCCTCGTAGTAAAGGAACAACTGCTCGTCGAAGAGGCCGACATCCCGGAGATAGCGCGTTGCGAGGAGCACGGCCCCGCCAGACCAGGCGAAGACGTACTCGGGGTTCTCGAACTGGCCGTGATCGCGTTCGAGGTACCCGCGATCGGCGCCGTACGCGTCGCTCGTGATCACCGTTCCCACGTTGTTGACGACGTCAAAAGGACGGCCGTCGATCGGCACCGTGTACCACTTCGGTTCGGTGTCGACCTGGAGGTCGGCTTCGTGCCGGCCCGAGAGCACGGTGACCGCAGTCACCTCGTCTGACGCCAGCCGAAGGTCACACGCCTCCGCCGGGTTCTGCTCGGTCACAGGGACGCGCAGCACGGCGCGCCCGGATGTCCACTGGAAGCTCGACTCGGGCTCAGAGCCGTGCTCGGGTCCCCAGAATCCCCGATAGAGCTGCGTGTCGCGCCACACGTCTGATCCTGCGACGCGCACACCGCTCAGGCGCACGCCGAGCCGACGCCTGTCGAACCGCCCCGGACGGCGGGTTGGGCAGCGGAGTGCGACCTCGCGAAAGCGAGGGGCGAACACGATCTTGGGAGAGGCCGCTCCGATCGTCTGATTGCGTTGCAGCGCACGCACAAGCGGCGCGAGCCATCCCGGCTCCACGAGCACATCGCTGTTCACGAGCGCGACAGAGTCGACTCCGTCGAGGTTGCGCAGTGCGAGGTTGCACCCGCCCGCGAATCCGAGATTCCGGTGACTTGTGATGATCTGCACGTCCGGCAGCTCGTCGCGTGCCCTCGCGACAACGTCATCGGACGACGCGTTGTCGACGAGTACAACTTCGAGACGGCCGGCGGGCCAATCGGTGTCGCGCAAACGGCGGAGGCATTCGAGCGTCAATTCTCCGCCGTTGAAGTTAAGGACGACCGCCCTGACGGTTCCGGTCTTGGTCACGACTGCAACTGTCGTATGAGCCGCTCTAACGGCTGCCGGTAGTCGGGGAGGAGCGGGAGTCCACTGAACCGGAGCGCCGCGTTGTCGAGCACCGAATTAGCGGGACGCGGCGCCGGTCTGGGCGGGTGGAGGTCGGCGGTCGGGATTGGTCGCACGCGGCCGGGATCGAGGTCCGCGACTTCGAGCACCGTGCGGGCGAACTCGAACCATGACACCGCCCCTTGGTTGGTCACGTGAAAGACCCCGGGACGCCGGTCGACGACGAGTCGCCGGATCATCGGCGCGAGGTCGTCAGCAAAGCTCGGCTGTCCCCGCTGATCATCGACGAACGTCAGCTTTTCGTGCTCTTGCGCCAGCCGCAGGATCGCCTTGACCATGTTGTTCCCATGCAGCCCGCACACCCATGAGGTCCGAACGATCGTGGAGTCGGGCCCGATCTCCCGCTCGCCACCGAGCTTGGACCGTCCGTAGACGGAGACGGGATTCGGCGTGTCCCACTCGTGATACGGCTCTGGTTTCGTGCCGTCGAAGACGTAATCGGTAGAGAGGTAGCAGAGCCAGGCATCGACTCGGCGGGCGGCTTCGGCGATGTTGCGCGAGCCGATGGCGTTCACGCGGAAGGCCCGATCGGGGTCTCCCTCGCACGCGTCCACTGCGGTCCACGCGCCGGCGTGTACCACGGTGTCGGGAGTTGTCGACGTGATTGCCTGGAGCACGGCCTCGCGATCGCTGACGTCGAGAGTGGCATGGTCGGCAGCGATGACGTCGTCACCCGCGAACGCCTGGACGACCTCGCGCCCGATCTGGCCCCCCGCGCCCGTTACGAGTACGCGCCTCATCGCGACCAGGCAGAACCTTCGACAACGGGAGCGCGTTCCCTGAGCGGTTCCCACCAGTCCCGGTGCCCGGCGTACCACGCGACTGTCTCGGCGAGCGCTCGATCGAACGGGATCTGCGGCTGCCAATCGAGCTCCCGGCGAATCTTCGACCAGTCGAGCACGTACCGCCGGTCGTGCCCAGGGCGGTCGGGGATGATCGTCTTGAGGTCGCCGCTCTTCCCGAGCTCGGCGAGGACGGCGTCGGCGATCTCCTCGATGCTCTTCTCGACGCCCGTACCGACGTGGTAGGTCTCGCCGACCCGACCTCGTTCGAGCACCGCGTCGATGGCCGAGCAATGGTCGAGGGCGTGGATCCACTCGCGGCGGTTCTCCGTCGAGGCGTACATCTGCAACGGCTGGTCGTCGAGCGCACTGGTCACGAAGACTGGGATCACCTTCTCCGGGAACTGGTAGGGCCCGTAGTTGTTGGCGCAGTTCGTGATCGTGACCGGTGTTCCATAGGTCTCGTGGTACGCCCGAACCGCGTGGTCGGCGCCCGCCTTGGACGCGTTGTACGGCGTGCGCGGCCGATACGGCGAGGTCTCGGTGAACAGTTCGTCGCTGTCGAGGGGAAGATCCCCGTACACCTCGCACGTCGAGATGTGATGGAATCGTGCGATCCCGACCATCCGCGCCGCCTCAAGCAACGTCTGAGTGCCGACGACATTCGTACGGAAGAAAAGGCTGGGGTCGAGAACTGCCAGGCTGTTATGGGATTCGGCGGCGAAGTTCACGATCACATCGATCCCATTGTCACGCAGCAACTGCTCAACCAAGTCGAGATTGCCGATGTCGCCCTGGACGAAAGTGATGCGGTGCTCGACGTCGTCGAGGTTGGGCCGGTTCCCTGCGTACGTGAGCTGGTCGAGTACCACGACGTCGTCCTGCGGGTGATGCTCGACCCAGTAGCGCGTGAAATTCGATCCGATGAACCCGGCCCCGCCGGTCACGAGAAGGTTCATGGCCTTCTACGTCCGCAAGCCCATATGCGGGCGCCATTGGGGCTCGATCTGGTCCCGTAGCGGATTGCTCTGGTCGCGCTTCGACAGGATCGGATCAGGGATGCCCCAGTCCGCGCCGATCTCTGGATCGTCCCACGCGACACCGAGCTCGTCGGCGGGGTTGTAGTACGAGTCGACGAGATAGGTGATCGTCATGTCGGTCAATGACGCGAACCCGTGCGCGACGCCTGGTGGGATGTACACCCCGCGGTGGTCATTGGAGCCATCGGGGAGCTCGCCGAGATCGATCGTGAGCGTGGCTCCGTCAGTCGGAGAACCATCGCGCAGATCGTGCAAGACGACGCGCGCCCGGCCCATGGCGACGTACCAGTAGTCGGCTTGATGGAGGTGATAGTGCAGGCCGACCACGGAACCCGCCTGCCGGTCCCCTCGATTGCCCTGGATCATCTCGCGGCCGTTCGGGAACCATTCACGGCGGTAGGTCTCGACGAAGCTACCGCGTTCGTCTCGATGGACCGCCGGGTCGATGATCGAGACTCCGTTGATGACGTCGGATGCGGTGATGGTCGCCATCCGGCTACTTGTTAGCGCCGAAGCGCCGGACGAAGTCGTTGACCGCGTAGTACGCGTCGATGGATTCGCCGGCGTCGCCCCAAAATCCCTCGATCACGTCGTAATCCATTGTGCCGGCATCGACGAAATGGTTGTTGACGTCGGTGATCTCCAACTCTCCTCGCTGAGACGGTGTCAATGTCGGGAGGATCTCGAACACGGACCCGTCGTAGAAGTAGACACCCGTGACTGCGTACGGGCTTTGCGGGTCCTGCGGCTTCTCGGCAATCTTGACGACCCGCCCCCCCTCGATCTCGGGGACGCCGAGGTGGCGCAGGTGGGCGGGGTCGCCGAGCTCGGCCAGGAGGACGCGCGCACCCTGCTCTTGGTTCTGGAACTGCTCGACGGAGTGTGCGATCGATCGCTCGAACACGTTGTCGGCCAGGACGACGACGACCTTGTCGCCGTCGGCAAAACGCTCCGCGAGGCCGAGCGCCTCCGCGATGCCGCCCGGACGCTCCTGATACGCGTACAGGAGCCGGTCGAGCCCCCACTCGTGACCGTTTCCGAGAAGGCGGAGGAACTCGCCCGCGTGGGTCCCGCCCGTGACGAGCATCGCTTCTGCCACGCCGGACCGTACCAACGACTCGATCGCGTACGTGACCATCGGCCGGTCGTAGACCGGCAGCAGATGCTTGTTCGTGATGCGAGTCAGCGGGTCGAGACGGCTGCCGGTTCCACCTGCGAGGATGACACCTTTCAAGAACCCTCCTTGGTCGCCCTCTCAGGTTCGGGCTCGTGCGGCGGCGGTCAGCAAAGCCGCCGTCGCCGCGGCGTGAGGCTATCCCCCGAAGCTGGTGGGGTCCGCTTTGGGGCGAGATGCGTGCTCCCTCTTCGCTGACGTTAGAGGAGCACCTGTCAGAAGCGGGCGGTCGGTTATGCGATGAAGTACTTCGCCTCAGGGTGGGGGACGATGATCGCCGACGTGCTCTGCTCGGGCACGAGATGGAACTCCTCGGTGAGCGTCACGCCGATGCGCTCGATGTCGAGGAGCTCCGCCACCTTGACCTGGTCCTCGAGGTCGGGGCACGCCGGGTAGCCCCACGAGTACCGCGATCCCCGGTACTGCTGACGGAAGAGCCCTGCCAGCGTCGGGCCGTCCTCGTCGGCGAAGCCCCACTCCTCGCGGATGCGGCGGTGCCACAGCTCGGCGAGTGCTTCGGCCATCTCGACCGACAGGCCGTGCAGGAGGAGGTAGTCCTGGTACTTGTCCGCCGCGAACAGCTCCTGCTCGCGCTGCGTGGCCTCGTCGCCGATCGTGACGACGTGGAAGCCGGCGTAGTCCTTGTCGCCCGAGTCGGCGGAGCGGAAGAAGTCGGAGATACAGAGGTACCGGTCCTTCTGCTGGCGCGGGAACCGGAACCGCAGGCGCTCGGTGGTGCGGTCGTCGTCGGACCAGACGACGAGGTCGTCGCCGTCGGAGTTCACCGGGAAGTACCCCCACGCGACGGCCGGCACGAGCAGGCCTTCGGCCTTGGCCCGGTCGAGCTGGTCGCGCAGGACGGCGCGGATCCGGTCCTTGAAATCGGTGTCGGTTTCCGCGGAACGGCCGTCGCGCTTCTCGGGCCGGAACTGCCACTGGTTGCGGAACAGCGCCGTCTCGTTGAGGTAGGAGGCGATGTCGTCGATCGAGATGCCCTTGGCGACGCGCGCGCCCAGGAAGGGAGGCTCGAAGACGGATACGTCGGTGGTGACGTCCGAGCGCGTCGGGACGTCGGCCGCTTCCTCGGCGGCGCGCTGCGACTTGCGCGGTGGGAGCGCCCGGCCCTCGAGGGCTCGGCCGAAGTCCGGGTCGAGCTGCCCGGTTCGCCTGCCCTCGACGAGGGTGTCCAT
>JBKOWN010000033.1:0-10220 GCA_046724435.1 Actinomycetota bacterium
CGGGAGCCGTCGATCGTGCGGATCGCATGGGTGCTGGTCGAGCGCTGCGCAAGGACGTGCCGCGCAGCAGTCATGGCGATTGGCAGGCGGCGGCGGATCGGCCCGACCCGGTGGCGGTGCTCGTGGCGCAGGGGGAGAGCCGGGTGTCCGAGCTGTTGCCGATCCGGTATGGACGGATGGCGGAGTCGCCGTTCGGCTTCTACCGCGGTGCAGCGGCGGGCATGGCCGCCGACCTCGCATCCACACCCAGCACGGGAGTCATGGTGCAACTGTGTGGCGACGGGCATCTGGTGAACTTCGGTGGGTTCGCCACCCCGGAGCGCCGGTTGATCTTCGACGTCAACGACTTCGACGAGACCCTGCCGGGCCCGTGGGAGTGGGATCTGAAGCGCCTGGGCGCGAGCTTCGCGGTCGCGGCCCGTGCAAAGGGCCTGTCCGACGATGTCGGCCAGACCGCCGTCGTGCGGATGACATTGAGTTACGCCGACTTGTTGGCCGGGTTTGCGACGACACCCACCCTCGACACGTGGTACTGGAGCGTCGATGCGGACAGGGTCACGGCATTGGGGAGGGCGGTCGGAAATGCCGAAACCCGGGGCCGACTCGACCAGGCGGTCGCGCGGGCGCACGCGCATGACAACCTGCAGGCCGTGAACAAGCTCACCGCGATCGTCGACGGTCGTCGCCGGATCGTCGACCAGCTTCCCTTGGTGGGTCACGTCAGCGGCGACGACGAGCCCGATCGGATGCAGGAGCTGCTCGACGGATACCGGGCGAGTGTCCCCGAGGACGTCGGTCACCTCCTCGATCGCTTCACGTTGGCGGATGCCGCACGCAAGGTGGTGGGGGTCGGGAGCGTCGGGACCCGTTGCTGGATCGCGCTGCTGGAAGGGGGCGGAGCGGATGATCCACTTCTCCTCCAGATCAAGGAAGCGGAGGCCTCGGTGCTCGAGCCGCATCTCGGGCGGTCCGCTTACGACAACCACGCCCGCCGCGTCGTCGAGGGTCAGCGGCTCATGCAAGCCGCCAGCGACCTGTTCCTGGGTTGGACCCACGACGAGACGTCCGGTGTCGACTACTACTGGCGGAACCTGCGCGACATGAAGGTCTCTGCCGATGTCAATGCCCAGCCGACAAACACGTTCCTGACCTACGCGGAACTTTGTGGCGTAACCCTCGCCCGCGCGCACGCGCGCTCCGGCGATGCCGCGGCCATCTCGGGCTACCTCGGCAAAGGGGACGTCTTCGGCAAGGCGCTGGGTCGTTTCGCCACCGCGTATGCCGACCAGAACGCACGCGACCACGAGGCACTCGTCCAGGCGATCAAGGACGGCCGGTTGCCGGCCGAGTCCGACCTATGACGCGACCATCTTCGGGAGCGGCACATGTCCCAGACGACTGAGGCAGCGGATCGGGCGGGCGCCGAGGCGTTCGGGCGCCGTTACATGATCCGCCTCGAAGAAGACACGCTCAGGCAGCGGCCGCTCGCGACCCGCGTGATCATCGAGTTCCTCGGCACGGCACTGCTGGTCACGGTGGCGGCGGGCGCCGGGGTCATCAACCGCTACGCCGGTGGCAACCCGATCTCTCGCACTGCCGCGGTCGTCGCGCCGGGTGCACTGGTGATGGCCTTGATCTACGCGTGGGGCCCGCTCTCCGGTCTGCACATCAATCCCGCGGTGACGCTCGCGTTCACCGCCCGCAGGGTGTTCCGTGCGTCCTGGGCACTGCCCTACATCGTGGCTCAACTCGCCGGCGCGGTCCTCGCCGCCCTCTTCCTGCAGCTGATGTTCAGCCACGTCGCCGCGGGCAGCAACTACCCGATCAGCAAGCCCGGCGGCGACTGGCGATCGTTCGTGATGGAGATCGTCCTCACAACGATCCTCGTCACCGTCATCCTCAACACCGCCACCGGATACCGCAGTATCGGCCACAATGCCGCGCTGGCGGTCGGGGCGACCATCGCGCTGCTCGGGCTCTTCGCCAGCCCCATCAGCGGTGCCTCCATGAACCCGGCGCGCACGCTCGGGCCCGACATCGTTGCGAACGACTTCACCGGCTGGTGGGTGTATGTCTTCGGTCCGCTCATCGGCGCCACCATCGCCGTGATGCTCATCGGCCTCGTTCGAGGCCTTCCCGACAAGGACGAGCGCGAGGCCGCCGAAGGCGGGGCTCTCCCTCAGTGATCTAGTTCAGCGGCGCGCGGCGTGTCCCCGTAAGGGGGTAGGAGTCTGTTTTGGCGATCGGCGAGAGGGCCGGAACGCGTCCCTGCATTTCCTCGTAGCGCGCCCGAGCCCGTTCGCGGACCCTTCCTGGTAACGAGGCAATCGACACTGTGCAGCGCGACTTCAAGTCTGTAATTGGTTCGTAACAGATGAGCAATGCGACCGAAATCGAGGCCAGGCCGAATACGACGTCGAGTTCATCCCCAAGCTGCGACTCGACATTGTCGTCGATGATGTGGACGTCGAGAACATCGCCTCCGCAATCGCAGCGTACGGCCGAACCGGCAAGATCGGCGACGGCAAGATCTGGATCACCCCTATTGATGCGGTGATCAGAATTCGCACCGGCGAACGAGATCACGATGCGATCTAACAACCTGCCGCCTCGGCTTCGCGCGTGACGTAGCACAGCTGCCAGGTCCCGGGAACGCCCTTGAGCTCGTGCTCGTCCCAGTCCTCGAACTCGATTCCCGAACCGGTGACCACATCCTTGACCGTGCGGGACACGAGCACCTGACCGGTGTCGGCGATCCCGGCGACCCGCGCCGCGATATGGACGGCGATACCACCGACATCCTTGCCGCGTAGCTCGACTTCGCCCGTGTGAACGCCGGCGCGTACGCGTATCCCCACGGCCCGTGTCGCCCAGATGAATGCCTGCGCGCAGCGAACCGCGAGTGCGGGTCGGTCGAACGTGGCGAGAATCCCGTCCCCCGTCGATTTCAGGAGCCGCCCACCGAATCTATTCACACAGTGCTCCGCGATGTCGTCGTGGCGATTCAGGATCTCCCTCCACCGGCTGTCCCCGAGCTCGACCGCCTGAACCGTCGACCCGACGATGTCCGTGAACAGGATCGTGGCGAGAGCCCGGTCCCTTGCGCGTGCTCCGCGCACCCCGGTGACGAATTCCTCGATCTCTCCGATGATGGGCTGCAGGTCGTCACCAATGCGGAAGTCGTGGTCGGAGTCACTGGTCACCGCCAGGCGCGCGTCCGGGAGGTTCTGTGCGACAAAGCGCGCGCTCTCGACGCTCACGAACGCTCCGCCCTTCCGGGCCAGCACGAGGGCCGGCACGTTGATCGACGGCAAGACATCCCTGATGTCGACCTGTGCGGCGAGGCGCATGATGGCGGCCAGCCCCCCTGGTCCTGCTCCGCTGCGGGCATACCTGCGGAACCAGGCCTTGTATGCCTCGTCGCCCGCCTTCCCCGGCGAGACCAGCGCGATCAGGTCGTCGAGGAACCACTTCTCGTCGACCTGCTCGGACAACTGCTCCCAATCGTCAGGTGCGAAGCCGAAGGGATAGTCGGGCGCCGTCAACACCCGAGCCGGGCACGAGTCGAGGATCAAGCCCCGGACCCGCTCCGGGTGCGTCGCCGCGAACAGGGTCGCGAGGAACCCGCCGTCGAGGTAGCCGTGGAGCACCGCCGCCTCGGAACCGGCCGCGTCCATGACCGCCAGCACGTCGTCGATCTGCTCCTCGTACGGCGGGAGCGCCACCGCACGGTCCGACAGACCTGCGCCGCGCTTGTCAAATGAGATCACCCGGCTGAAGCTCGCGAGACTGCGCCACAGATACGCCAGGTCCGGGTCTTCCCAACGCAGCTCGAGATGCGAGAAGCCTCCCGAGATCATGACCAGGTCGACCGCACCGGCACCGAAGACCTGATATGCGATGTGCACATCGCCGGACTTCGCGTACCGGGTCTCGGGGATGCCCGTCGTCACCTCGCGCTTACCTCGCCCATGAGGACTCGAACGCCTGACGAAGCCTGATTGTCATCCGCGGCCTCAACCGTCACCGTGATCGTCGGGAAGCGCCGGGGAGACACGCCGGACCAAAGCGTCACATGTCCGTCGCTCGAACTGAACGTGCCGACCGGAACGAGCGTGCCCGCCGGGTTCTTGAGCCACGCCTGGTAGTACTCGCCGGCTCGCAGTGCCGGAAGACCCTTGGCGTCGAGCGCGATGCGGAAGCCGGCGTCGGTGCGTGTGAACTCGGCGGTGGCGTGGGCGCCGGGTGCCAAATTCGTCGCAGCGAGCCGGGCCTCGTAGTCGGAGCTCGTGCTGCCTCGTGTCACGAACACCGTCGCGACGATGACGAGTGTGATCACGGCCGCGGCCGCCAATGCGGAGGCGAGCACGCGCCGCCGACGACGCCATGGCCCGCTTCTGGCGGGTGCGGGCCACGACGTTGTGGCCGGCTCGGCGCCGGCGACGGCGCGCACGACTGAGTCCTCGAGCCCGGTGCTCGGCTCGGCCCACGTCGAGGAGTCGGCGAGCACCTCCGCCAAGAGCGGCACATCAGCGGCTTCCTCCGGTTCGAGCGAGCGACCACTCGCTTCGGCGAGCGCCTGCTCGAGTACTTCGTTCTTCGGCCGGTCAGTCATGGTCTGGCTCCCGCAGGTGACCCAGCAGCGCAGCGAGCCGTCGGTGCGCCCGGTGTGACCTCGACTTCACCGTTCCCACGGGGATGCCGAGGTTCTCGGAGATCTCGTTGTGAGTCAGGCCGTCAAGGTGCTGCAGCCGTACGACCATTGCTTCCTCCGATGGAAGCGCGTCGATTGCACGCCGCACCTGCCACACGGCGTCGAGAGTGTCGAGGTCGGGAGGGAGGCTCGCGAGGGCCGGGTCGTCAGCCTCGACATCGTTGAGCGCTCGAGCCGGTCGACGTGCCTCACGGCGGTAGATGTCGATCGCGGTGCGTTTGGCGATCGTCGCCAGCCAGGAGGCGGGGTCGCGTTCGACGTCGATCCGATCGGCCGACTGCCACGCTCGCACGAACGTCTGTTGAGTTGCCTCCTCGGCCAGGTCATGGTTGCCGAGCACCCGGTGCGCCACCGCGTATACGAGGCCTCGGTACTCGCGAAACAGCGCTCGCACACCGCTGGGTTCACCTCGCTGAAACGCGACGAGCAGCGTCCGGTCCACGCGTGCAGACGCTACGACGGACACCGCCTTGGCTCGGTGCGGTACGTCCATCGATGGACTGCCGCTGGCACCAAGGGTGAACACACCGGCAGGGAGCGGCTGGGTAGGCATGGGCGCTTCTCGACTCGGTCGACATCTCGGGGCAGGGGACTCCTTGTGTCAATACGTCGATCACCTGCATCCGGTTCGCGAATTCCGACCCGGCTGGGCTGCGGCGTCCGAAGGTTGAGCCGGATCGCGAACCATGGCGACGCTCGGCGTCGTACCGACGACGAACGATCCCCCCAACACCAGGAGTCACCCCATGTACACAACGATCACATCGCGTCCCCGCCTGCTCGCAACGGCGGCTACCGCGTTCGCGGCGGCCGCCGTGTTCGTGGTGCTCGCGGCGTCCGCGGCGGGTGCGGCCGGTCCCAACACGAGCTTCGCTTTCAACGCGCGCGACATCACCGGGACCTCCGGTGCAGTCACGCTGACGGGCGGCGGCGCCTTCGGCTCCTCTGCGCATCCCGCCCACGCCGGGGGCGGCTTCAGCTGCACCTCACCGGTGGGTGGCAGTGGCTTGCTCGCCGGTTGTCAGACGGGAGAGGGCGTCCGCTGGGACAGCGACACGATCTTGACGGGCACGAACTTCAAGTGCTTGGCAAACGAGGCCCCCAAGCCCGTGACCACCACCGACGACACCGTCGTGCTGCACGCCGACTTCTATCGAGCCGGCGACGGAATCCACGAGTCGTTCAACGCCAACATGTTCGTCTCGGCGCACGATATCGATACCACCATCCCGGGCGTCCAAAACGTCTGGGTGCAAGGCGTGGGCTGCGCGACCGCGGCCACGCACTTCAGCTCCTGACGGAGCCCCACTCGCGGGAGGCCCGGCCCATCTCTCAGGGCCGGGCCTCTGCGCGCCGAGAGTTCCACGCCGTCGGTGACGTCCATGCCCTCGCCGGTGGCCACGGCGAGGGCCATCACAGTGAAGGTCGTCGGGGCGGGCTTTCTGATCTATGGCGCGGCAATCTCGCGCTTCTGCCAGGGCCATCGTCCGGTTATCTCGACCTCTAGCGAGAAGCTCAGGAATGTGCGGATGCCGACGATCGCCGCCAGAACCGCCACGCTGGTGAGATTGGGCGTTGTGGCGACGGTACGGACGATGTCACCGGCCACGAGCAGCTCCAGGCCGAGCAGGATGGTCTGGCCCAGCTGCTGGCGGAAGCGCCGGTAGACATCACTCTCGCGCCGGGAGAGCCGGACAGCGGTGACCACGAAAGCGATCGCCGCGCCGGTCACGATGACCACGACTCCCGCGGCATCGATCGTCATCCCGATCTTCTCGATCACATCGTTGAAATCCATCTCGCTCCCCGCTGACCCGGGCGTCCAGCTTGTCGGGACGCGCTGCCCCTCGCGCCGGCTTCGGTTCGCCAACTGGATGCACTGCGAGGCGCGCAGCCCCTCTGGACGCGACGGTCTATGCGTCGACGAAGCTGCGACCCGCGGGGCAAGGGACGCCACGGGCAGCGCCGATGGTCGCGCCCGCTCGCGGGGAGCGCAACGCTGACCGAAATAGGCCCCTAACCCGCTGCATTTCACCCGCTGACGGATAGTCGACGTGGGGGGAGCGTGCACGCGCGCCGAGCTCAGACATGTGTCCGAGAATGCGAGCTACGCAAGGCGGTGAGCGAGACTGCGGGTGATGACGGTGGAGTGCACCGGAGCCGAAGACGCACCCGGCGCGCCCGCAATCGGTCGAAGAGCGCTACTCGCAACGGTGCGCAGGGCCGACCTCGCAGACCCCAGCCAAGGCGGGTCAACTGGGTCAACCCGCTCAAGTCGGGCGCGGGCCTACCCACGTCGACGTGCTCTCCGGCCACAACCTGGGCCAGCCTCACCGACCCGGGCGCGCTGTTCGAGACGCCCTGCTGAGACACAACGTTCGCGTGCCACGTGGTCGCGCGCGCATGTATCGTCAGCCGGGAACCGCCCGCACCTGAGAAGGGGGGCGCCATGTACCCGCCCCGGTTCGACTACGTCGCCCCGACGACTGTCGACGAGGTGCTCGCGATCCTCACCGAACGCGGCGACGACGCGAAGGTCCTCGCTGGGGGGCAGAGCCTCATCCCGATGATGAAGCTCCGGTTCGCGTTCCCCGAGATGCTCGTCGACGTCAACCGCGTCCCCGGCCTCGACTACATAGACGACTCCGACGGTCACCTGCGGGTCGGTGCACTCGTCCGGCACAACGATGTCGTCGCGTCGGACGTCGTCGGGCGCGAGAACCACACGATGGCGGCGGCGGCGCCGTGGATCTCCGACCCACTCGTCAGGAACCTCGGGACGGTCTGCGGGTCGGTCGCGCACGCCGACCCGCTCGGCGACTGGGCCTCGGTCATGCTTGCCTGCAGCGCCGACGTCGTGGCGCGCAGCACGTCCGGTGAGCGCGTCATTCCGATGGCCGACTTCATCGCGGGGCCGTTCACGACCGTGCTCGAGCCCACGGAGCTCGTCACCGAGGTGCGCGTCCCGAAGTACGCCGGACGTGGGGGAGGCACGTACGCCAAGCTCGAGCGCAAGGTCGGCGACTACGCGACCGTCGGCGTGGCCACGCACCTCGACATCGACGGCAGCGGCACGATCACCAGCGCCGGGATCGCTCTCACCTCGGTCGCCCCGAACAACATCAAGGCCGTCGAGGCCGAGCAGGCGCTGGTGGGCCGGCCGCCGGGCGACGCCCTGTTCGCCGAGGCGGCCGAGCTCGCTGCTCGCGCCGCCGAACCCAAGGACGACGTTCGCGGGTCAGCCGAGTACAAGCGCCAGGTCGTGCGGGTCTTCACGCGGCGCGGCCTGGTCAAGGCGCTCGAGCACGCGCAGGCGTAGGGGAGAGGGGACACATGAACGTGACCGTCACGGTCAACGGGGTCGAACGATCCGGCGACGTTGAGCCGCGCACACTGCTGGTCCACTTCCTGCGCACCGTCCTCGACCTGACCGGTACGCACGTGGGTTGCGACACCAGCAACTGCGGCGCGTGCACCGTCCTCCTCGACGGCACGCCGGTGAAGTCGTGCACCCTGTTCGCGGTCCAAGCTGACGGGCGGAGCATCATCACCGTCGAGGGCCTCAAGCAGGACGGCCAGCTCGACCCGATTCAGCAGGGCTTCAAGGAGATGCACGGCTTGCAGTGCGGGTTCTGCACGCCAGCGATGATGCTCGTCAGCAAGGCGCTGCTCGATCGCAACCCAGACCCGAGCGAGGACGACATCCGCTGGGAGCTCTCCGGCAACCTCTGCCGCTGCACCGGTTACGTGAACATCGTCAAGGCGATCCAGTGGGCAGCGAAGGAAAGGGCCACGGCATGACGACGACCGAGGAACACGCACCGGGCCCGACCACGGCAGAGATCGGCGGAGTCGGCCAGAGCGTGAAGCGCAAGGAGGACGACCGCTTCATCCAGGGCGGCGGGCAATACATCGAGGACATCTCCCTGCCCGGGATGCTGCATCTCGCGCTCCTGCGCAGCCCGCTCCCGCACGCCCGCATCGTGAGCATCGACGCGTCGGCTGCCGAGCAGCTTCCCGGCGTCGTCGCCGTCGTGACCGGCGAGGCGCTCGCCGCCCACGGCCTCGCCTGGATGCCCACGCTGTCCGGCGACACGCAGGCCGTGCTCGCCACGGACAAGGTGCGGTTCCAGGGACAGGAGGTCGCCGGCGTCGTCGCCGAGAGCCCGTACGTGGCGTGGGACGCGCTGGAGCTCATCGACGTCGAGTACGACCCGCTCCCGCCCGTCATCGACCCGAAGCAGGCACTGGCGGCGGACGCGCCCGTGATCCGCGACGACAAGGAGGGCAAGACCGACAACTCCTGTTACCAGTGGGAGGCCGGCGACAAGGCCGCGACCGACCAGGCCTTCGCGCAGGCCGACAAGGTGGTGAGCCTCGACACGCACTACCCGCGCTCGCACCCGGCGCCGCTCGAGACGTGCGGCTGCGTTGCCGACCTGAACCCCGTCACCGGCCAGGCGACGATCTACATGACGTCGCAGGCGCCGCACGCCATCCGCACGCTCTTCGCGATGGTCGCCGGGCTGCCCGAGGAGAACATCCGGGTCGTCTCACCCGACATTGGCGGCGGGTTCGGCAACAAGGTACCCATCTACCCGGGGTACGTGGTCGCGACGGCGGCGTCGCTGCTGATCGGCAAGCCCGTGAAGTGGATCGAATCACGCAGCGAGAACATCATCTCGACTGGCTTCGCGCGCGACTTCCACATGCACGCCGACCTCGCCGTGAAGCAGGACGGCACGATTCTTGGTCTGCGCGTGAACATGGTCTCCGACAACGGCGCGTTCTACGCCGACGCCCAGCCGTCGAAGTTCCGGGCCGGCCTGTTCCACGTCGTGACGGGCTCGTACGACTATCCCGCCGCGCACATCGTCACCGAGGGCGCGTACACCAACAAGGCGCCGGGCGGCGTCGCGTACCGGTGCTCGTTCCGCATCACCGAGGCGTCGTACCTCATCGAGCGGCTCGTGCAGAACACCGCCTACGAGCTGAACATGGACCCGGCCGACTTCCGGATGAAGAACTTCATCCAGCCGGACCAGTTCCCGTACCACACGCCCACCGGCTTCGTGTACGACTCCGGCCAGTACGGCGCCGCGCTCCAGAAGGCGCTCGACCACATCGGCTACGCCGGGATGCCGAGAGAGAAGGAAGAGGCGCGCAAGGACGGCAAGCTTCTTGGTGTCGGGATCGCCAGCTTCACGGAGGCCGTCGGCGCTGGCCCGAGCAAGGACTACGACATCGCCGGCCTCAAGATGTTCGACTCTGCCGAGCTGCGCGTGCACCCGACGGGCAAGGCGATCCTCAAGCTCGGTACGAAGGCGCAGGGTCAAGGGCACGAGACCACGTACGCGCAGATCATCGCCAACGAGCTCGGCATCCCCGCGTCTGACATCGCGGTGCGGGAGGGCGACACCGACAACACGCCATACGGACTCGGCACCTACGCGTCGCGCAGCACCCCGACCTCGGGCGCGGCGGCGGTGGTCATCGCCCGCAAGCT
>JBKOWN010000169.1:0-5152 GCA_046724435.1 Actinomycetota bacterium
CCCCGGCGTGGGGTTCGATGCGGTCGGCTTCGCCGAGTTTCTGGCCGCGCAGCCCGACCTCGGGACGAAGTGGGCGCCGCGCTACGTGCGCGTTGTCGAGCACATGCCGCTCACCGCGAACAACAAGGTCAACAAGCAACCACTACGGGCCGCGCGGTGGGAGACGGCGGATGCGGTGTGGGTGCGCGACGCAGCCGACGGCCGGTACCGCCGGATGACCGATGCCGACGTGGCCGGGGTGCGCGACCAGTTCGAGGCGTACGGCCGGGCGCAGGTGCTGGATCTCCGGGGTTGACAGGCGAACGTATGTTCGTTATTGTGGACGGAGCTTCCCCGGTCGGTGTCCCTCCCGAGGGGGAAGCGTGTTCGCGCAAGTGCTCGACGCACTGAAACAGATCTCTTACGAGCTCGAGCCCGGCCTGCTCGACGCTCACCGAGCAGCTGAGGTCTTCGAGGACGGGGCGCGCGCCGATCGACTGTGCACGGCGATCAAATCTCGTCTGGCGCGTCGGGTCGCGGAGACCAACGTCTGGCGCGAGCGCGGGCATCGGAGTGCTGCCCACTGGGTGGCGGAGGCGACGGGCGAGACCGTCGGCGCGGCAGCGAGAACGCTGGAAACCGCGCGAGCGCTCGAGCGGCTGCCGGATACTGAGGGCGCCTTCCGTTCCGGGAGACTCTCCGAGACGCAGGCGGCGGAGATCACGAACGCGGTCGCTTGCGATCCGAGCGCCGAGTCGGCGCTGCTCGAAGCGGCTGCGACCACGAGCGTGAAGGGGCTGCGCGACGAGTGCAGAGCCGTGCGCGCCGGGGCCGAGGCGGACGATCAGGCCTGGGCGCGACGCCTGCACGAGGCACGGCGCGCCCACAAGTGGATCGACCCCGATGGGGTCTATCGGCTCGAAGCGCGCTTGGCGCCCGACGCCGGCGCCCGGTTCGACTCGGCCTGGGAGGGCCACATCGATCGCATCTTCCGGGAGGCGCGTCACGCCGACCGGCACGAGCCTCGCGCCGCGTATGCCGCCGACGCGCTCGTCGCGCTGGCCGGCGAGGGGCCGTGCAAGCCGGTCGAGGTCCGGGTGACGGTCGACAGCGGGGCGCTCGCGCGCGGGCACACGAAAACGGGGGAACGCTGCGAGGTCGACGGCGGAGGTCCGGTACCCGTGACGACCGCCCGGGCGCTGCTGGATGACGCCGCGGTTGCTGTGTCATGCGCGACGGCGAAGACGTGACAACAGTGTCGTCGCCGAAGCGCACGATCCCGGTGAAGCTCCGCCGGGCACTCGAAGCGCGGTACCCGAAATGCGGGGTCAGCACCTGCGCGAGCGATCACTTCCTCGAGATCGATCACGTCATTGCGCTCGAGCACCACGGTCGCACCGAGCTCGCCAACCTGTGGCGGCTCTGCTCGCACCACCACCGGCTAAAGACGTACGAAGGATGGAAGGTCGTCGGCCGGAACGGTACGCGTGATCTCGTTCCACCGGATGACCCGGATCCTCCCTGAGAGCGTTCCATCACCGCTTGTATGCATATACCAGGCATCCGCGCTTGGTGACCCACACGGGCGAGGTGACGCGGTCGGCAGCATTTCGGGGCAATGAATGGGATCGGCAGTAGCGGAGCACGACGTCACGATCGGGGAGGTGGGTCATGGGCGCGTCCCATCGATCGACCCGCACCTCTCGGAAGACGGTGGCGACGATGTTCGGCGCCTCCTCGGCGTCGAACGGTGTCGGTGCGTACCCGTCCGTCAGCTCGGGTTCGTTGGCCCGACTCGAAGTGCTGGCGACGAAGAGCCCGCCGGGCCGTAGAACGCGGGCGGCCTCGGCGAGGGGGGCGGCGGGCTTGTCCAGGTGGTACAGCATCCAGAGCGCGCTGACCGCCCCCGCGGAGTCATTAAGCACGGGCAGAGCCGACGCATCGGCGCGCACCTTCGGATGCGGCGCGTCGGCGCGTTGTGTGGGGGGACAGGTACACAACGATCGAGGGCCATCCCCGCGGCAGCAGCGTCTTGAGGAGACCTCGGCCGCCACCGACGTCCAATACGGGCGCGAGCTCATCGCCGACGATCCGGTCTGCGACTGGTTCGTGCACGTCGCCGAAGACCTGGGCGGCGCGGTGGTGACTGCGCCAGCGCTCGGGATCCGTGTCGTAGTCGGACGGGAGCGCGGGCATCAGTCACCGGTGCGGGCGTCCACGGGGCGAGTGTAGATTTAGAACTCGTTCTATGTTCCTCGAGTACACCCCCGAGCAGCAGGCGCTTCGGAAGGAGCTACGTGAGTACTTCGCGCAGCTGCTGACGGCGGAGGTGCGGGCGCGGCTGGGGGAGCCGGGCGAGGGGAGCCCCCTGTTCCGGGACGTCGTTCGGCAGATCGGCACGGACGGATGGCTCGGTATCGGGTGGCCACCGGAGTACGGGGGTCAGGGGCGGCCGGCGACCGACCAGTTCATCTTCTTCGACGAGGTACAGCGAGCCGGCGCGCCCTTCCCGTTCGTCACGCTCAACACGGTCGGGCCGACGATCATGCGGTTCGGCAGCGAGGAGCAGAAGTCGTTCTTCCTCCCCGGGATCCTCGCCGGTGAGATCAACTTCGCCATCGGCTACACGGAGCCCGAGGCCGGCACCGACCTGGCGTCGCTGCGGACGCGTGCCGTCCTCGACGGTGACGAGTGGGTGATCAACGGCAACAAGGTGTTCACCAGTGGCGCCAATCAGGCCGACTACGTATGGCTCGCGTGCCGCACCGACCCGGACGCGCCCAAACACAAGGGCATCTCGATCATCGTCGTGCCGACGGCGTCGGCGGGGTTCAAGTGCACGCCGATCGTGACGGTCGGCGGGAACACGACCACCGCCACGTACTACGACGACGTGCGCGTGCCCAAGGGGAACGTCGTCGGCGACGTCAACACGGGCTGGCAGCTCATCACGACGCAGCTCAACCACGAGCGCGTCGGCCTCGCCGCCATGGGCGGTCTCGCACACCGGCTGTGGGACGAGGTCGCCGACTGGTGCCGTACGACCGAGTCCGGCCAGGGCGAGCGGATGATCGACGTGCCATGGGTGCAGATGGACCTGGCGCGCGCGCACGCCCGGCTCGAGGCGATGAAGCTGCTCAACTGGCGGATGGCTGCCGCCCTCGACGCCGGTGCGCTCGCCCCCGCCGACTCGTCGGCCGTCAAGGTCTACGGCACCGAGACGCTCGTCGACGTCTACCGGACACTGCTCGGTGTGCTCGGCGCCGCCGGTTACCTCCCGTCGGGCTCACCCGGCGCGGTGCTCCAGGGCGACGTCGAGCGCGCTGGTCGAGCGGCGCAGATCAACACCTTCGGCGGCGGCGTGAACGAAGTGCAGCGCGAGATCATCGCCAACGCCGGCCTCGGCATGGCGCGGCGGGCCAGATGACCGCCGACAGGCCGGAGTAGAGACGCGTGGCCACGACCACCGACGCCGCGACCGACACCGACAAGGCGGCGTTTGCCGCCCGGCTGAAGGAATTCGAGGGGAAAGAGGCCGGCGAGCCCGAGCGAGGCGCCGACCCCGTGAACCAGCCGATGATCCGTCACTGGGTCGAGGCCGTAGGCGACGACAACCCGATCTATACGGAGCCGGAGGCGGCGGAGAAGTCCGTGCACGGCGAGATCGTGGCGCCACCGGTGATGTTGCAGGCCTGGGTCATGCGCGGCGTCCGGCCGCGTCCCACGAGCGGCGGCAACGCCCGCGACGAGCTCATGAGGCTGCTCGACGACGCCGGCTTCACGTCGGTCGTCGCGACCAACTGCGAGCAGGAGTACCACCGGTATCTTCATCTCGGCGATCACCTCTCGACGACGACGTTCATCGAGTCGGTGTCGGACGAGAAGGCAACCGGCCTCGGCGTCGGCCACTTCGTCACGACCCGCGTCGAGTACCGCACCGACGACGGCGAGCTCGTCGCGACGATGCGGTTCCGGATCCTCAAGTTCAGGCCCGGCACGGGTCGAACCAGCCGCAGCGAAGCTGCCGAAGAAAAGGAGAACGCGCGGCCGTTGCGACCGCGGCCCGCGCTCACGCAGGACAACGCGTTCTGGTTCGAGGGCGCCCGGCAGCACCGCCTCCTCATCCAGCGCTGCAAGCAGTGCGGGACGCTGCGCCACCCGCCCCGCCCGATGTGCGCCGAGTGCAGGTCGTACGAGTGGGACGTCGTCGACGCTGCCGGCCGCGGGAGCGTCTACAGCTTCGTCGTGAACCACTACCCGCAGGTGCCGGCGTTCGACTACCCACTGGCCGTCGGTCTCATCGAGCTCGAGGAAGGCACGCGTCTCGTCGCCAACGTCATCGGCGTCGAACCGGCCGACATCCGCGTCGGCATGCCGGTCGAAGTCGAGTGGGTCGACCACGACCCGGACCTCTCGTTACCGGCCTTCCGTCCCGTCAGGGAAGAGAAGTAGCGACATGGACTTCAGGTTCTCCGAGGAGCAGGACGCGGTTCGCGACCTGGCGGCGCAGATCATCGAAGGCCACGCGACGCCCGAGCGGGTGAAAGAGGTCGAGCGCAGCGAGGAGCGCGTCGACCGCGAGCTGTGGCGCGCGCTCGCGGACGCGGGACTGCTGGGCATTGCCGTGCCCGAGGAGCACGGCGGCAGCGGCCTCGGCCTCGTCGAGGTCTGCCTGCTCCTCGAGCAGCAGGGCCGGCGCGTCGCGCCCGTGCCGCTGTGGCCCACGCTCGTCCTCGGCGCGCTGGCGATCGCCGAGCTCGGGTCACCCGAACAACAGCGGGCCTGGTTGCCCGGCGTAGTCACCGGCGAGGTCATCCTGACCGCGGCGCTGTCCGAAGCCGGTGCCAACGATCCGCTGCGTCCGCAGGTCGTCGCGACCGGCGACGGCGAGGGTTGGCGGCTCGACGGTGAGAAGCCGAGCGTGCCGGCCGCGCACGTCGCCGATCGGGTTCTCGTGCCGGCGTCGACCGGGGACGGCGAGCTCGGCGTGTTCCTCGTCGATCCCGCCGGTTCGGGCGTCGAGCGCACCGTCGCGGCCACGACCGACCGATCGAAGGTCGCGCACCTCGCGTTCTCGGGCGCGCCCGGCGAACCTCTCGGTGGCGACGTCGCCGACGGGCGCCGCGCGACGGCGTGGATGCTCGATCGCGCTCTGGTCGGGCTGTGCGCGACG
>JBKOWN010000171.1:0-4164 GCA_046724435.1 Actinomycetota bacterium
GCAGGAGCTTGCGACGGCGATAAGGAGATGGATGATCCTCGAGCAGCTCGACGTGACCCCGGATGAGCTCGAGCGGCAGACGGGCTGGGAGCTGAAGCCCGAGGGTCTGTGCAAGGACGACCGCTGCGTTCCGCTCCCCGCCGGTGGCACCACGGACGGCTTGGTCGACGTCACGGTGTTGGCCGAGCGGCTCGGCATGCCCCTCGTTCACGACGACCGCCACGACCTGTGGGCTCTCGGTCCCGAGGCCGGCGATCGGGTCCTCGCGTCGGCCCAGCTGCCTCCGATCGTCCTCGCCGACGTCGACGGACACCCGTTCGACCTCGCCTCGCTCCGGGGTGAGAAGGTGCTGATCGCGGCGTGGGCGTCGTGGTGAGGCTGCCGCATGGGGCTGCCCGTGTGGCGGCAACTGCGCACTGAGCTCCACCCGCAGGGTCTCGAGATCGTCACCGTGGCGCTGGATCTCGAGGTTGACGCCGCCCGGCCCTGGATCGAGCGCGCCGCTGCGGAGCACCCGTCGTTGGTCGACACCGCGCACCGGCTCGACGAGCTGCTGGGCATCGTCAACGTCCCGACCGCGTTGTGGGTCGACGAGGACGGGATGATCGTGCGGCCCCCGCACACCGCGGCCGTCGAGCGGTACGACTTCAGCAAGCTCAAGGCCCCCGAGGGTCTCCCCGACGACCTCGACACCCACATTCGCGACATGCTCGAGCAGGTCAAGCGGATCCCCCGCTTCGACGCCGACCACTACGTCGACGCGTTGCGCGATTGGGTCGAGAAGGGCGCGGCGAGCGAGTACGCGCTCACCCCCGAGGAGGTCGTTCGAGGCTCCCGGCCCCGCTCGCGTGCAGTCGCGGAGGCTGCCGCCGAGTTTGAGCTCGGCCAGCATCTGCACCACGCCGGTCACGTCGAGGCCGCCCGGGCGCACTTCCGGGCCGCCCACCGCCTGCAGCCGGAGAACTGGACGTACAAGCGCAACGCCTGGGAGCTCGTCTCCCCCGGCATCCAGGGCCCGACCGACTTCTACGACGGCGACTGGCTCGCCGACATCAAGGCCGCCGGCCCCGAGAACTACTACGCCTCACCCGGCTTCTAGCCGCTGCTGCTGACACAAGCTGACGTGATCTGACGCATTGACACGTCGGATGGCGGGCCGTACGGTGCCCGGGTGTGGAAGAGGGGCCCAGCGCACGCCGGCGGCTCGCCCTGCTCGTCTCCGCCGAGGCGATCGCGGTCGTCGCCCTGCACCGCCTCGGCGGCGTGGACGGGTTCGCGATCCCCCGCCACGAGCTCGGCCGGTGGCTGCAGCAGAGCACGAGCGAGGAGGTTCTCCTGGTTGCCGTCCGGCTCGTGGCGGTCGTCGCCGCATGGTGGCTGCTCGGGACCACGCTGCTCTACGTCGCGGCGCGTGCCGCCCGGCTGCGCCACGCCACGCGCGCCATCGGCTGGGCGACGCTGCCGTCGGTACGGCGATGGGCGGACCGCGCCGTCGCCCTGTCGGTCGTCGCCGCGACCGCGCTGGGTGCCGGTCGCACCGCTGCCGCCGATCCGCCGCCGATGACGATCCCGGCGCCGGTGGTCGTCGACGTCGATCACCGCGATCCGGCGAGCGTTCCCTCTCGTCCTCCACGGAGTGCCCGCACCGGACTGACCGTCGATCCCCCCTCGGCATCGACCGCGCCCCCGCTTGGAGCGACATCCCCGCCGTCGCCACCGCCGACCACGACCGCGCCTCTCGCACCGCCCGCCGTGTCGCCACCCGTCGTACCGGTCGTCCCGGTCGCTCCCGCCACGCCGCCGGCGCCGACGGCCGGGGCGACGCACACCGTGACCCGGGGCGAGCATCTGTGGTCCATCGCCGCAACGCAGGTCGCCGGCGCGAGCGGGCGGCAATCAGGAGATGATCTGGCTCCGTCCGACGTCGTGCCCTACTGGCTTCGCGTCGTTGCAATGAACCGGCATCGGTTGCGTTCCGGGGATCCGAACCTCGTGTACCCCGGCGAGGTCGTCGAGCTCCCGCCGCTCTAGACCTCGTCGCTCACGGGTCGCGTGGCAATCCGAGCAGGCGCTCGGCGATCACGTTGCGCTGCACTTCGCTGGTGCCACCCGCGATCGTCAGGCACCTGTTGAACAGGAAGCCGCGCACCCACATCGCGGCGTCGCCGTCGGTCACGCTGCCCTCGGCACCGAGCAGCTCGAGCCCGACCTCCTGCACGCGCTGGTCGTGCTCGACGCCGAGGAGCTTGCGCACCGCAGCCTCCGACCCGCTGGGATCGGCGCCGCCGAGCGCCTGCAAGGTGAGACGGAAGCCGAGGACGCTGAGCGCGTGCTCCTCGGCGACGAGCCCTCCGGCCTCGTCCAACGCGACAGGGTCGGACGCGAGCCCGACCGTGTCGAGCAGGCTCAGCACACCTTGCACGCCGTACCCGATCGACGAGCCGCTGCCCATGTAGACGCGCTCGTTGGCGAGCGTCGTGCGCGCAGCACGCCACCCGTCGTGCTCGGCGCCGACCAGGCACTCGTCGGGAACGAAGACGTCGTTGAAGAACACCTCGTTGAACCACGCCTCGCCCGTCAGTTCACGCAGGGGGCGGATGTCGATGCCGGGCGTCTTCATGTCGAGCATGAAGTAGCTGATGCCGTCGTGCTTGGGCGCGGCGGGATCGGTCCGGGCGATGAGGATCCCCCAGTCGGCGTCCTGCGCCATGGACGTCCAGACCTTCTGCCCGTTGACGACCCAGCCGCCTTCATCGCGTGTGGCGCGCGTCGTGAGCGCGGCGAGATCGGAGCCGGCGCCGGGCTCGCTGAACAGCTGGCACCACGAGATCTCACCTCGCAGCGTGGCCGGGATCCATCGCTCCTGCTGCTCGCTCGTCCCGTACACCATCAACGGCGGTAGCGCCCACGCGCCCACGCTCAGGTTCGGGCGCCGCACCTTTGCCTTGCGGAACTCGTCGTCGACGACGAGCTGCTCGAGCGCGCTGGCGTCGCGCCCCCACGGTTTCGGCCACTGCGGGGCGAGGTACCCGGCGTCGGCGAGCCGGTTCCGTTGCTCGACGGCGTCGAGGCCCTTGACCTCGGCGGCGAAGGCGCCCACCTCTGCTCGCAGCGCCTCCGCTTCGGGTGGGAGGTCGACGGCCAGGCGACGGCGCGCTCCGCCCCGCGCAGCCTCGGCGGCGCGCACCCGCCACGTCGACGTCGGGCCGAGCAGCTGGCGCGTCGCGGTCGCCCGCTTGAGATACAGGTGCGCGTCGTGCTCCCACGTGAAGCCAATGCCGCCGTGCACCTGAATGCAGTCCTTCGCGGCGCGGTAGGCGGCGTCGATCGCGAGGCTCGCCGCCGCGGCGGCGGTGAGCGGGGCGACGTCAGGCTCGTCGGCGGCGCGGGCGGCGTCCCACGCGGCGGCGCGCGCGAGCTCGGTCTCGGCGAGCATGTCGGCGCACTTGTGCTTCACACCCTGGAACTGGCCGATCGGCCGGCCGAACTGCTCCCGAACCTTGGCGTACTCGGACGCGGTGTCGACGCACCATTGCGCCACGCCCACGCCCTCGGCGGCGAAGACGGTCGCCGCCAGGTCCCGCACCCGCGTGGCATCTATGCGGTCGATACGGCGCGCGCTCGGCACGACGACTTCGTCGATCTGCACCTCGGCGACACGCCGGGTCGGGTCGAGGCTCTGCAGCTCGGTCGCCGTGAACTCGTCCGCGGTGAGAGCACACCAATCGTCGCCGGCCCGGGCGACGAGAACGCCGGCGAGGTGCGCCGACGGCACCGCCCGGAGCGTGCCCCGCACGCGCAGCCCGTCGCCCGCCGGCGCGGCATCCAGCCGCCCGCCGAGCGCGACGGTCCCCACGGTCTCCCCGGACGCCAGCCCGGGCACGATGTCGGCGGCGGTCTCCTTGCCCACGGCCTGGAGCACCGCTGCGGCCAGGACCGTGGGGAGGAACGGGCCCGGCGCGCACGCCCGCCCCAGCTCCTCGAGCACCACCGCCATCTCGGGCAAGCCGTACCCCTCGCCGCCAAGGGCCTCGTCGACGTGCAATCCCAACCACCCCTGCGCCGCCAGATCGGCCCAGAACGGCGGCAGCGCGTCCGTCTCGGCGTCCAACGTCGAGCGCGGGACGGCGGGGGCGCAATGCCGTTCCACCCAGCCCCGCGCCG
>JBKOWN010000105.1:0-10532 GCA_046724435.1 Actinomycetota bacterium
GTCATCGCAGCGGATCGTAGGTCCGAGGTTCGGCGAGCTGCGAAGGCCGGCTACTTGAACCAGATGCGCTGGTACGAGCGACTCTCGGGGTGGAGGAGCAGGCCGACCAGCGCGCCGTCGAACAGCAGCGTGATGATGACCGGGAAGTTGATGACCTCGGCGCCGAACACGGCGATGAGCATGACGAGCTGGAGGATGGCGGCGACGACGGCGACCGCGTACGCCCACTTCCACTCGTTGGCGATCCCGTACCCGCCGATCGCGAGCCCGACGATCGTCGCCAGGCCGAGCAGGAGGCTCGTCGAGATGACGCCGAACAGCAGGCCGAAGGCGGCGTTGATGTAGAGGAGCAGGGTCGCCAGCACGAGGGTCTGAGGCTGGGCCTGGTTCAGGAACTTTCGCTCGTTCACTATCCCATTGTGGCCCATGCCGAGCCGCCGTGTATGCCGGGAGCCGTCACGTCGTGGTGACCTCGCGCTCGTACGCCCGGTCCCGTCGGTGAGTCGTGAAGCCGAGGGCTTCGTAGAGGCGGAGAGCGGCCTCGTTGTCGCCGTCCACGAACAGCATGCCCGTCCGGATCCCGCGCTCGCCGAGGTAAGAGAGCCCGGCGACGACCAGCGCCCGACCCAGCCCCGATCCCTGGCGGGACGGGTCGACGCCGATCACGAAGATCTCGCCCAGCTCGGGGTCCGCATCGGTCGCGGGGTGGACTTTGGTCCAGCAGTACCCGGCCAGACCGTCGGCGTCGACGGCGAGCAGGAAGCCCTTCGCGTCGAACCACGACTCGGCCAGGCGCCGCTCGAGGGTTGCCCGCACCCAACCGCCCTGCTCCGGGTGACTGGCGAACGCCCGGTTGTTGACGGCCAGCCAGGCGTCGTCGTCCTGCCCCGGCACGAAGGACCGCACCTCGACCCCGGGTGGCCATGCCGGCGTCTCGCCCAAGGGAAGCGGGACGCGCTGCTGAAGGAGATCGCGCTGGTGCCGGAACCCGGCGCGCGCCGCAGCCTCGTCGTCGCGCGGTTCGGGCTCGAAGATCCAGAGCACGACGAGGCCGCCACCCTCGCGGGAGATGTGCTCGACGGCGCGTTCGAGCAAGGCGACCTCGACCTCGGGGCCGCCTCGCACGTCGGGGTGCACGACCAAGCCGGCCGCCCAGTGGGGCGGCGAGACGTTGTCGCTGCGGTACACGTACGCGAAGCCGACCGGTCGCCCGTCATCGATCGCGAGCACGCCCGCCGACGCCGGCTCGTGCGCGTCGTCGAGGTCGCGCCAGACAGCTTCGCCGAGAGACGGATGACCGTCGATCGCCTCGACGTCGTCGTGCAGTCGGGTCACCGTGACGAGATCGGCCGGCGTGACCGGCTGCAGGAGACGTGTCTCGACCACGCCCACCGAGGGTACTTCCGGCCCGCGATACGTTCGGCTGATGGCGCGACCGCGAGGAGCGAAGCAGCGCGCGGCGGAGGTGGTGAAGCGTCTCGCCGCCGAGTATCCGGGCACGGCGAAAGAGTTGTGCGCGTTGCAGTTCGAGAACCCGTACCAGCTCCTCGTGGCAACGATCCTCTCGGCGCAGTCGACCGACGAGACGGTCAACAAGATCACGCCGGCGCTCTTCGAGCGCTACCCGACACCGGCCGATCTCGCGCACGCGAACCCTGACGAGGTCGAGGAGCTCATCCACGCCTCGGGGTTCTTCCGCTCGAAAACGAAGAGCCTGATTCTCATGGCGCGGGTCGTCGAGGAGCGATTCGGCGGCGAGATCCCGAGCGATCTCGACGATCTCGATTCCTTGCCCGGCGTTGGCCGCAAGACCGGCAACGTGGTCCGGTCGGTTGCCTTCGGGTTGCCGGGGCTCCCCGTGGACACCCACGTCATGCGCCTGGTGAGCCGACTGAAACTCACGAACGAGACCGACCCGGTGAAGATCGAGCTCGACCTGAACGGGATCGTGGAGCCCGAGGAGCGCGGTGCGCTGTCGCTACGCCTGATCCTGCACGGACGACGCGTGTGCAAGGCCCGCAAGCCGCAGTGCGAGGTCTGCGTCCTCAACGACATCTGCCCCTCGGCGTTCAAGGTCTGACCGGACGTCGCCAGGGGTCCCGCCATCCGCCTGGTTCCGAAACGCCGGGTGAGGGCATTCTTTCTTCAGCAAGGGCGGTGAGGACGGCTCAGTCAGAGTGATCGGAACAACGGCCGAGACTCGGAAATGGTCGGGCAGGCGAGCGGCGCTGCTCCGCGGGCTGGCCGCCGGCGCGGTCGTCGTGCTCGCCGCCTGCGGATCGATGACGGGGAACGCC
Organism: Actinomycetota bacterium; assembly: GCA_046724435.1. Classification (GTDB taxonomy): domain Bacteria; phylum Actinomycetota; class Acidimicrobiia; order IMCC26256; family JACDBD01; genus JALZAA01. Next base: position 2,298 of record JBKOWN010000105.1, read on the forward strand.
CCCAAAGCAACTCGTCGAGCGGCATCCTCGACGACGACCACCGCCGCGCCCACCACCACGACCACGCCCCCGGTCACTTATCAGGTCAAGCGAGGGGACAACTTGACAAGGATCGCCAAGTTCTTCGGCGTGTCGAGCGCCGCCATCGTCGCCGCCAACCAACTCGGCGGCGCGGACCGCCTCACCGAGGGTCAGGTCCTGCGGATCCCACCCTCCCCACCGCCGGGACTGAACGTGGCACCACCCGATGGGATCGCCGGCAACGTCTTCACCTTCAACGTGACGAGCGCGAAGGCCGGTGAGGCCATCACCTTCCAGGTCGTCGCCCCCGGCGGTTCGGCCTTCAGCGGATCGCCCCACACTGCGACGCAAGACGGCGCCGTGACCGCCAGCTACCGAAGCGACGGGGACAGTGCGGGGAAGTACGACGTCGTGGCGACCGGCGATCGGGGGACCTCGCTCCGGGCCACGTTCCGCATTCTGGGTTGACCGGGCAGCTTCTCACCTTGCCCGACTGGGCGGGCAAATGGCGCGGCCCGACGTAGCCGCGGCGGCGCCGACCGGCTACGTCACGATGACCGACGGCGTGTCGATCGCGGTCAACGTCCGCATGCCCACGAACCACGTCCCTGGGTTGCGCTACCCGACGGTCTTCGAGATGTCGGGGTACGACGGCGGATCCGCCAACGGCGGGACGCTCGCCAAAGATGTCGGCGTCCCGTCGTACCCCGGTTCCTGTTGACGACAGCCGCGAGCTGACCGACTACCTCGACACGCCCTCGCGGATCATGCTGCCCATGGTCCCGCTCACCGGGGTGCAGCTCGGCCCGCCACTGCCGTGCGGCGCGCAGGAAGCAGTGCGCTGCGTCGCGCAGCCCGGCTGACCACACCCCAGTCCGCTTAGCATCGGCGCGATGGACATCGAGATCCGCGCGCCGCGGGACGAAGAGGCCGACGCTGTCTTCGCTCTCTGCAGCGAGGCGTTCACGAGTCCTCCGGAGCGGAAGGAGCCGTGGCTCGGATCGAAGCGCATGGAGGACTTCGTGTGCGCGTGGAGCGGCGAGGAGCTCCTTGGCACGACTGAGATCATGCCGGAGGGGCAGTTCTTCGATGGCCGGTCGGTGCCGATGGGCGCGGTCGCCTCGGTCGCGGTGCGGCCCGACCACCGCGGCCGCGGGATCGCGCCTCGGCTGTTGGGGCTCGCCGTCGACCAGATGCACGAACGGGGCTTGGTGATCAGCACGTTGCACCCGGCTACGACGCGCTTCTACCGCGGCCTCGGTTGGGAGGTCGGGGGCGAGTTCGGGGTGCGTCGAGTTCCGTGCGCGTCGCTTGCCGCGTTGCCGCCCGGAGAGCCCGAGTGCTTACGGCCGGGCCGCGCCGACGATGCCGACGCCGTCCGAGACTGCTACGAGCGCGTCGCACCGGCCATCAACGGCGCGGTCGATCGGAGCGAGCCTTTGTGGAGGGGCTACGAGCTCGCGCTCGAGCATCCCCACCGGTACCGGTATGTCTACGACACCGGCGGGCAACTCGACGGCTATGTCGTCTACGACCAGAGCCACGCAGGCAGGCAGTGGGGCTTCCGCATCACCGTGCACGAGCTGGTCGCGGCCAACGCCCGCGCCGCCGTGACGCTGTGGCGGCACATCGGGTCACACGCTGCGCAGGTCGACTCCGTCACTGTGCTTGCGATGCCACTCGACGCGCTCACGCTGCTCCTCCCGGAGCAGGTCGTCGAGCTGGTGGGGGCGAACCACTGGATGACCCGGATCGTCGACGCCGCCGGCGCGATCGCCGCCCGCGGGTACGCGCCAGGCGTGCGTGCCGACGTGCACGTCCAGCTCGCCGACCGGGTTGCGCCGTGGAACGACGGCCGCTTCGTGCTCCGGGTCGAAGGTGGCGAGGGGAAGCTCACTCCCGGGGGCACCGGCGACGTGCACCTCTCGGTCAACGCCCTCGCTTCGCTGTACACGGGCTGGGCAACGGCGCGGGTCCTCGCGGATGCCGGCCTCATCCACCACGCCGGCGACCGCGACCTCGGCATGCTCGACGCGGCCTTCGCCGGACCTCGCCCCTACCTGTTCGACAACTACTGAGCCGAACGGCGGGAAAGCCCGAGCATGAGCCCATCCCGCGGCCCCGCCGCGCGGCGGCGGGGTGGGCCTATTGGCGGGCGAGGTCGTCGAGGGCCGCGATGGCCTTGTCGACCGCGCGGCGCGCGCTGATCAGCGAGCGCTCGGCGGTGAACAGGTCGGACGCGATCTGCGAGTCGGGTGTGTTCTCGTAGCGGTCGGCGACGGCCTCGACGCGGCGCGCGAGCTCCTCGAGCTGCGAGCGGACCGTCGACAGCTCAGCGAGATCCGACGACGCGGGCACGGAGGCCAGCCTTCACGCGGTCGACCGGGACGGGCAATTCGGACAGTCGGGAATCGTTCCCTGGTTACGATGGACCGTTCCCGATGCTCTCACGACTCGATCTTCGCGGCACGAACGCCGACCTCAGCCCGTTGACGGCGCGGGGGGAGGCCGTCGACCCGTCGGCCGTCGAGGGTGTGCGTGCGATCATCGCCGAGGTTCGAGGCCGCGGTGACGATGCACTTCGCGACCTGACCGAGCAGTTCGACGGTTGCACGATCGACAAGCTGCGCGTGCCGGGTGACGAGGCGCTCGCCGCGCTCGAAGATGCACCCACCGAGTTCCGTGCCGCGCTCGAATACGCTCGCGAGGAGGTCACCGCCTACCACGAAGCCCAGCTCGGCGGCGACGTGCGGGTCGAGCGCGACGGCGTGCTGCTCCGCGAGCTCGTCGTGCCGGTCGATCGAGCGGGGCTGTACGTGCCCGGTGGCCGGGCCGCGTATCCCTCGACTGTGCTGATGACCGCGATCCCCGCGCGCGTCGCGGGCGTCCCCGAGATCGCGCTCTGCGTGCCCCCCGATCCCGATGGCCGCGTGCCGGCCGTCACGCTGGCGGCGGCGGCCCTGGCCGGCGTCGACGAGGTGTATCGGGTCGGCGGCGCGCAGGCGATCGCCGCCCTCGCGTACGGGACCGAGACGATCCGGCCCGTCGACGTGATCGTCGGTCCCGGCAACATGTACGTCACGGCGGCCAAGCGGGAGGTCGCCGGGATCGTCGGCATCGAGTCGCTCGCCGGTCCGTCGGAGCTCGTCGTCGTGGCCGACGACACAGCCGATCCCGCGATGGTCGCCGCCGATCTCGTCGCCCAGGCCGAGCACGGCCCGGACGGCGCTGCCGTCCTCGTGACCTGGGACGAGGTGGTCGCCGACGCCGTCGACGAGGCGATCGGCAAGCTCACGGCGGATGCGCCCCGCCGCGCCGAGATCGAGGCGACGTTGACGTCGGGCGGCCGCACCGTGCTGGTCGACACGCCCGCCGTGGCGGTCGAGGCGGCGAATGCCATCGCCCCCGAGCACCTCGAGCTGATCACCGCCGACCCCGAAGCGCTACTCCCGCTCGTTCGCAACGCCGGCGCGGTCTTCTGCGGCCCGTGGTCGCCGGCGGTCGTCGGCGACTATGTGGCGGGCGTCAACCACGTGTTGCCGACGGCGCGCACGGCGCGATTCGCGAGCGCGCTGCGCGTCGACACGTTCCGCAAGCACGTCCACGTGGTGACGTTGGACCAGGCCGCGCTCGCCCGCGTCGCTCCGTACGTCCAGGCGTTCGCCGACATGGAGGGCCTCGACGCGCACGGACGATCGGTCCAGCTGCGCGGAACGCAGCGATGAGCGGCCGCCTGTCACCACGTGACGACCTCGACGCGCTCGAGGGCTACCACTCGCCGCAGATCGACGTACCGGTACGCCTCAACACGAACGAGAGCCCGTACGCGCCACCGAGCGAGTTCGTCGACGCATGGTTGGACGCCTTGCGCGAGACGCCGCTCAACCGGTATCCGGATCGGGCCGCACGCGAGCTGCGCGCCGCGCTGGCCGACCAGCTCGGACAACCCTCCGCCCGCCTGTTCTGCGCCAACGGCTCGAACGAGGTGCTCCAGACCCTGCTGCTCACGTTCGGCGGGGCGGGGCGGAAGGCCACGGTGTTCGAGCCCACATACGCGTTGCATTCGCACATCGCCCGCATCACCGGGACCGAGGTGGTGGTGGGGGAGCGCACCGCCGACTTCACCATCGATCCCGGGCCGGCCCGCACCCTCCTCGCCGAGCACCGGCCCGCGCTCGTGTTCCTCTGCAGTCCCAACAACCCGACCGGCACCGTCGAGCCTGATGCCACCGTCGAGGCGCTGCTCGACGCGACCGACGGTCTGGTGGTCGTCGACGAGGCCTATGGCGAGTTCGCCGAGCGCAGCGCCATCCGTCTGGTCGCCGACGAGCGGCCGCTGGTCGTCGCGCGCACGTACTCGAAGGTGTGGTCGATGGCGGCGCTGCGCCTCGGCTTCTGCGTCGCGCCACCGTGGGTGGTCGAGGAGCTCGAGAAGGTCGTGCTGCCCTACCACCTGGCGGCGCCGACCCAGCTCGCGGGCGTGCTTGCCCTCCGGTACGGGCGCGCGATGGACGAGCGCGTCGCTCTCCTCGTCAAGGAACGTGAGCGACTCGAGGCCGCGCTGGAGAAGGTCGACGGAGTCACGGTGTTCCCGTCGGGAGCGAACTTCGTGCTGCTCCGCGTGCACGGCAACGGGCACGCGGTCTGGCAGCGGCTCGTCGACCACGGGGTCCTGGTGCGCGACTTCGCGGATTGGCCTCGATTGGCCGGGTGCCTGCGGGTCACGGTCGGCACACCCGAGCAGAACGAAGCCTTTGTCGCCGCCCTGCGCGAGGCTGTCGAGGAGGTGAGGGTCGCATGAGCCGTTCGTCGCAGCAACACCGCGAGACGAAGGAGACCAAGATCGACCTCGCGCTCGACGTCGACGGCGTGGGGCGAGCGAGCGCGTCGACGGGGATCCCGTTCTTCGACCACATGCTCGAGCAGCTGGGGAAGCACGGCGGCTGGGACCTGCGCATCGAGGCCGAGGGCGACCTCGAGATCGACACGCACCACACCATCGAGGACGTCGGCATCGTGCTCGGCACCGCGTTCAAGGAGGCGCTCGGAGACAAGGCGGGCGTGCGCCGCTTCGCCAGCGCGGTCGTGCCGCTCGACGAGGCGCTCGTCCAGGTGGCGCTGGACCTGTCGGGGCGACCGTTCCTCGTCTACGAGGTCGACCCGAGGTCCGAGTGGATCGGCACCTTCGATCCGCAGCTGGCCGAGGAGTTCTGGCGCGCGTTCGCATTTGCGGCCGGGATCACGTTGCATATGCGCTCGCTCTCGGGCAAGAACGGTCACCACATCATCGAGGCCTCGTTCAAAGGCGTGGCCCGCAGCCTGCGAGACGCCGTGAAGATCGAAGGCACCGACGTTCCGTCGACGAAAGGCGCCTTGTAAGGAGTGCCCTTCGACCTGTTTCCCTCGATCGACCTGCGCGGCGGGCAGGTCGTGCGGCTGCGCCGAGGGGATTTCGCAGCCGAGACGGTGTACGGCGACGACCCGGTGCGAGTTGCGCAGGTCTTCGCCGACGCGGGCGCGCAATGGATTCACGTCGTCGACCTCGACGCCGCCCGCACCGGTGAGCGCGTCAACCTCGGGGTCGTCGAGGCGATCTGTGCCGCGGTTTCTTGCCGTGTGCAGGCCAGCGGAGGGGTCCGGAGCGTCGCGGCCGGCGGCGACCTCATCGCGGCCGGCGCGGCGCGCGTCGTTGTGGGCACGGGCGCGATCGAGCGGCCGGAGCTCGTGGGAGAGCTCGCGACGCTCCACCCGGGAAAAGTCGCCGTCGGGCTCGACGCCCGGGGCCGAGAGGTCGCGGTGCGCGGCTGGATCGAGGCGACCGGCGAGGACCTCCTCGACGTCGCCGGCCAGCTCGCGACGAGCGGGGCGTCGGCTCTCATGGTCACCGAGATCGGCCGCGACGGCACGATGACCGGCCCCGATCTCGACCAGCTCCGCGGAGTGCTGGAGGCGACCACCCTGCCGGTGATCGCCAGCGGTGGCGTCGGCGCGCTCGAGCACCTCGTCGCCTTGCGCGGCGTCCGCGTCGGCGACCGAACCCTGGCCGGCGCGGTCGTGGGTCGGGCGATCTACGAGGGCCGGTTCGGCGTCGACGAGGCGCTCGCCGCACTCGCCTGACCCGGCGGCGGAGTCGGGGTACGGTCGGCGGCGACGGCGTCGGCGGGGGTCGCATGGCGCGAAGGGGGACGCATGAACGGGGCGAACGGGATGGTCGACGAAGGGTTCCTGCAGCGGTACCGGCAACTCCTGGATGCCGAGGACGCAGCCTTCGACGAGCTCGAGCACGCCTATGAGGACGGCGATCGAGCTCATTACGACCACGAGTTCGCCGAGTGGCAGACGATCGTCGAGCGTCGCCAGTCACTCCTCGAGCGTCACGGCCTCGCGCCGGTCCAGGTCGGGGTGCGCGCGCAGGCCTGACCACCGGGCGCTTTGACAACTCCGTAAGCTTCGGCTTACGTAGTGGCCGTGGAAGCTGCCGTACGCGCGCTCGCCGAGCCCCGTCGTCGTGACATCCTGCGCCTCGTCCGCGACGACGAGCTCAGCGCCGGCGCCATTGCGTCGCACTTCGACGTGTCCCGCCCGGCGATCTCGCAGCACCTGCGGGTGCTCAAGGACGCCGGCCTGCTGGGCGAACGTCGAGACGGCACCCGGCGCCTGTACCGGGTCCGGCCGGAAGGCTTCGCCGAGTTGCGCGACTTCCTGGACGACTTCTGGGGTGAGGGCCTCGCCCGGCTGAAGTCGGCCGCCGAGGCCGATCACCGTGCTCACGTCACCAAACGTCGAGGAGGCGTTCGTGGCCGCTGATGAGGAGCGGATGGCGGTCGAGCGTGAGGTCCGGATCGACGCGCCGCCCGAGGCGATCTTCAAGTTCTTCGTCGATCCCGACCAGATGGTGCGTTGGAAGGGCATCCAGGCCACGCTCGACCCGCGGCCGGGCGGGATGTACCGCGTGAACGTGACCGGCACGGACGTTGCTCGCGGCGAGTACGTCGAGGTTTCACCGTACGAGCGGGTCGTGTTCACCTGGGGCTGGGAGAGTGACGGCAATCCGGTGCCACCGGGCTCGAGCACCGTGGAGATCACGCTGGTGCCCGATGGTGCGGCCACCATCGTCAGGCTCCGTCACCACGGCCTGCCGGGCGGCCCCGAGGACCGGCACGCCCAAGGCTGGGAGCACTACCTCGCCCGCCTCGCGATCGCAGCCGGCGGAGGCGACGCCGGGCCCGACCCGTGGATGCAATCCGCGGGCGACCCAACGATGTAAGAGAAGGAAGACCCCCCAACAGACAGGAGCACCAAATGGGTAACCCGGTTGTCCACTTCGAGATCGGCGTGAAGGACGAAGCGGCGGCGCAGAAGTTCTACGCCGACCTGTTCGGATGGAAGATCAACGCCGACAACCCGGCGAACTACGGGATGGTCGACACCGACAGCGGCGGCGAGGGTGTCGGCGGCGGTATCGCCAAGCCCCCCGAAGGCGGGCCGTACACGACGTTCTACGTCAACTGCGACGACGTCCAGGCCAAGCTGAACGACGCTGAGAAGCTCGGCGCCAAGGTCATCATGCCGCCGATGCAGGTTCCCGAGGGACCGGAGATCGCGATGTTCTCCGACCCCGACGGCAACGTGATCGGCCTGGCGAAGATGTAGTCAGACGCTCGGCGCGGGCGCGAGCCGGTCTACGTAGCCGGCTGCGAGCTCGACGAGGCGGTCGGTTCGGCCGACGAAGTAATGCGACGCACCTCCGACGACGTAGACGTCGGTGTTGGCCCAGCGGTCGGCGAGCTCCGTGACCTCGGCAGGGTCGCGGTACTCGTCGTGCTGGGCCAGCGCGAGGAGCTTCGGCCGGGGGTCACCTGCGAGCCCGTCGATGTCGTGCACCACCACGACCGGAGGCGCAATCGCCATCCAGGCGTCGACGCGCGCGTCTCGCACCGAGAGCGCCATGTCGGCCCCGAAGGACCAGCCCGTCAGGATCAGAGGCGTCGCGGGGGAGAGGCGCTCCCGTAGCGCGGCGACCGCGGTCTCGGCGTCGACGCGCTCGAGGTTGCCGAAGTCGTGCTCGCCCTCGCTGCCCTCGACGCCGCGGAAGTTGAAACGCAGGCACGCGACTCCTCGCGGTGGGAGCGCGTCGAACAGCGCACTGATCACGATCGAGCGCATCGTGCCGCCGTACTGCGGATGCGGATGGCAGAGCACCACGCCGCAGCG
>JBKOWN010000082.1:0-9969 GCA_046724435.1 Actinomycetota bacterium
CAGCTCGTACTGGGCGCCGGCGTGCTCGCCTCGCTCGGGGCGTTGGCGTCGGGCGTCGTCCCCCGGCTCACGGGTTGGGAGGACAACTCGTCGATCAGCCGGCAGGTTTTCGGCAACGTGCCTGACCCGCTCTACTGGGCGTTCTACGCGACCGTCGGCGTGATGTTGTTCGTCGTGGCGTGGCTGGTCTCGCAGCGGGTCCAGAACTACGAGCGAGGCAAGCCCGACGACCGCCGTACGACGCGGGCGAACGCGCGGCGGCGGCTCGAGGGCTTCCGCTCCGGCGTGTGGATGCAGACGTTGCTGCGCGATCCGGCCGCGGGCGTCATGCACTCGATGATCTACTTCGGGTTCCTCGTCCTCTTCGTGGCCACAGTGGTCCTCGAGATCGACCACCAGCTGCCCGACTCGGCCAAGTTCCTCCACGGTCGCGTGTACGAGGGCTACTCGGCCACCGCCGACGCGGCCGGCGTGGTCTTCGTGGTCGGGATCGTCTGGGCGCTGGGGCGCCGGTACATCCAGCGCCCGTACCGCATCCGCATCAAGACCAAGCCCGAGGACGCGCTCATCCTCGGCACGTTCCTCGTCATCGGCCTCACCGGCTTCGCCACCGAGGGCCTGCGCATCGCGCTCATCGGACGTCCCGCGTTCGAGAAGTGGTCATTGGTCGGCTACCCGATCGCCATCCTGTTCGACTCGCTCTCGCACGGGACACTGCGCGACGCGCATCGCTGGCTCTGGGGCATCCACTTCGCGTCGTTCGTGGCGTTCCTCGTCATCCTGCCGACGACGAAGCTCCGACACATGATCACGTCGCCCATGAACATGTATCTCGGCGACCGCGAGCGGCCCAAGGGCGCGATGAGGCCGCTCCCGAACCTGATGGAGACCGAGCTCGACACGTTCGGCGCTTCGACGATCGAGGACTTCACCTGGAAGCAGTTGTTCGACACCGACGCGTGCACGATCTGCGGCCGGTGCACATCGGTGTGCCCGGCGCACGCGACCGGCAAGCCGCTCGACCCCCGCGAGATCGTCTTGAAGGTCGGGGAAGTGATGGCGGCGAGCGGTGATCCGCAGGTGTCCCCGCCGGTCGGGGTCGACCCCGACATCAGCGTCGGCGCGGACTCGCTCTTCGAGCGCATCACCGCCGAGGAGCTCTGGGCGTGCACCGCGTGCAAGGCCTGCGACGAGATCTGTCCGGTCGACATCGAGATCCTCGACAAGATCCTCGACATGCGGCGCTACCTGTCGCTGATGGAGAGCAACTTCCCGACCGAGCTCGGGAACACGTACCGCTCCATGGAGAACTCCTCGAACGTCTACGGCCTCAACCAGGCCGACCGGGGCGATTGGGGCGGCGACCTCGAGGGCATCCCGATCATCGACGGCTCCGGACCCTTCGAGCACGAGTACCTGATGTGGGTCGGATGCGCGGGCTCGTTCGACGACCGCAACAAGAAGACGAGCCGGGCTGTCGCCAAGCTGCTGCAACGGGCGGGCGTCGACTTCGCGATCTTGGGCCCGAGCGAGCTCTGCACCGGGGACCCGGCCCGCCGCTCGGGCAACGAGTACATCTACCAGATGCTCGCGATGCAGAACGTCGAGACCTTGAACGGTCTCGGGGTGCAGAAGGTCATCGCGCAGTGTCCGCATTGCTTCAACACGCTGAAGAACGAGTACCCGCAGCTCGGCGGCGACTACGAGGTGGTGCACCACTCTCAGTTCCTCATGGAGCTCATCGACAGCGGTCGCCTCGACCTGGAGGAAGCGTCCCTCGAGGAGCGGGTGACGTACCACGACTCGTGCTACCTGGGCCGGCACAACGACGTGTACCTCGCGCCCCGCAACGTGATCGGATCGTTGGGCGGGATCGACGTCGTCGAGATGCCCCGCAACGGGACGCGTGGGCTGTGCTGCGGCGCCGGCGGTGCGCGCATGTGGATGGAGGAGCGCACGGGCAAGAAAATAAACGTCGAACGCACCGAGGAGGCGCTCGCCACCGGCGCGAGCCGGATCGCGGTCGCGTGCCCGTTCTGCTACGTGATGATGGACGACGGCGTGAAGGAGAAGCAGCGCGACGAGGACGTCCAGGTGCAGGACATCTCCGAGGTGTTGCTCGAGGCGGTCGAGCACGCGGAGCAGGCGCCCGAGACGGCCACGGCGCACTTCGATCCCGGGCTCTAGTACGCCGGGTCAGCGCCAGGGAACATGGACGCGTTCATCGAGTTCTTCGATCCGCTGTCGATGCCGTTGCTGTTTCTCGTGTTCGGCGCGGCCGGCCTCGCGTTCGTCCTCGCTCTCGAGTTCATCGTGCACCGCCGCATGCGTCCCGAGACTCGTGAGCGGGTGAGCACGAGCACCTCGGTGATGATCCAGGTGCTGGCGGTCTTCTACTCCGTCCTCGTGGCGTTCGTGATCGTCGGCGAGCGGAGCGCGATCAGCGACGCCGACGACCACATCTCGAACGAGGGCGCGGCGTTGGCGGCGCTGTACCACGACGTCGGCGGCTTCCAGCAGCCGGTCCAGAACGACATCCGCGGGGCGCTCCTTGCCTATGACCGGTCGGTCCTCACCCGCGACTTTCGCGCCGCCGACCGCAACGGCACACCCAGCGCGGACACCACCACCAAGCTCGACAACCTGTACCGCACCATCGAGGCCGCCGAGCCCGTGGTCGGGAGCAGCAGGTTCTACACGCAGACGGTCAGCGACCTGGGCGACGTCACCAAGGCGCGGCGCGGCCGCATCGCCGATGCCAGTGACACGATCCCGGGCCCGCTCTTCTTCCTGGTCGTCGTCGTGAGCGTCCTCGTGCTCGGGGTGGCAACGCTGCTGAACACCCGGGAACGGGGCACACACATCGTGCTGCTCGCCGGGCTCGCCCTCGTGATGTCGCTGAACCTCGCGCTCATCGTTGCCCTCGAGCATCCGTTCGGCGGCGCCATCGCGATCAGCGACCAGCCCTTGCGCGTCGCGGTCCTCGCGCCCGCCCGAAACTGACGGCGATTGCGATCAGTCGCGGTCGCGGAAGTTCAGGTAGTAGCGGCTCGGCGTCGGGCCCCGCTGGCCTTGGTACTTCGAGCCAGTCGCGTCACTCCCGTAGGGATGGTCTGCCGCCGTGGTCATCCGGAAGAAGGAGATCTGCCCGATCTTCATCCCGGGGTAGATGGCGATGGGAAGCGTCGCGACGTTCGACAGCTCGAGCGTCAAGTGGCCGTCCCAGCCTGCGTCCACGAAGCCGGCCGTTGCGTGCGTGAGCAGGCCGAGGCGCCCGAGGGAGCTCTTGCCGTCGAGTCGGGCGGCGAGGTCGTCCGGAAGCCGCACACGCTCGAGCGTCGACGCCAGCGCGAACTCGGCCGGATGGAGGATGAACGAGCGTCCGTCGGCGACCTCGACGAGCTCGGTGAGGTCCTCCTGGGGCTCCTTCGGGTCGATGAACGGCGTCGTGTCGTTCCGGAAGACCCGGAAGTATCGATCGACGTGCATGTCCACCGACGACGGCTGCACGTTGTCGTCGTCGAACGGCTCGATGGCGATGCGCCCCGCCTTGAGCTCGGCGCGAATCGTCCCGTCCGACAAGATCACAGCCGGAGCCTACCGGCGGGGCTTGGTATCTTCGTCGCTCCTCGCGGGTGTAGTTCAGAGGCAGAACATCAGCTTCCCAAGCTGAGAACGCGGGTTCGATTCCCGTCACCCGCTCTGTTCGTTCTGCCCAGTCCCCGGCCGGGATCTCGGGTCACGCATCCATGGCGACCGGTTTCCCCAACACGACGCGCCAGAGACCCCGGCTCGCCCGGCGCAAGCCCATCGCGCGCGCAGCGGGTGAATAGCCGATCGCGTGTGATGGCAAGCGCACGCGCACCGGCCGGTCGCGGATCGAGAAGTGCAGCGGCGGGTCCATCGACAACGACTCGCCGTCGAGGCCGACATCGATCGGGGAACCGGACGTCACTTCGAAGCTCTCGGCCGTCCACGATTCGAAGCCCGCGAACCGTTCCGGATGTCTCGCCGCGGCAGCGGTCAGAAAGGCCGATGCGGCGCGGTCGTCGCCGATCTCGAGCGCGATGATGCCCAGGCGCTTCGTGTCGAGGCGGGGACGGCTCGTGAGGGCGTTGAGGCTCTCGGTGCCGTACGGGTTGTTCGAGATCTGGATGACCTGCGCGCCCTCGCATCGGTCGCCATCAGGTTTCGCGAACCGAAGGTCGAACGGCCGGGCGCCGGGCCCGAGGATCTTCGGGACTGCTCCCAGCGTGGTGTCGACCTTGGCGTCCCGATACTCGGGCGAGCGGACGATCGTCGCGTAGATCCCGAGCGAAACGTTGTTCACGAACACCCGGCCGTTCACGTCGCCCAGATCGATCGGCCGCTCGAACGCATCCCCGTACGCATCGAGGGCTCCGACCACGTCATTGCGATCGACGCCGAGGTCGAGCGCCAGGTGGTTCCGGGTCCCGGCCGGGACGACGACCATCGCGACCGAACGCTCCGCTGCGACGGTTGCGACAAGGGCCTGTGAGCCGTCTCCGCCCGCCATGCCGAGCACATCGGCGCCACGGTCGACCGCGTCGTTCGCGAGCTGCAGCAGGTCGTCGTCCGGACGCAGGATCACCGGCTCGATCCCACGCTTGCGACACTCGTCGTCCAGGTGAAATCGCTCGGCCTTCCCGCCGCCCGACTTCAAGTTCATGATCAGGACGCCGTGAGTCGCGGCGGCAACCGGGACGCCAGGCGTGCGAAGCCGTTTGAGCTCCCGCGTGGCACGGCCCAGCGCGTAACGGGCGAGCGCGACGGCCAGGACGACACAGACGAGGCGCGCGAGCAGGCTGAGACGGGCCTCGTTGTCGTCGAGGATCACGAGCCCGACGATGCCCACGACGGCGGCGACACACGCTGCGGTGCTGATCAGTCTGCGCGCTCCCGTTCGCGTGAGCGTGTACCACGCTGCAAAGACAATGATGAGGAGCAGCGGCACAGACAGAACGAGCCGTCGCACATCGTCGATGACGCTCAGCACGCTCGTCACGAGCACGAAGGCCAGCAGTGCGATGACAGCCACCGCAGCCAACCGCTGCAAGATGCTCGGCCGCGGGGAGCCATCGCCGTTCGACGGATCGCGAGACGGTTCGCCGGCGGGGCCGGTCACGTCAGCTCCTTGTAGCGGAAGCAGGACGTCGTGTGATCGTTCACGAGCCCGACGGTCTGCATGAACGCGTAGCAGACGGTCGGGCCCACGAACCGGAAGCCGCGGCGCTTGAGATCCTTGCTCATCGCCTTCGATTCGGGGGTTTGGGCGGGGATCGCCGAGATCGAGCGCCACTTCCCGACGATCGGCGCCCCGTCCACGAACCCCCACACGTAGTCCGCGAAACCTCCAAGCTCATCCTGTACGTCGAGGATGCGCCGGGCGTTGTTGACCGCCGACTCGACCTTGAGTCGGTTGCGCACGATGGCCGGGTCGCGCAAGAGCCGCTCGACTCGCCGTCGATCGAAGCGCGCCACCGCGGGGGCGTCGAAGTCGGCGAAGGCGCGGCGGTAGCCGTCGCGCTTCTTGAGGATCGTCGACCACGAGAGACCCGCCTGCGCACCCTCCAACGTGAGCATCTCGAACAGGTGGCGCTCATCGCGCGAGGGCACGCCCCACTCGCGGTCGTGGTACGCGACGTACGCGGGGTCGTTGACGGGGACCCATTCGCAGCGTCGCGGCACGCCGACACCGTACCGACCTGACGTGTGCTCCCTATGCTGAGCGCGCATGGTGATCCCCGAGTCCGTGGCGCGGTTCAACGCCCACGAGACGAACCGCGTCTCGCGGCTGCTCGACGCGAGCGATCTCTTGTCGACGCGTCCCGCGCCGACGCGGCTCTAGTGGTGCCCGCGGGAGCGGCATCGGGCGCCGATCACCCGTTGGTCGTAGTCATGGGCGTGTCAGGCAGCGGCAAGTCCACCGTCGGCCGCCGTCTGGCCGCCGAGCTCGACGTGCCGTTCGTCGACGGTGACGACGAGCACACGCCGGAGGCGAAGGCCCGCATGGCCCAGGGCATCCCGCTCGATGACGCCTGGCGCGCGCCGTGGCTCGACCGCCTCGACACGATCCTTCGGGCCCATCAGGCCGAAGGCCTCGTGCTTGCCTGCTCCGCTCTGACCCGCGCCTATCGCCGGCGACTCGCCCGCGGCGTGCGCCGCGTGGCGTTCGTCGCGCTGGTCGCGCCACGGGAGGTGCTCGAGGCGCGACTCGCGGCCCGCCACGACCACTTCGCCGCTCCGGGCCTCCTCGACTCGCAACTCGCCGCCTTCGAGCTCGGCGACGACGTCGTCACGGTCGACGCCACCGAGCCGCTCGAGACGATCGCGGCCACGGCCGCGCTCGCGGTCAGGTAGCGGGCTCGGTTCGTGCCAACGCGTGCGCGCCTACTTGGTCGCCAACGCGGCGATTCCCGCGACCATGACCACGAACCCGATGACCAGATAGACGACCGTTCGAGTGACGGGGGCCTGAGGAAGCGTGTCGCGACCGCGGGTGGCGGGAACCTGCGAGCCGGACCGTCGACGCACGAGCGCGATGAGATTTCCGACGAACAGCGCCGCGCCGACGGCGGCGACGAGCTCGCGCAACACGTCGTTGTAGATGCTCACGCTGTGATCGTATGCGTCCGCCGACTGGATCTCGGTGTCGCGGCCGACCGCGTCAGAAGCGCGGGCCCCAGACCATGAGCATGAGGATCAGGACGAGGTCCAGCGACAGCACCGCTCCCACGATCCCCGCCCGGCGGCCGCGCTCTTCGAGCTCGATGACTTGAGCGGGCGGCTCTCCGGAGGCCCTCGCCTCCGCAGGCGGGGGGCCCATCGCCACAAGCTGCTCCTGGAGATTGATCATCCGCCGCGCGTTCGGGAACGCTGCTCCGTGCGTCAGCCCGATGCCCAGTACGTAGAGCACGATGGCGGCGACGATCCACGAGTCGCTGAAGCTCCAGGCCTTGTCGCTCAGCACGACGAGCAGGATGCCGAAGACGAACACGGCGTAGATGAAGAACATGCCGATCTTCGACACGAGGAAGTTGGCCTGGGAGATAGCGAGGCCTTCGGTGCCCTTGCGGCTCCGGGCCTGCTGGCCGTAGATCCCGTTGAGCAGCACTGCGCCGAAACCGACGATCGCCGTGAGGATGTGCAGCACGAGGACGAGCTTGTAGATGCCGCTGTTGATGCCCACGATGCGCCCCTTCCCACCGTTGCAACTGCGCCGCGGAGCCTAGGTCCACGAGGACGCGGCTGTGGTACAACGCGGCCGTGCGGCTGATCGTGGCGCGATGCTCGGTCGAGTACGAAGGCCGGCTCGGCGCTCGCCTCCCGCCGGCGCAGCGGCTGATCCTGCTCAAGGCCGACGGCTCGATCGCCGTGCACGCCGACAGCAAGGCCTACAAGCCGCTGAACTGGATGAGCCCGCCGTGCACGATTCGTGAGGAGCCGGGCGTGATCGTCGCGGCCAACCCCGGCGGGGAGCGGCTCACGATCGCGCTCCACGAGGTGCTGCTCGACCGCGACATCACGCTGGGCGACGATCCCGGCCTCTCCAAGGACGGCGTCGAGACCGAGCTGCAGGAGCTCATCGCCGCGCGCGTGCGTGCCCTACGCGACGACCTCCGCATCGTGCGGCGTGAGTACCCGACCGACATCGGTCCCGTCGATCTGCTGTGCCGGGACGGCGAGGGCCGCGCCGTAGCGGTCGAAGTGAAGCGGATCGGCGAAATCGCCGGCGTCGAGCAGCTCCTCCGCTACCAGGAGCGTCTCGATCGCGACGCAACGCTTGCGCCGACGGCTGGGCTCTTCGTCGCCACGCGCATCAAGCCCCAGGCACGGGTGTTCGCCGAGAGTCGCGGTGTCGCGTGCATCGAGGTCGACTTGGATCGCCTGCGCGCCGAGGCGCCGCCCGACCTCCGGCTCTTCTGACCGAGCTGGACGCGGGCGTTATTCGAAACGAGGCCGGCGCTTCTCGAGGAACGCGGCGAACGCCTCCTGCGCGTCGGGCGTCTGGCTCGATCGGGTCATCACGTCGAGGGCGTGCTCGTACGCGGTGCGCTGGTCCAGACCGACCTGGGCGTAGAAGGTCTGCTTGCCGATCCCCTTCGAAGCCCGGCTGCCGCGGGTAGCGCGGCGCAGCAGGCTGACGGTGGCGTCGTCGAGATGCTCGGCGGGGACGACGTGGTTGACGAGGCCCCAGTCGAGCGCGGTGCGTGCGTCGATCGTGTCCCCGGTCAGGCCGAGTTCGAGCGCCCGCTTCTGGGAGACGTTGCGAGCCACGGCGACCAACGGCGTGTGGCAGAACCAGCCGCCTTTGCCGCCGGGGGTGGCGAAGCCCGCGTCCTCGGACGCGACCGCAAGGTCGGCGGTCGCGATGAGCTGGCAGCCGGCGGCCGTGGCCAACCCGTGCACGCGCGCCACGACGGGCTGCGGGATCGCCTGCATCGTGAACATGAGCTCGGTGCACGAGTCGAGCAGCTCTCGGATCGACGCGGCGTCGGCGCCCGCGAGGTCACGGAAGTCGTGGCCGGCTGAGAAGACCGGACCGTTGGCGGCGAGGATCACACCCCGGGCGTCGCTGTTGCCCGCAGCGCGGAACGCCTCGGTCATGTCACACAGCAACCCGAGCGACAGCGCGTTCCGGCGCTCCGGGCAGTTCATCGTGATCGTCGTGAAGCCCTCCTCGGACCTCACGAGCACGGAGTCGGAGCCCACGGCATCCCCCTCGAACCAGCTCGAGGCTACCGGCTTCACGAAACCCTGACCTTCCCGCGGCCCACCCTTGCCACGCGCCGGTCAGGATGGGCCCACGAAAGAGGAGCGTCATGCGATCGGGCAACACCGTCGTCGTCATCCGCAGCGTCATCGCCGCCCTGTTCGTGGCGTTGGCCGTGGCCAACTTCGCCGGTGGACGCGTCGTGTTCGGCGTGCTGTTCGCCGCCCTGGCGGTGATGAACGTCGTGATGACCGTATATGTCCGACGGCGGCGCGCTCAGTTCGCCCAGCGCTTCCCGGGGTTCGCCAACCGAGATCGCCGCTAGTCGCGCGCCATGTTGTCGAACTTCGTGAAGCGCTCATTGAACGCGAGACGAGCCACGCCGGTGGGGCCGTTGCGGTGCTTCGACACGAGGATCTCGGCCTGCCCGCGCTGGTCCGACTCGGGGTTGTACACCTCGTCGCGGTAGATGAAGCAGACGACGTCGGCGTCCTGCTCGAGGCCGCCCGACTCCCGGAGGTCGGCGAGCATCGGGCGCTTGTCCTGGCGGTACTCGAGTTGACGGTTCAGCTGCGACAAGGCCATGACCGGGCAGTCGAGCTCCCGGGCGAGGATTTTGAGGCCACGTGAGAGCTCGGCCACCTCGACCTGGCGGCTCTCGATCTGGCGCGCCCCGGTCGAGCTCATCAGCTGGATGTAGTCGACGACGATCAGCCCGAGATCGCCGTGCCGGGCGCGGATGCGGCGGGCTTTCGCTCGCATCTCCATCACCGTGCAGTGCGGGTTGTCGTCGATGAACAGCGGCGCTTCGGCCAGGCGCCCGACGGCATGGCTCAAGCGGGACCAGTCGGACTCGGGGATGTTGCCGGTCCAGAGGCGCTTCGCCTCGACGCGCCCCTCCGCCGCGAGCAGCCGCTTGGTGAGCTCGAGGTTGCCCATCTCCATCGAGAAGAACATGACGGGCCGCTGCACCGAGACGGCCACGTTGGCGGCCGCGCCCAGCGCGAACGAGGTGTTGTGGACGAACATGTCGGCGGCGACGAAGTTGTGCACGTGCGGGACCGTCAGGTCGTACACCTGCTCGTCACCGACGTAGACGATGGAGACGACCTCGTCCCACCAGATGTCCGACGCGGCGAGGAGCTCGAGGTCGCGGGCGTCGAGCACCTCGGCGAGGAGTGCGAGCGTCGACCGCTGGGGCGAGCGCGTACCGACGTGCCAGTTGTAATTGGCCG
>JBKOWN010000172.1:0-7475 GCA_046724435.1 Actinomycetota bacterium
AGCGGGTGGTTCGCCGGTGAAGCGTGGGAACGGCGCCTGCTGCCACATCGCGCCCGCAACCGGGTCATCGACCTCGAGGAGATCGCCGCGGGCGCCGAAGTGCGGGTCGGCGAACATGTCGGCGGGTGTGTACGCGGTGGCGACGGGCACGTCGCAGTCGACGCACGCCCGTTCGATGTCGGCGGCGCTGCGGGCGCGCGTCCAATCGGTGACGATGCCGTTGATCTCGTCCCCGTGGGCCGCCCGGTCGGCCAGCTTCGTGAAGCGGGGGTCATCGAGGAGGTCGGGACGGTCCATGGCCTTGCACAGGCGCGCGAAGTTGGCGTCGCTCCCGGCGACGATGCATGCGTACTTCCCGTCGGCGGTCGGGTAGTTGTCGAGCGGCGCGGAGTTCGCCAGACGGTTGCCCTCGCGGTCGCGCACCACGCCGAGCTGGTCGTAGGCGGCGATCGTCCATTCGAGGATGCGCAGCGGCGCTCCGTACAGCGCGGCGTCGATCACCGCCCCCTGCCCCGATCGGCGTGCGTCGCGCGCGTACAGCGACGCCACCGCCGCGTGCGCGGAGAACACGCCGGTCAGGTAGTCCGAGATCGTCACACCCACGCGCACGGGCGGACGATCGGGGTAGCCGGTGAGCTGGAGCAAGCCGCCGTACCCGATGCCCATGCGGTCGAGGCCGGGCCGGGACGCGTACGGACCGTCCTGCCCGAACGCGCTGATGCGGACTACGACGAGCTTCGGATCGAGATCCGCGGGGCCGATGTTCCACTGCTCGATCGTGCCGGGGCGGAAGTTCTCGACGACGACGTCGGCGGTCGCTGCCAGACGCCGGAAGAGGTCCTGTCCCTCGTCGCGCCGGAGGTCGAGGGTGATGCTCTTGCGCCCGCGTCCCTCGACGGCCCAGAAGAGTGAGTAGATCTCGTCATCGTCGGTCTCCATGAACGGACCGATCTCGCGCATGAAGTCGCCGCGCCCCGGCTGCTCGATCTTGACGACCTCCGCTCCCATCTCGCCGAGCAGCCCGGCGCAGAACGGCGCCGCGATACGTGTGCCCAGGTCCAGCACGCGCACGCCCTCGAGCGGCCCCGGCATCAGCGCTTGTCGCCGCGCTGCTCGGCGCGGACGGAATCCATGCCGCCCTTCTCGCGCGCTTCGGCGGCGTCGAGCGCCGTGGCCGTGTTGCTGACGAACTGGTGGATCATGAAGTGGTACCGCCACGACTCACGCTGGCCCTGGAGGTCGAGCATCCGATTGATGGATTCCTTCACGGCCTGCGCCGTGACCGGTGGGACCAGCGCGACCTTGTCGGCCATGGCTCGCGCTGCCTCGGCGAGCTCCGCGCGAGGAACGACCTTGTTGACGAGCCCGAATCGCTCGGCGTCGTGCGCGTCGATCGTCTCGGCGCAGAGCAGGAACTCCTTGGCCTTGCGGGGCCCGAGCTCCCACGGCTCGACCAGCAGCTCGACACCGGCGCCCGTCATGCGCAGGACGGGATTGGAGAACTTGGCGTCGTCGGCGGCGACGATGAGATCGCACATGCACGCCAGCATGAGACCGGCGGCCGCGCAGGCGCCCTGCACCGCGGCGATCGTCGGCTTGCGGAAGTCGCGGATCTTCACGCAGCGATCGAAGTACATGACCTGCTCGTGCCGGAGCTTCCCCTCGGGCGTGTCGCGCAGCTTCGCCCAGTCGTCGCCCTTGGTGAGGAGCTCTTTGAGGTCGTGGCCAGCAGAGAAGTGCTTGCCCTCACCGGCAAGCACGACGACCCGGACGTCGTCGTCGGCGTCGGCGCGATCGAAGGCAGCGTCGAGCTCGTCGAGGAGCAGGGTGTTCTGGGCGTTGGCGGAATCGGGGCGATCGAGCGTGATCGTGCACACCGGTCCGTCGACCTCGTGCCGGACCGTCTCGAACGCCTCCGAATTTCCTGACGTCATCGTCATGAATGTAGTGCCCGATGCGATCAGCGCCGTGTTCGGTCAGGCCTTCGGCTCGCGGGGGAGTGCGAGCACGCGCTCGCCGATGATGTTCCGCTGGATCTCGTTCGTCCCGGCCCAGATCGACGACGCCTGGTAGTAGAGCCACGATCGCTGCCAGCTCCCGTCACCCGGGTTGTCGTGCGCGCCGCGCCACAAGGGCGCCGCCGGTCCGAGCACCGCCATCACCGTGTCGTGCAGCCGCTTGCTCATCTCGCTCCAGTACAGCTTCAACGCGCTGCCCTCGGGCCCGGGGTCCTGGCCCTTGGCGAGGCGGGACAGCGTGCGCCAGTTGTGCAGCTGGAACAGCCGGACCTCGACCGCGGCTTCGGCCAGGCGCCCACGCAGCCGGTGGTCATCGAACGCGCCGGCGTCGAGCGCGAGGCGGAGCAGCTCCTCGACGAGCTGGATGTGGATCACCAGCTGCCGGGGGTTGATGCCCCGCTCGTGCGACAGCGTCGAGCTCGCGATGCGCCACCCTTCGTTCTCGGGGCCGATGAGGTGCTCGCGCGGGACGAACACGTCGGAGAAAAACACCTCGTTGAACTCGGACTCGTCGGTGATCTGGCGCAGGGGCCGCACCTCGACGCCCGACGCCCGCATGTCGACGACGAAGTACGAGATGCCGCGCTGCTTCGGCGCTTCGGGGTCGGTGCGAGCGAGACAGACGCCCCAGTCCGCGAACTGGGCGTAGCTCGTCCATACCTTCTGGCCGTTCAGCGACCAGCCCCCCTCGACGGCCTCGGCGCGCGTGCTGACCGAGGCGAGGTCGCTGCCGGCGCCGGGCTCGCTGAACAGCTGGCACCACAGCTCGCGCGCCGAGAGGATGTTCGGCAGCCAGCGCGCCTTCTGCTCGGGCGAGCCGTGGGCCAGCAGTGTCGGGCCGACGAGGTTCACGCCGATCCGGCCGACCAATTCCGGCGCGCGGGCACGGGCGAGCTCCTCGGTCACGATGAAGTGCTCGACGGCGCCGGCGCCACGACCGCCGTACTCCTCGGGCCATGCCACACCGACCCACCGGCCCTCGGCCAGCTTCGCCTGCCAGTCGCGGCCGAACGCGACCTCCGCGGCGAGATCGTCGAAGTGCGGCGGGAGGCCCTTGCCGTACTCCCACGGGAGATGCTGGCGTAGCCAGGCGCGCACCTCGGCGCGCAGCCTTGCTTCGAGTTCCGTCGGCTCGAGGTTCACTGGTGCCGCAGGGTACCGGCCTGCGCATTAGCGTCTCAGAGTCGAGGGGGAGCGATGGCAGGGCCACAAGAGACAGTCAAAGTCGGGATCTTCCCGACGACCGGGTCGCTCGGGGAGACGGCTGACGCGGCGGCGTATCTCGGTCGTGTGCACGACGCCGGCATCGACCACGTGTGCTGCGGCGACCACGTGAGCTTCTTCGTCGGGGTCGGACTCGACGGCCTCCTGCAGGCCACCGCGCTGGCGATGCTGCACCCGGTGCTGCCGGTCATGACGGGTGTGTACCTGCTGCCGTTGCGTCATCCCGTCCTCGTGGCGCGCCAGCTCTCCGACCTCGATCAGCTCGCGCCCGGGCGTCTGATCTTCGGCGTGGGCATCGGTGGCGAGGATCGTCACGAAGTCGAGATCTGCGGCGTCGACCCGAGCACGCGGGGGCGACGCATGGAGGAGAGCCTCCTTGTGCTGCGCGCGTTGTCGACGGGCGCGCCGACGACCTTCCACGGCGAGTTCTTCGATCTGGAAGAGGCGCTGGTGCTGCCCGCGCCGGCGGCGCCGACGCCGATCGTCGTGGGTGGCCGCTCGGATGTCGCCGCCCGGCGCGCCGGTCGGCTGGGCGACGGATGGCTCGGCATCTGGAACTCGGCGCGTCGGTTCGCCGCGGTCGCGGAGATCGTCGCCGACGAGGCCGCCCGGACGGGCCGCGGCGATCCGCCGACGAGCCACGCCATGCAGGTGTGGTGCGGGATCGCCGACAGCAAGGAGCGCGCCCGTGCGCACCTCGCGCCGGCGATGGAGGCCTTCTACCAGATCCCGTTCGAGCAGTTCGAGAAGTACTCGCCGTACGGGACGCCTGAAGACGTGGCCGGGTTCCTCGCCCCCTACGTCGAAGCCGGCTGCACCATGTTCAATCTCATTCCACAGGCGGACGATCGCGAGTCCGCGTTGGCCGGAGCGGCCGCGGTCAAGAAGCTGCTCGCACCGGCGTGAGCGATCCGATCGTCATCGGCCAGCGCTTCTGCGGGCCGCCGGACAGCGGTAACGGCGGGTATGCGTGCGGGCTCGTCGCCGCCCGCGTCGACGGGCCCGCCGAGGTGACGCTGCGCTTGCCGCCGCCGCTCGATACCCCGCTGGTCGTCGCGCCCGTCGACACCGGATCGGTGCGGGTCCTCGACGGCGACGCGCTCGTCGCCGAAGGCGTCCGACGCGTTGACGAGGACCTCGGGATCGACGCTCCCCAACCCGTCAGCGTCGCCGACGCGGAGAGCGCGGCCGCAGGGTCGCCCTTGCACGAGCACCCGGAGGAGCATCCCTTTCCAACGTGCTTCGTCTGCGGTCCGCAGCGCGCACCCGACGACGGGCTGCGCGTCCTCGTCGGCCCGGTACCGGGACGCTCGGTGGCCGCCGACACGTGGACGCCGGCGGCCGATCTCGCCGAAGACAAAGGGGTGGTCCGGCCCGAGTTCGTCTGGGCGGTGCTCGACTGCTCGGGCGGTGTCGGATCGTGGTTGGCCGATCCCATCGGCGGCAAGCCGGTCGTGCTCGGTCGCATGGCCGTGACGATCACGAAGCCGGTACTCGCGGGCGCACCGCACGTCGCCGTCGGCTGGCGCGCCGGCCACGACGGGCGGAAGGTCACCGCAGCGTCGGCGCTCTTCACCGCCGGGGGCGAGCTCGCCGGTCTCGCGCGAGCGACCTGGATCCAGCTGGCTTAGCTCCGCTGGTCGATCGGCACGTACTTGTGCTCGGTGGCCCCGGTGTAGATCTGGCGCGGCCGACCGATCTTCGTCTTCGGGTCGTGCATCATCTCGTACCAGTGCGCGATCCAGCCGGGGAGCCGGCCCATCGCGAACAGCACCGGGAACATGTCGGTCGGGAAGCCCATGGCCCGGTAGATGAGCCCCGAGTAGAAGTCGACGTTCGGGTACAGCTTGCGCTCGATGAAGAACTCGTCGTTGAGGGCCACCTGCTCGAGTTGCCGCGCCAGGTCGAGGAGGTCGTCACTGCTGTCGAGCGCGGCCAGGACCCGCTCGGCCGTCGCGCTGAGTACCCGCGCTCGGGGGTCGTAGTTCTTGTAGACGCGGTGACCGAAGCCGGACAGCCGGAAGGGATCGTCCGGGTCCTTGGCCTGGCGCACGTACTTGGCGACGTCGCCGCCGTCGGCTCGGATCCGCTCCAGCATCTCGATGACCGCCTGATTGGCGCCACCGTGGAGCGGCCCCCAGAGCGCGTTGATCCCGGCGGCGACCGAGGCCCAGAGGTTGGCCTCGCTCGAGCCGACGAGGCGCACCGTCGACGTCGAGCAGTTCTGCTCGTGATCGGCGTGCAGGATCAGCAACTGCTTCAACGCGTGCACGACCGTCGGGCTCACCTCGTACCGCTCTGACGGCACGGCGAACATCATCGTCAGGAAGTTCTCGATGAGGTCCAGCTCGTTGTTGGGATAGAGGAACGGCTGGCCGATCGACTTCTTGTACGCGTACGACGCGATTGTGGGGAGCTTGGCGATGAGGCGCACGATCGACAGGTGCACCTGCTCCTCGTCGTGGATGTCGTCGCTGTCCTGGTAGAAGGTCGACAGCGCGCTCACGACCGAGGACAGGATCGCCATGGGGTGCGCGTCCTTCGGGAAGCCGTCGTAGAAGCGCTTCACGTCCTCTTTGATGAGCGTGTGGCGACGCACCTCGTACCGGAAGTCGTCGAGCTGCTCCTGGGTCGGTAGGTCGCCCCACAGAAGGAGGTAGCACGTCTCGAGGAACGACGGGTGATCGCGCTCGACGAGCTGCTCGATCGGGATGCCGCGGTAGCGCAGGATGCCTGCGTCACCGTCGATGTACGTGATCGCCGACTCGCACGATCCGGTGTTCACGAAGCCGTAGTCGAGCGTGACGAAACCGGTCTGGGACCGCAGCTTCGAGATGTCGACGGCGGGTTCGTTCTCGGTACCACGGACGATGGGGAGCTCGACTTCGCTCTCGTCGTAGCGCAGAACGGCGGGGGGTTCGCTCATCTCCTACTCCTTCACCTCTGTCTTCCTCGTCAGCTCCGTGGCACCTCGCTCCACGGAAGGCCCTTGTCGACGCGGGGCTCGCCGGGGAGGCCGAGCACCCGCTCACCCAGGACGTTGCGCAAGACCTCGGACGTGCCGCCTTCGATCGAGTACGCGCGCGAACGGAGGAACATCTTGCGGGGGTCGCCGCCACCCGTGAGGCTGGCCTCCTCGGGACGCACCATCTCGTAGCTCGGGTACAGCAGCCCTTCGGCGCCGAGCACGTCCATGCATAGCTCGTAGATGCTCCGGTTCGTCTCGGCGAACGCGAGCTTGGCGACCGACCCTTCGGGCCCGGGTGTACCCGCCTTCCGGTTGGCGGCGGCCCGCGCGTTCGTGAGCCGCAGCACCTCGGCGTCGATCCACAGCTGGGCGAGCCGACCGCGCCGCACGTCATCGTGGCGTTCGGGATGCTCACGCCAGACCTTCAGCGCGTCGCCGATCGGGCCCGAGTTCCGGCCGGCGACCGCGCCGCCGATCGTCACGCGTTCGTTCATGAGCGTGGTGAGCGAGACCCGCCACCCGTCGCCGAGGCCGCCGATGCGGTCGGCGTCGGGCACCCGCACACCCGTCAGGTACACCTCGTTGAACTCGGCTTCGCCGGTGATCTGACGCAATGGGCGGACGTCGACGCCCGGCGTGTGCATGTCGAGCGCGAAGTAGGTGAGCCCGCGGTGCTTCGGCGCTTCGGGATCGGTGCGGGCGACGAGCATCCCGCGGTCGGCCCGGTGCGCGAGTGTGTTCCACACCTTCTGCCCGTCGACGACCCACTCGCCGCCGTCACGCACTGCTCGCGTCGACAGGCCCGCCAGGTCGGAGCCGGCGCCCGGCTCGCTGAACAGCTGGCACCACAGCTCCTCGCCGGTGAAGAGCGGCGGTAGAAGCCGCGCCTTCAGCTCGTCGTCGGCGTGGGCGGCGATCGTCGGCGCGGCGAGGAAGATGCCGAAGCCGTTGCGCTCGAGCGCATCGGCGCGCACGCCGGCGGCGCGGATGCGCTCGTCGACGCCCCGTTGGAGCTCGGGTGCGAGCCCGAGGCCGCCGAAACCGACCGGGAACCACACCCAGGCGAGCCCGAGGTCGTACTGCGCGGCGCGGAACGCGATCGCATCGGCGGGATCGTGAGCGGCGAGGAGCTGGTCGACGAGCGCATCGACGCGGTCGGTGCCGGTGTCCGATGCCGCAGCCGTCGTCGTCATTCCTTCGAGCGTACCGACCGCCGAGGAAGCGAGGGGACCGTCCGGTAGCCTCCGTCTCGCATGGATTTCGAG
>JBKOWN010000204.1:0-3387 GCA_046724435.1 Actinomycetota bacterium
GGCGTGGGTCGCGAGGGACGGACGCGAGGCGCACGCACTGCGGGGAGTACAACTATCAATCGACGCACAGGCGGCACGCGCTGGGGCGAGAGCCTGTGGCTGGAGAGCTGCGAGACCTGACGAACACGTCGGGTCGCTCGCAAGGGGAGTGTTGAGATGAATCAGGACACCATGAGCACCGCGAAGACCTTGGTCGCCGATGGCAAGGGCATCCTGGCCGCCGACGAGACCCCTGGCACGCTGACCAAGCGGTTCGAAGCGCTCGGCATCCGCTCCACCGAACAGAGCCGGCGCGCGTATCGGGAACTGCTGTTCACGGCGCCCGACGCCGCCACCTCGATCAGTGGCGTCATCATGCAGGACGAGACGATCAGACAGAAGAGCTCCACGGGGACGCCGCTTCCCGAGGTGGTCGCGAGCCGGGGCATCGTGCCCGGAATCAAGGTTGATACCGGCGCGAAACCCCTCGCCCTCGCACCGGACGAGACCATCACCGAGGGGCTCGACGGGCTGCGCGATCGTCTCGCGGAATACCGGGCCATGGGTGCCCGCTTCGCGAAATGGCGGGCCGTGATCCACATCGCCGACGGGCTGCCGAGCCGCGCCTGCGTGAGCGCGAACGCCCATGCGCTGGCGCGATATGCCGCGCTCTGTCAGGAAGCGAGCCTCGTCCCGATCGTCGAGCCGGAAGTGTTGATGGACGGCTCGCATTCGATCGAGCGCTGCGAAGAGGTCACCACCATGGTGCTGCACGCCGTGTTCCAGGCCCTCTTCGAGCAGCGGGTCGCGCTCGACGCCATGCTGCTCAAGCCCAACATGGTCGTCCCGGGCAAGGCGAGCTCGCGGCCCGCGTCCGTGCAGGAGGTCGCGACGGCGACGCTGCGCTGCCTGCTCCGGACCGTGCCGGCGGCGGTGCCCGGCATCGTGTTCCTGTCCGGCGGCCAAAGCGACCGACTGGCCACCGCCCATCTGAACGCGATCAATCGGCTGCCCGGGCCCAAGCCCTGGAAGCTCAGTTTCTCCTATGGGCGCGCGCTTCAAGACGCCGCGCTGGCGGCGTGGCACGGGCGCGACGAGAACGTGAAGGCCGGCCAGGAGGCGCTGTCGCATCGGGCCCGGTGCAACGGAGCCGCCGGTCTCGGCCGATACACGGACGACATGGAGGCGAGCTCGGCGAGTCGGTCGGAACGCCATGACGTGCACGACGACTGAGACGCAGAGCTGCCCGGCTCATCGCCTGGCGTTCGCCCACACGTGGACACGACGTTCGAACTGGAGGTCATCATGGGAAGCCCGCTCTTGGACAAGGAACTCGCGCTCATCGATGCGTACTGGCGCGCCGCCAACTACCTGTCGGTCGGCCAGATCTATCTCTATGACAACCCCCTGCTCACGAAGCCGCTCACGAAGGAGCACATCAAGCCGCGACTCCTCGGGCACTGGGGCACCACGCCCGGCCTGAACTTCATCTATGTCCACCTGAACCGGATGATCAAGAAGCACGACCTCAACATGCTGTACCTCGCCGGTCCGGGGCACGGCGGGCCCGGCCTGGTCGCGAACGCCTATCTGGAAGGAACCTACAGCGAGGTCTACCCGAATATCTCCCCGGACGAAGAGGGCATGAAGCGTCTCTTCACCCAGTTCTCGTTCCCCGGCGGGATTCCCAGCCACGTGGCGCCGGAGACTCCGGGCTCGATGCACGAGGGGGGCGAGCTGGGGTACGCGGTCTCGCATGCGTACGGGGCTGCGTTCGACAACCCGGACCTGATCGTCGCCTGCGTGGTCGGCGACGGCGAGGCGGAGACGGGGCCGCTGGCGACGAGCTGGCATTCCAACAAGTTTCTGAGCCCGGTGACGGACGGCGTGGTCCTGCCGATCCTGCATCTCAACGGCTACAAGATCGCCAATCCCACTGTCCTGGCCCGGATCAGCCACGAGGAGCTGGACCAGCTGTTCCGCGGTTACGGCTACACCCCCTACTTCGTCGAGGGGAACGAGCCCGTGGCAATGCATCAGCTCATGGCGGAGACGCTCGACGCGATCGTCTCGGACATCCAGCGGATCAAGGACGACGCGCGCCGTGACGGCGGCAGCGCGCGCCCGCGTTGGCCCATGATCATCCTGCGCACACCCAAGGGCTGGACCTGTCCCACGGAGATCGACGGAAAGCGAACGGAGGACTCCTGGCGCTCGCACCAGGTGCCGATGGGCGAGATGCACGAGAACCCGGCTCACGTGCGGATCCTCGAGCAGTGGATGAAGAGCTATAAGCCCGAGGAGCTCTTCGGCGACACCGGTCGGCTCAGGCCCGAGCTGGCCGCGCTCCCGCCTCGAGGCAGCCGCCGCATGAGCGCCAACCCGCATACCAACGGCGGCCTGCTCCTTCGTGACCTGCGCGTGCCCGATTTCCGCGACTATGCCGTGAAGGTGCCGTCCCCCGGCGCCGTCACCGCCGAGTCGACCCGGGTCATGGGGAAGTTTCTCCGGGACGTGATGAAGCTCAACATGGAGGCCCGGAACTTCCGCCTCTTCAGCCCGGACGAGAACAACTCGAACCGCTGGCAGGACGCGCTGGAGGTCACCAACCGCGCCTGGATGGCGGAGACCCATCCCTGGGACGACCACCTCGCCCCCGACGGCCGGGTGATGGAGATGCTCAGCGAGCACCAGTGCCAGGGCTGGCTCGAGGGATATCTGCTGACGGGTCGCCACGGCTTCTTCTCGTGCTACGAGGCCTTCATTCACATCATCGACGCGATGTTCAACCAGCACGCCAAGTGGCTGAAGGTCTGCCACCATATCCCCTGGCGTCGTCCCATCGCCTCGCTCAACTATCTCCTCTCGTCACACGTCTGGCGCCAGGACCACAACGGCTTCAGCCACCAGGACCCCGGCTTCATCGACCATGTCGTGAACAAGAAGGCCGAGGTCGTCCGCGTGTACTTGCCGCCCGACGCCAACTGCCTGCTCTCCGTCACCGACCACTGCCTGCGCAGCCGCAACTACGTCAACGTGATCGTCGCGGGCAAGCAGCCCGCGCCGCAGTGGCTCACGATGGACGAGGCGATCAAGCACTGCACCGCCGGGCTCGGAATCTGGGAGTGGGCGAGCAACGACCGTGGCGCAGAGCCCGACGTCGTCATGGCGTGCTGCGGGGACGTCCCCACGCTGGAGACGCTGGCCGCCGTCGACCTGCTCCGCCGGCACGCGCCCGACCTGAAGGTGCGCGTCGTCAACGTCGTGAACCTCATGAAGCTGCAACCCCCGAGCGAGCATCCGCACGGCCTCTCCGACCAGGACTTCGACGCGCTCTTCACCACGGACAAGCCGATCGTCTTCGCCTTCCACGGCTACCCGTGGCTCATCCACCGGCTGACCTACCGG
>JBKOWN010000110.1:0-6027 GCA_046724435.1 Actinomycetota bacterium
GCCCGCTGCGGATGATCTCGCCCGTGATGGCGTCGTCGACGGCCGTCGCGTTCGGCATGCCTGTGCGTGCTCCCTGCGCGCGGGGCCCGTGCCGCCGGTCCGGAAGCCACCGGCCGAGGACCTGGTTTGACCGCCGGCCCGATCGGCACCCAACCGAGCGCGCGCTTCGTACGGTCTGCTGTACTGAGCACAACGAGAGGAGGGAGCGATGCGGAACGGCTTCAAGGTCCTCGACGCCGACGCCCACGTCATCTATCCCCAGGACCTCTGGTCGCGCTTCCTCGACAAGAAGCACGGCGACCGGGTCGGGCGCAGGAGCCCGGCCGGCCTCGACCACTACAACCCGGTCACCGTCGACGGCCGGTGGACCCAGCACCCCACGTCGATCTTCGGACAGTTCCAGAAGGCCATCAACTGGACCGCCGACGACATGATCGCCAAGTACGGCGAGGAGATCGTCACCAAGGGCTTCACCGGCGACCGCGTCGCCCGGGCGATCGCCGCCGAAGGCGTCGACCTCATGGTGATCTACGGCCCCGAGTACGACATGTGGCTCGAAGGCATCGACCCCGAACTCCAGGCCGCCATGGCCCGGGCATACAACCGCTGGGGCCAGGAGATACGGCAGACGTCGGGCGGTCGAGTCCTCACTTCCGGGCCCGTGCCGCTCAACGACGTGAGCCGCGCGGTCGAGGAGATCCAGTTCGCTCACGACCAGCTCGGTATCCGCTGCTTCTGGGCGCGCCCCGATCAGTTCAACCACCGCAACCTCGGGGACGTCTACTACGACCCGATCTACGAGCTGCTCCAAGATCTCGACTGCGCCTTCGCCACTCACGAGTACATGGGTCTCAACGCTCCAACTGCGGGATCCGACCGTTTCGACACGTTCACGGAGTGGCACACCGTCGTACACCCTCACGAGGCGCAGTGCGCGCTGCTCTCGATGATCGTGCACGGCGTGTTCGAGCGCTTCCCGCGCTTGCGCGTTGCGTACATGGAAGCGGGCTGCGGTTGGCTGCCGTCGTGGCTCCACCGCATCGACGAGCACCTCGAGCTCGCCGGAGCGGCCGAAGCCCCTGAGCTCACCGCGTCGGCCACCGAGTACTTCCGACGGAATTGCTGGATCTCGACCGAATGCGACGACCGCTTCGTCTCCGACGTGATCCGATGGCTGGGCGACGACCACATCGTCTTCGAGACGGACTACCCGCATCCCGATTCCAAATATCCGAAGGCCACCGAACACTTCCTCGCCCTCGACCCGAACGTCATCTCCGAGCAGAGCAAGCGGAAGGTCTTGTGGGACAACGCCATCGACCTGTACCGGTTCCCCGCGGACGACGTCCCGGCGGCGTGAGCGGTGAGCAATGATTCGCCGGCCCTTCGCCGCAGTCGACTACGACGCGTTGATTCGCGCCTATCCCCCGCCGCCTGAGTACTTCGAGACGGCCTGGTACACGCCTGCCGATGCGATCGAGGCCGCGCAACTGGCTCGGCTCCGCCAACGGGCGGCGGCCGCCGCGCGCGTCCCGTTCTTCGAGCGGCGCTGGGCAGCGGCCGGCTTCGAACCGCAGTCGATCCGCACGCTGGACGATCTGTGGAAGGCGCCGGCCTACACCGTGGAGGACATTCGCAAGAGCATCGACGCCCACCCCCCATGGGGCGACTACCAGGGAATCACACCGGCCGATGCCCTGCGCGAGCCCATGCGCGTCTACATGTCCGGCGGCACCACCGGGAGATCACGGCCCACCTTCTACACGCAGTGGGACCGCGAGGTGGGTGCGGTGCTCACCGCGCGGGCCCTGTACATGCAAGGCATCCGCCCCGGCGACGTGGTCCTCAACTCGTGGGCGTACGGTACGCATAATGGGGCGTTCGCCTTCGACGAGGCGCTCCACCGGTGGCTGAACTGCGTCGTGCTCACCACTGGCACCGGCAACGTCACGAGCACCGAACGTCAGGTCGAATTCGCCGTCGAGTACGGGGCGACCGCCATTCTCACCACAGGCGACTACCTGCTCCGGCTCGCTGATGTCGCGCGCGAGATGGGCTACGACCCCTCGACCGACTTCAAGCTCACCGCCCTTCCCAACATCGGTGATCGCGAACTGCTCGAGTCGACCTTCGGAGCCGAGTGCTTCAACTCGTACGGCTTCCACGAGGTGCAATGGGTTTCGGTCGAGTGCCCGGCTCACGACGGGCTCCATATCTTCGAGGACGCCTTCATCGTGCAGATCGTCGATCCCGAGACGGGTGAGCCAATCCCCGACGGTGAGCCCGGCGCGATCTGCATCACGGAGCTCTATAAGACGGGCAGCCCACAGTTTCGCTACAACATCATGGACCTCTCCTATCTGTACCCGCGCGAACAGTGCGCGTGCGGGAGCTGGCTGCGCCGCATGGGCCCGTTCAGGGGTCGCGGCGACAACATGGTCAAGCTCCGGGGCGTGAACGTGTGGCCCGAGGCCATCGGTGAGATCGCGCTCTCCGTTCCCGGCGTCGCTCGCGATTGGTTCGTGCGGGCCGTGCGCATCGAGAACCACGATGAACTCGTCGTCTCCGTGGTCAGCGACCGCGACCCGGCCGAGTTCCCGGCGATCGCGGCCACGGTCGAGGAACGGCTCAAGGAACGTCTCGGCGTGCGCATCGCTTCCGATGTGGTGAGGCCGGGCGAGCTCGATGCCTGGACCGGTGCGGACGCGTCGCCCAAGTTCAAGAGATTCCGCGATGAGCGCTGAACGCGCCGGGCAACTCGGGGCCGTCGACACCCTCTGCAACGCGTTCACGCCCGACCGGCGGAGAGTCTGGGACGGCGCCCTGGCGGCCAGCGGCGTTCAGGTCAAGATCCGGCGCGACGACAGCGACAGCTTTGCGGACCCAGATGCGATGGTCGATCGGATGGACGAGCTCGGAGTCGCCACCATCTTCCTGATCACCGGCGATCTCGGGAACCACGGCCGGCTCGATCCGAACGACTTCGAGCACGTGATCGCACGGTGGGAGGAGACCGAAAAGCTCGTGAGCCGGTGGCCCGGCCGCTTCGCGGCCCTTGCCTTGATCGATCCCGACCAGGGAATGGCCGGTGTGCGCGAGATGCGGGCGCGTCTCTCCGAGCCGTGGGTCGTCGGGTGTTATCTCCACACACACAGCTGGGATCGCCGCCTCGACCACGCCGACTTCTACCCCTTCTACGCCATGTGCGCGGAGACCGACGTGCCGGTCTCGATGCAGGCGGGAACGTCGGGCGGTCTGCTGCCCAGCGAGTGCGGCCGGCCCATCACGATCGACCGGGCCGCGCTCTATTTCCGCGACACTCGTTTCGTGTTGTCGCACCTGGGCTGGCCCTGGGTCGACGAGGCGGTGGCCATGGCGCTCAAGTTCCCCAACGTCTACCTCGGCACGGGCGCGTACCCGCCCCGCCACTGGGCATCAACGGTGACCGACTTCCTGCGCGGCCCGGGCCGCGGCAAGGTGCTGTTCGC
This sequence comes from Actinomycetota bacterium, assembly GCA_046724435.1. GTDB lineage: Bacteria > Actinomycetota > Acidimicrobiia > IMCC26256 > JACDBD01 > JALZAA01. The sequence continues at coordinate 3,489 of JBKOWN010000110.1, forward strand.
CACGAACTTTCCGACCGTCGGACACCGTCACGCCCTCGAACAGCTCAACGCGCTTTCGCTCGACTCCAGCGCCGAGCACGCTTTGCTCGAGGGCACCGCTCGCTCTCTCTTCGGTCGATTGTCGGAGGAAGGAGGCTTGTCGCAATGATCGGCAAGATCTACAACATCCCGCCCCAGCCACCCGTCTCCGAGAACACGCGCTACCTTGCCGCCGGCGCGATTACGTTCGGCATCGAGTACCGAGACGTTGATCCCGAATCGCTTGTCGCGACATACGCGGTCGATGCGACGCAGCTCGCCGAACTCGACGAGAGGTCACCGGAAGGCGGCTTCTCCGACGAAGGCGTCTCGATTCACGTGTGCGGCACCGATGACGGTCATGAATACCTACGGTTCGACGTGTTCGACGACGAACCGCACTACCACTACATTCACCGGCCATCCAATGGCGCCGAGATCGTCAACAACGTCATCGACTTCGACACTGCGGCGCACGGCCAGATGCTTCCATGGGCCATAGAGCGCCTGCGCACACGGCTTCCTGCGATGCTCACCGAGGCAGAAGGCGGCCACCTCGTACCGCGGCTCGACTCTGACCTAGTCGGCAGCGTGATCAAGGAGGTGCAGAGAATTGCCGAGCAGGCACAGCGGGCGCGCCGTGCCCTGTCGATTTCCAAACCGGGTGACACGACCTGACGCCCGGGCAACTCATGGGCTTGCCATCGTTTGCTTGTAGCGGCGAGGGACCCGCGAGCTACCCGGTAGGAGCCACGTACGCTACAAGCTCGAGGACGTCAAGGGTCTGGCTATCAGGCCCGCGCGGAACAGGACGGTGGTCGCGTTATGGCGCGTCCCCGATCGGCACTTCGGAGGCAGTCGAGAGCACTGCTGGGGATGGGAGCGCGTCAGGCAGTTCTGGCGCGTGTCGCGGGCCGGCTCGGAGCTTCTGCAGCAGCGCTGCCGCGTCGGGCTCATTCGCTCGTCAGCTTCGGCGAGCCTTTCTGGCCGTATGTTGGCGTTCCGGCGGTGTCGTAGGTGAGCTGGAGCATGCCATTGGGATAGGCGACTGATTCGATCAGTCGCAGCCCGGTGGGCTTGGTGCCGTCGCCGAACACCTGCTTGCCGCTGCCCAGTAGCACCGGGTACACCCACAGCTCGAGCCGATCGACGAGGTCAAAGCGCAACAGTGACTGCACAAGGTTGATGCTGCCAATGACGTGGAGTTCGTCGTGGCGCTCCTTGAGCACGGTCACGTCCTCGGCGATGGACTTACCGATGACCGTCGAGCCCCGCCAGTCCAGAGGTTCGGCGAGCGTGCGGCTGACCACGTACTTGGGGACACCGTTGAGCAGGCTCTTGAACGGGATCTCATCGGGAGCGGTCGGCCAATAGTTGGCGAAGATCTCGTAGGTCCGTCGACCGAGGAGCAAGGCGTCCATGTTCTTCGCTTGTTCGAAGATGTTGTGAGCCTCCTGACCCATCAGTGGCGCCTGCCATCCGCCGTGCGTGAAGCCGCCCTCGCGGTCGTCGTCGGGCCCTCCGGGCCCCTGGGCCACCCAGTCCAGCGTTACTTGCTCGGTCACGATGAGCTTGCCCATGGTCTCCTCTTCCTGTGGCGGATGCACCAGTTCAGACTCCGACCGCGTGCAAGATTCGTCGCGCGGCGGCGCTTGCCATCGTGAACGGCGCAGAGTGCCGGGAGGCGTCATCTCGCCATGCGGTCGAGCCGTACAGATCAGCGCTGCGCGGTGTCTCCTACCGCCGGCTGCGCCGCGTTCGCGATCGACCGGCACTGGAGCACTCGATGGTGCACGCCCCCAGAACACGCCTCGCTCAGATCCCGAAACTCGAATTGCTCAGCCATCCGCCCAACATCGCATCGCGCGCCGGCGGACACCCCGAGCGTCGTATAACGCCGCCTGGGTCACGGGGCGGACATCGGCGCTGTGCGCGACGGACCGATGAGAACCGGCACCGAAGGCAGTCTTGTAACGCGTGACTGACATCTTCGCGACCGGGATCCAGATGGGTGAGTCTCCGCGGTGGCACGGTGGACGCTTTTGGATGTGCGACTGGCTGGCGGGCGAGGTGCTGGCCTTCGGGACCGACGGGAGCCGTGAGGTCATGGCCCGAGTCGAGGGATTGCCGTTCTCGATCGACTGGCTGCCCGACGGCCATATGGTGGCCACCACCCCAAAGGGTGTGATGGCCGACCCGGACCTGGTGCCCTACGGCGCTGCAGGGCAGCCGTTCAATGAGATCGTCGTCGATGCCGCCGGGCGGGTGTGGGTGGACATGCCGGGGTCGATGCCCTGGGAGGAGCGTAAGCCGGGGATCGTCGCCGTCGTGCTGCCCGACGGAAGCTGGCGGCAAGTGGCCGACGACGTGTGGTTCCCGAACGGGTTGCTCATCCTCGGCGACGACACGTCAGCCTCGACGTCGACCGTGTTCAGCACCTTGCCCGCGCAGATTCCGTCAGGTGCTGATCCGGGTCCGAGGTCGGCCCACACCCGCCGGTCGGCGAGTCGGCCGGCGTCGG
>JBKOWN010000102.1:0-6109 GCA_046724435.1 Actinomycetota bacterium
GGCCTGTCCGACTTCGGCGAGGACCGCTTCCGCGAGCCCCTCGACGTGCTCTGCGCCGGGTTCCGCACCGAGGCGGGGCTCAGCGGCCCGGGCGTGGTCAGCAACCACGCGCTGCTCGTCCAGCTGCTCGCGAACCGGCTGCTGATCCAGGACCTCCTGCGCCGACACCCCGAGATCCACGACGTGCGCATCGAGGCGCCCATCATCGTGTGCGGGTTGCCGCGCACCGGCACGACGCACCTCCACAACCTCATGGCGGCCGACCCCGCGCTCCGGTCACTGCCGTATTGGGAGAGCCTCGAGCCGGTGCTCCCCGACTCCGAGCAGCCGGCGCCGGGTGAGCCCGACCCGCGCGTCGCCCGTACCGAGGTCGCGCTCGACTTCATCAACTCCGCGATGCCGTACTTCAGGCGAATGCACGAGATGACTGTCGACCACGTCCACGAGGAGATCCAGCTGCTGGCGATCGACTTCTCGACGATGCTGTTCGAGACGACGTCGGCCATGCCCAGCTGGCGCGACTACTACCTCGCCCACGACCAGACCCCGCACTACGAGTACATGCGCACCGTGCTCAAGGTGCTCCAGTGGCTACGGGGCGGCGAGCGGTGGGTGCTCAAGTCGCCCCAGCACATCGAGCAGTTCCCGGTGCTGCGGGCCACGTTCCCCGACGCGACGTTCGTCGTCACGCACCGCGACCCGGTCTCGGTGACGACGTCGGTGGCGACGATGATCACCTACACCGCCCGGCTGAGCCACGAGCGCGTCGACCCGCAGTTCATCGGCGGCTACTGGGCCGATCGCATCGAGCGGATGCTCCGGTCGTGCACCGACGAGCGCGACGTGCTGCCCGCCGGGCAGTCGATCGACGTTCCGTTCGACGAGTTCATGGCCGACGACGTCGCCATGGTCGGGCGCATCTACAAGCTCGCCGGCCAGCCCATGACCGACGGCGCCCGCGCCGCGATGCAGTCGTTCATGGACGAGCACCCGCGGGGCAAGTTCGGTGGCATCCGCTACGACCTCGCCGACTTCGGCCTCGACCCGGCCGAGCGCCGCCGGGCGCTGCGCTTCTACACCGACCGCTTCGGAGTGCCCGAGGAGTCCTGACCGAGCGCTCTCGCGCGCCTGTCGAGGAAGGCGTCAATCCGGTCGGTCCAGGTCCCCACGTCGCGCAGGTGATAGGCGACGTGAATCTGGACGTCGGGCAGGAGCTCGAGCAGGCGCTCGGACGTCGACAGCGGGTGCCCGTCGTCGGAGACCCAGGGCAGCAGGAGCGCGGGTGCGGTGACTCGGCGCACCGCCTCCTCCGGCGGCAGGTCGCTGCTCGCCGCGCCGCGGAGCACCGACGGCAGCAGCGGTTCTGACACCTGCGGCACGGGACTGAACCGGTCGGCGAAGTCGGCGAGGATCCCGGGCGCGGGCAGGTTGCTCAGCTGTTGGAGATAGGAGTCCATCCCGAGTCGCTCGACGAGCACCGCCGCGGCGCGGTACAGGTCGGCCTGCTCGTCGCGGGTCTCGTACGCGGTCGGTGCGAGCATCAGCACGAGCCCCACAACGCGTTCCGGCGCTTGGATCGCGGCGTGCAGTGCCGTGGCGGCGCCCATCGAGGCGCCGCCGGCGACGAACTGGTCGATGCCGAGCGCGTCGGCGAGCGCGATGAGGTCCCGGCCGAGGTTGTCCCATCGGTAGTCGTCGGGCACGGGAGCGCCGCCTGACAGCCCGTGTCCGCGCGCGTCCCATCGGATGACGCGGTTTCGACGGGCGAGGCGAGCCCAGCTCATGACGAGGAAGCGGTCTTCCTGTTCCATGCTGCTGACGAGGCCATGGCCCCAGAAGAACGGCAAGCCTTCGCCCTGGTCGGAGACCGCGATGTCGGCACCGCGAACGTTCGGCACAATCGTCAGTCTGGCCCGCCCCGGCACGTCACGCCGGGGCAGAAGCCCTCGAGCGGCTTGCCGGCGAGCCGGAGGCGGACGACCTCCTGGAAGTTCGGGCACGTGGCGATGTCGTCGTGGGGGCAGGCCAGCGCGTGCTCGACGGCGACGCGTGCCGCCTGGGCCTCGGCGATGCGCTCGTCGAGCTCGGCGAGCTTGCGCCGGGCGAGCTCGCGCCACGGCAGTGGCGACGACGCTCGCGCTGCCATCAGTTGCTGGATCTCGCCGAGCGTGAAGCCGACGTCGGCGAGGAAGAGGATGCTCCCGACGACGGCAACGGCTTGCGGCTCGTACCGACGCCGGCCGGAGACCCGTGCCGGCGGGGCGAGGAGCCCGATGGTCTCGTAGTACCGCAGGGCCGACGGGGCCACGCCCGTCCGACGCGCCAACTCGCCGATGGTGAGCGTCTCGTCCGCCATGCCCTCCCCCGCAGCCGTTGACTTCAAGGGTACTTGAGGTTGTTGGATCGGGTCCATGGGACTCAAGCAGAAGACGATGAAGGCGATGGTCGCCCAATTCCCCCGGCCGCACGGGCTCGGCGGCCGGGTGGCGGGCTGGGTCATGGCGCACCGGGGATCGAACCGCGCACGCAATGCGTGGGCCGCGACCCTGCTCGACGTACAGGCACAGGATCGTGTGCTCGAGATCGGATTCGGTCCCGGGATCGCGATCGATGCAATGGCCCGGCGCGCGACGCGCGGCCTCGTCGTCGGCGTCGATCACTCGCAGCTGATGGTCCGGCGGGCGACACGCCGCAACGCCGCGGCTGTACGCGTCGGGCGTGTCGACCTCCGGCTGGGCAACGCCGAGGACCTTCCAACGTTCGACCAGCCGTTCGACAAGGTCCTCGCCGTCAACTCGCTGATGTTCTGGGACGACCCGGTCACGCGCCTGAAGGACCTGCGCCGCGTGCTGCGGCCGGGTGGACTGATCGCGATCGCGTTCCAGCCCCGCGCCCCCGGGTCCACCGACGAGACCGCTCGACGCGCCGGTCAGGAGATCGCCGGGCATTTCGCGACCGCCGGCTTCACCGACGTGCGCGTCGAATCACTCCCGCTGAAGCCCACCGCCGTCGTGTGCGTCCTCGGCGTCAGCCCGGGACCTTGACAACGCGTGTCGTCGGACGGGTGGGCGTCTCGGACGGGTAGAACCAGCGGAACCAGATGCGCCCGCGCGGGTGACCGGCGGGCGACACCCAGTTCGGATGGCCGGGGTCGCGATGCGCGACGACGACCGTCCACGAGCCATCGTCCTCGTACTGCACCTGGCCGCCGTTGATCGTGACGCGCTCGTAGTCGTAGTTGTACGTGTGCAGGAACTGGTTCCAGAGACACATGTTCCAGAACGCGCACTCGGGCGAACGGCCTTCGATGACGAGCGCCTCGTCGTCGGCGAGGTCGAAGCTGCCCATCGCGTAGGCGGCGTCGCCGGCGGCCCACCCGAACGTCTGCTGCGGAACCCCGTATGGCTCGTCGACCGTGTTCGGTTCGCCGAGCGCGAGCGGGACGATGTTGGCCTGGTCGCGCAGCCACGTGACCGCGGCGCGGAAGCGGCGGGCGAGCTCGGCGTCGTCGAGGCGGTAGGTGGCCGGCGGGTCGACAGCCTCGATGTGCCACTCGGCACGCCGGTCGTGGACAGGGTCATCGAGGTAGTCGCGGGTGATCGCGCAGACGGCGTCGGGCTCGAGCTTCAGCCACGTCCCGTCGTGAGGCTCCGGGCTGAGCACGAGCTCGAACCTGCCGTCGGGGGCGATGTCGACCATCCGGTCGTTGACGGTGCCGACGATGCGCTCCGAGTAGTGGCCGTCGTCGGGCCCGCCGTACACCGTGAGAGAGAGATAGACGCTGTCGCCCTTCTTGCCCTGCACCCGGTAGGTACGGCGGGGGTCGATCGGGGCGTACTGGTAGAAGGCGTCGGCGTTGTCGCCGCCCCACTTCTTGTAGGGCCCGACGATGTCGACGAAGCGCGGGTTGGCCGTGTCGGCCCACACGTAGGCGTCGAAAGCGACCTGGAGGATCGAGAAGATCCACTTGTATCCCTCGAGCACCGACTGCTCGTCCTGCGGCGCGTTGGGGCCGTCGTACAGCTTCGCCTCGAGGCCGCGCAGCTCGTCGATCAGCTCGTGGAAGACGGCACTGGTCTCGAACGGACTCGGTTCCATGGGGACAGGTTCTACTCTGGCCGTTCGGTGAAAGTCATTGCCGCGCTTCTCGGTGCCATCCCGGACGACGCCGATGAGCTGTACCTGCCCATCGGCGAAGGTGCGACCGGCCGGCAGCAGGACGTCGCAGCCGTCGCCGTCATGCGACAGGACCAGCTGCTCCCGGCGGACGCCGAGGCGTACCTCGTGGACGAGCGACCCCAATGGGATCGCGGCGGCGAGACCATCGCACGCATCGCCTTCGTGCGCCGGGCCCCCGGCCTCACCCGGGACGAGTTCGCCGACCACTGGACCAACGTGCACTCACCACTCGCCCGCAAGCACCATCCGGTCCTCGTGCGGTACGTGCAGAACATCGTGACCGAGAACATCACGCCGGCGGCGCCCGAGGTCGACGGGATCGCCGAGCTCGGGTTCCGCGCGCTCAAGGACGTGCGCGAACGCATGTACGACTCGCCCGCGGGCGCCGCGATCATCCGTCGCGACATCCAGCGGTTCCTCGACGTCCCCGCCGGCTGGCGCATGCTGGCCCAGCGCCGGCGGGCGCGCTGATTGCCATGGCCGTCGCACCGCGGGTCAGTCTCGTCACGCTCGGGGTTCGTGACGTCGCGGTGTCCGAGGCGTTCTACCGGGCGTTGGGATGGGAGGTCGTCATCGCCGCCGACGACGGGTTCCGGCTGTTCCGCACGTCGGGCGCGCTCCTGACGCTGTGGCCGGCCGAATCCCTGTGGGCCGACGCAGGGATGCCGCCGCCGGCGGAGCCGCGCTTCGGCGGCGTGGTCCTGGCGATGAACCTGGACAGCCCGGCCGACGTAGACGATGCGATCGCGACAGCAAGGGCGGCGGGCGGGACCATCGTGAAGCCGGCGAGCGAGTTGGACTGGGGCATGTACCACGCACACGTCTCCGATCCCGACGGGTACGTGTGGGAGATCGCGTACAACCCTGACTGGCCGATCGGCCCCGACGGCCGTCCCGTGATCAGCGACGGATGAGCTCGGGCTGGTCCGACTTCTACGTCGCGATCGCCGGCGCGGCGGCGGCGCTGACGGGATTGCTGTTCGTCGCGGTCGCCCTGCGGCCGAGGGAGATCCGGAACTCGACGTTGATGATCGGGCGAGCGCGATCCGCGTTCTACGCCTTCATCACTGTGCTGTTCGTGGCGCTGCTCGCGCTGGCCGACACGGACTCGGGACTGATCGGTCTGGCAGAGATCGGGGTCGCCGTCGGCGTTTTCGCGCTCTCGAGCACGTTCACGCTGCGGGCAATGCGGGCTCGCAGCCTGAATCTCCGCCGTGCCGCCGTGTACCACGCCGGTCTCGTCATGGTCGTGATCGCCGGGGTGGTGCGCGCCATTCAAGGCAAGGGTCGAGACAGTGACCTCCTCCTCGCCGTCGCGGTGTTGCTGCTTCTCGCGATCGCGCTCAGCAACTCGTGGCAGCTCGTCATCTCGCACGAGGCGGAGCCGGAACCCGAGGGCGACGTCTAGGCGAGATCGGTGCCGATGAACGCGCGCGCGGCGGGCGAGACCGGACCGTCGCGCCAGATGAGGCCCACCGATCGGAGCAAGCGCGGCGACAGCGGAACGGTGCTCGCGCCGAACAGGGCGGCGGCCTCGGCTTGCGGGCGCGGCAGGACGCTGGCGCCGGCCCCGGCGACGACGAGCGGGACGATCGCCTCCCGCTGATCCGTCTCGACCGCGATCACCGGGGCGTCGCCGATCGTGGCGAACGCGGCGTCGATGAGACGGCGCGTCGACGTCCCGGGCGGGCTCGTGACGAGCGGGACCGACGCGAGATCCACGGTCGTGAGTCGCCGGCGGCGAGCCAGCGGCGACGCGGGCGGCAGCACGACGATCAGCTCCTGCTCGACGAGCTGCCGGCTGACGAGCCCGGGCCCCGCGACGGGAAGCTCGGTCAGCCCGATCTCGGAGCGGCCGCTCCGCACGCGCGTCGCGACCGCGGCGGCGTCCTCCGGCTGGTCGACGCGCACGACGACCTCGGGGTGAGCG
>JBKOWN010000176.1:0-20286 GCA_046724435.1 Actinomycetota bacterium
CCCCCCCCCCCCATGACAGAACTCGTCGGCAGCGTCAGATGTGTATAAGAGACAGGTTGTGCGCGGCTGTCGAGGCGTGCGCCGATCCGGCGTTCGATCTGTTCTCGCTCAACACCACGACCAGCTCGGTCGTGCCCGGCCTGTTCGTGAACGGCCAGGTCCGCCACGACCTCGCCATCCCCTACGCCGCCGGCTGCTTCGGCGGTGAGGCAGGCCCCGGCCCGTCGATCGGCCGCGCCGTGCGCCTCGTCATGCGCAACGTCGCCGGCCAGGTCGTGGGCGTCTCGTCGAAGAGCGTGTTCGGCCAGCCCGGCCGGGTCGCCGGCATCGTCGTCGGCGAATGGGAGGAGCGCTCACCGTGGGCGCCGCTGGCCGAACGTCGCGGTGTCACCGGGAACGCCGTGACCGTCCACGGCTGCGTCGGGACCATGGACATCGCCGACATCGTGGCCGACACCGGCGCCTTACTCGCCGAGCTCATCGGCAAGTCGATCGCGTACCCGGGCACGAACGCGTTCATCAGCCATTTCGGCGCCGAGGTCGTGGTGGCGCTGGCGCCCCCGTGGGCCGAACTGATCGCGGCCGACTTCCCCGCCATCGAAGACGTGCAGCGCGCGCTGTGGCGGCACGCCGCGTTACCCGTCTCCTGGTGGCCGCAGCAGTACCACGAGTACCTGGAGGAGCGCGACCGCATCGATGCGGACGGGATGGTGCACCTCGTGGAGCGGCCGGACCATGTGCTGGTCATGGTGTGCGGTGGTCTCGGCAACCTGCACGCGTACGCGCTGCACAGCTTCGGACCCACCAAGGCCGTGACCCGGTCGATTTGAACGACGTGGGCATGGTGGACGGGGCGCTCGCGGGGCTGCGGGTCCTCGACATCTCGACCCTGTTTGCCGCACCGCAGATCGCAGCCGTTCTCGGCGACCTCGGCGCAGACGTCGTGAAAGTCGAGCCGCCCCACGGTGATCCGCTGCGTTCCATGGGAGCACAGCGAGATGGGCGCTCGCTCATGTGGGCGCTGGCCGCCCGCAACAAGCGGGCGATCACGCTCGACCTCGACAGCGAGGGTGGGCGAGACCTTCTGCAACGACTCGTCGAGCAAACCGACGTGCTGGTCGAGAACTACCCGCGTTCCACGCTCGAGCGCTGGCGCTGCACCTACGACGAGCTCGCCGCCCGCAATCGCCGGCTCGTGGTGGTGAGCGTGAGCTGCTATGGCGCGACGGGCCCGTACAGGGACCGGCCCGGCGCCGGCACTCTGGCCGAAGCGTTCGGCGGGCTCACCAACATGATCGGCGAAGCCGACGGGCCGCCGATGCTGCCGTCGGTCGCGCTGGGCGACACTGTCACCGCGATGACCGGCGTCATCGGCGCACTGGCCGCCTGCTACTACCGCGACACCGGTGGCGGACGCGGCCAGCACGTCGACGTGAGCATGTATGAGCCGATCCTGCAACTACTCGCTGGCACGATCGTGGCGTATGACCCGATCGGCGAGACACCAAAGAGGACCGGGAGCCGCGTGTCGGGGGGCGTCCCCCGCAACGTGTACAGGACACGCGACGGTCATTGGGTAGTGGTATCGGGCACGACCGACGCTCAGGTAGCGCGCCTCCTCCCGCTGATCAGGCGCGACACGCCACAGGACCGGGCGCGCTTCGGGCGCTCCGCGGCGCGACTCGCGGTGGCAGACGAGCTCGACGGGCTAGTCGCAGGCTGGATCGCGGCGCGTGATCGCAAAGATGTGCTCGAGGCATTCCTTGCGGCGCGCATCCCTGCCGCGCCGGTGAACGATGTACCGGCCATCCTCGATGATCCTCACGTCTCCGAGCGAAACAGTCTTGTGAAGGTCGATGACGATGATCTCGGTTCGCTCACTATGCCCTCGCCTACCCCGCGCTTGAGCGCCACTCCAGCGCAGGTCCGCGCGATAGGTCCCAGGCTCGGTGCCCACAACGACGAAGTCTTCCGCGACTGGCTAGAGCTGGGCTCTCAGGAGATGGATGCACTCCGCCGCGCCGGCGGGGTATAGCGAAGCCATGAAGTACGAGCCAGCGTCCGTACTGCTCACGGACCGTGTCGCGATCGTGACAGGCGCCGGACAGGGGTTGGGGAAGGCGACCGCCCTCCTGCTGGCGCGCTTCGGCGCCCGCCTCGCCATCTCCGATCGCGTCTCCGACACGTTGGCGGCCACGGAGCGGGAACTCGCCACCACCGGACAGCCCGCGCTCGCCCGTCGGCTGGACGTCCGCGACCGCAACGCGGTGACGTCCTTTCTCGCCGACGTCGCCTCCAAGTACGGACGAGTCGACGTCTTGGTGAACAACGCGGGCGGCACGTTCTTCTCGCCGTTCCTCGACCTCACCAACAAGGGCGAGCACACGCTCATACTCGAGAACTTCGTGCAGGTCACGTCGCTCGTCCGCAGTGTCGTCCCGATCATGCCCGACGGCGGCGCGATCGTGAACCTCACGTCGATCGAGGCGCACCAGGCCGCGCCCGGTTTCGCCATCTACGGCGCCATGAAGGCCGCCCTGTCCCACCTCACGCGTACCCTCGCGCTTGAGCTCGCCTCCCGGCGGATCCGCGTGAACGCGGTGGCGCCGGACGCGATCCCCACCGGCGGTGACCGAGACGTCCGAGCCGACATGCTCGCCGGCGGAGGAGAGTACGAGCCCGCCGTCGTCCCTCCGCTCGGGTTCATGGGTTCCGCCGAGGACGCCGCCGCCGTCGTCCTGTTCTTGGCGAGCGACCTCTCGCGGTTCGTCACCGGCACGACGATCCACGTCGACGGCGGGAACTGGGCCGCCGGCGGCTGGCGGCGCGTCAATCCAGACTGAGCTGGAAGAGCTCGATCGTGTTGTCGCGCACGATCTTCCGCACGAGCTCGTCGCTCAGCCCGGCAAAGAGCTTCTCCGCCACCGATTTGCTGTGGGGCCACGTGCCGTCGGCGTGCGGGTAGTCGGTCTCGAACGTCACCTGGTCGGCCCCGATGGCATCGAGGGAGGCAAGACCGGCGGCGTCGTCGAAGAAGCAGCCGTACACGCGACCCCAGTAGTAGGTGCTCGGCGGCTCGGGGACGATGTCTGTCGCGTCGCTCCAGCCGCGGTTGTGCTCCCAGACCCGGTCGGCCCGGGTGAGGATGTAGGGGATCCAGCCGATCTGGCCCTCGGAGTAGGTGATCTTTAGGTTCGGGTAGCGCACGAGCAGGCCCGAGAAGAGCCAGTCGGCGAGGGACTCTTCGGCGAGCTCATGGGTCAGCGTCGACGACACCGCCGGCGGCGCGTCGGATGACGTCGACGGCATCTTCGAGCCCGATCCGCTGTGCATGCAGATCACCGTCCCCGTCTCGTCACAGGCGGCGACGAATGGATCCCAGAAGCGGTCGGCGTCGTGCACCGACGGCAACCCGAGGTTCGTCGGCAACTCCGAGAAGCACACCGCGCGGACGCCGCGCGCCGCGTTGCGCCGCACTTCCGCCGCCGCCAGCTTGGCGTCCCACAACGGGATCAGGCACAACGGGATGAGCCGGCCGTCCGAGCCCGCGCACCATTCGTCGACCATCCAGTCGTTGTACGCCCGCACGCACAGCAGCGCGAGGTCCTTGTCCTCGGCCTCGAGGAACGTCTGGCCGCAGAAGCGTGGGAACGTCGGGAAGCAAAGCGACGCCTCGACCCAGTTGAGGTTCATGTCGTCGAGACGACCGCCCTGCTCGTAGCAGCCGGGACGCATCTCGTCGTACGTCATCGGCACAACCTGCACGTCCTCCGGGGGGAAACCGGCGCAGGCGCTCAGACGCGTCTGCGGCACGGCGCGGTCTTCGTAGAGCCACCAGTCGGCCAGCGGGCCGTCGTCGCCCATCCGGTAGGCGTACTTCCCGCCGCGGAACGTCATCTCGGCGACGGGGGCACGGTGCACGCGCGGGCCGAGATCGCGGTACTTGGCCGGGAGCCGGCTGATCCACACGTCGGCGGGCTCCACGACGTGATCGTCGGCCGAGGCGATGCGCGGGATGTCGGTGATGGTCACGGCTGGCGCACCTCCCGTTCGTAACGGACGTTCCAGTCGTTCACGTGAACGACCTCTTCGAGGGGCTTGCGGCGTGGCTTGCCGAGCTTCTCGGCGCCGTAGCCGAGGAACACCGCCGCCTCGAGGAACATGCGGGGCGGCACGTGCAGGCGCTTCTTCACGCGAGCCTCGGCGAGGCCGAAGAACGTCGTGAAGAGCGACGAGACGCCGAGCGCGTGCGCCGCCAGCATCATGTTCTGGCATGCCGGATACAGACTCGACCCGCGGCCACCGGGGATGTGACGGGTCGCGCGCAGCGTCCCGTCGGGGTTCTCCTCGTACTCCCCCTTCATACGAATGCCGCGGTCCGGGTTCCAAAACGCGAACACGAGCGCCGACACGACGTCGATGCTGTCAACGGCAGCGTGGCCGGTAACCGGTCGGCCGCTGCCGTCGACCAGCTCGTCGGCGCTCTGCGCTCGCTCCGCGTCAATGTTCGCGAACGCCTCGACCATGATCTCCTTCAGCTCGCGCTTCACATCTCGGTCGGTCACGACCACGAACTCCCACGGCTGCGTGTTCCCCGAGCTGCACGCGAGGGTGGCGGCACGGAGCACCCGCGCCAGCAACTCGGGCGGCAGAAGGCGGTCCTCGTAGACGCGTGTGGCACGGAGACCGAAGATCGCGTCGAACACCTGCATGTCGGACCAGTCGGCGGCACTCATTCGCCGAGGCCGTACAGCCGGAGCGCGTTGTCGCGCAGTACCCGGTGGATCGCCGCCCGGTCGAGGTCGCGGGTCTCGAGCAGGCTGCGGGTGGAGCCGGGAAACGTCCCGTCGGCATGCGGGTAGTCGGACGCGAACACGACCGATTCGGGATACGCGTCCAGCATGACGCCGAGACCGGGCTCGACCTCCTCGACCGACACGAAGCACTGGCGCCGGAAGTACTCGGAGGGCGGCATGGTGAGCCCACCTTCGTCGAACCCGAACAGCTCGAGGTGCTCGTCGAGCCGGTGCACGTACGACAGCGCCCATACCGCGCCGGACTCGAGGAAGGCGACCCGCAGTCTCGGATGGCGTTCGAGGATGCCGTAGGCGACGAATGTCGTCAGCGCCATCATCTGCTCCATCGGGAAGTGCACGGCGTGGAGGGGGCTGAAGTAGCCGTCGTAGCGACGCTCGAGCTCGTCGAACGGCACGAGACCGCTCATGCCCGGATGGACGGCGAACGGGACGCCAGCGTCCTCCAGGTACGACCACAGCGGCTCGTACGCATCGTCCTGGAGCCTGGGCAGCGCGCCGAAGTGCTCGGGGCGGCGCCACACGCCGCGGAAGCCGAGCTCCTCGACGCAGCGGCGCGCCTCGCCCAGCGCGTCGGCGGCGTCGGTCATCGGGAGTGTGCCGACGCCGATCAGCCGGTCGGGCGCGTGCGCGCAGTACTCGGCGAGCCAGTCGTTGACGGCCCGGCAGAGCGCCAGCGCCGGCTCACGTTCGGTGACGCCCTGGAACATCAGTCCGTACGTCGGGTACAGCGCGGCGGCTTCGATGTGGTCGACGGCCATATCGGTCACGCGCGGAGCAGGGTCCGATCCCCCGCGCGCCGCCACCGGTGCATTCGATGTCTTGGGGGTCTGGCCCGGGGCGCCGACGGACTCACTCCTGCCCTCGATGGGGAATCCGACTCGGTCGCCGCACGCGAACCGGAAGTAGCCCTCGGACTGGAGAACGCGCGGCGAGTAGTCGCGGAAGCGCGCCGCCAGGAGCTCGTCCCACACACGCGGTGGCTCGACCACGTGGCCGTCGGCGTCGAACACCCACGGACGGATGGGCGAGGCCGCGTCCTCGGTGGTGAGCGCGTCGCGCGTCGCCATCGGTCAACCCGGCCGAAGCACCCGGCCGGGGAGGCGTCCGGTCAGCTCGCCGTCGAGCACGATGGTCTCGCCGTTGACGATCGTGGCGTGCACGCCTCGCCCCCAGGCCTTGAAACGGCCGACGCCGCCGGGCAGGTCGTGCACGAACTCCTTCTTCCACGGGCCGATCGTGTCGGGATCGAAGACCATGAGGTCGGCGGGAGCGCCGGGCGCGACGACACCGCGATCCGTCAGTCCGAGCAGCGCGGCCGGCACCTGCGTGATCTGGCGGATGCCGTCTTCGAGCGTCCACACGTGGCGGTCGAGCACCCACGCGCGAAGGAAGTACGAGCTCCAGTCGGCGCCGTCGTCGCGGGCGAGGTGGGCGCCGCCGTCGGAGACCCCGATGACCATGCGCGCGTCGAGCTGCGCCTCACGCACGGCCGCCGTCCACTCCGGGCTCTCGGTCCGCCAGCGGAAACGCGTGGCGAGGTCCTCGTCGAGGGCGAGGTCGAGCATCGCGTCGGCCGGCGCAACGCCCCGCTCGTCGGCAATTTCGCGGATCGATCGGGCCTGGAGCTTCTCGTGCTCGGGCTTGGCGACCTCGTCGACGAACACCGCGTCCCAGAGCGGCGGCGGCACCGTCGTGCCCTGGGCCGGGTCGCGGTTGTAGTGCTCCACTGCCTCGCGCAGCTCGGCGCGCGCCGCTGAGTCGCGTAAGAGCGCGACACGCTCGGCGTGCGGCAGCTTCAGCATCTGGTCCCACGCAGGTACTGCGAGGTAGTGCAGGTTCGTCTCGTCGATGGTCACCGGCCGGTCGAACGGCCGCGCGATCAGCATGGAGAAGACGGGCGCGCCGCCCTCCGTGGCGCGGTCGAGGAACGACTTGGCGGCGTCCCACGTGGCGGTGGGTGCGTCGACCTTGTTGCGCCCGCCGAGGCCTTGGATGATCACCGGGAGGCCACTCAGCTTCCCGAGTCGGATGAGATACTCCTCGTCCTCGGCGTCGAGACCGCCGATCGCGCTGGCAGGCAGGAACGCGATCGAGCCTGCGCCGGCGCGGCCCGCTTGGTCGGCGAGGGCGGCAAGCTCGTCACGAGCGGCGACCCGCGACGGGACCGGCCGGTCGTCGATGTCGAAATGTGTCGGCGCCGCCGATGACGACACGCCGGCCGCGCCCGCGGCCATCGCCTCGTCCAGGATGCGGCGCATCGCGTCCACTTCGGAGTCGGTCGCGTGGCGCTCGGTAGCATCGGGCCCCATGACCCAGCGGCGCAGGTTGGAGTGGCCGACGTAGCACGCGAGGTTCACCCCCAGCTTGCCGCGCCGGCTGTCGAGGAACTCCGGGAACGACTCGAAGGCGTCCCATTCGATGGCACTGAGCGCGATCGGGTCCATGTTCTCGACCTGGGCGAAGATGCCCTCGAGGAACGAACGGTCTTCCGCTTTGCACGGCGCGACCGAGAAGCCGCAGTTCCCCGCCACGACGGTGGTGACGCCGTGGAAACAGGACACGGTGGCGTACGGATCGAACGTGATCTGCGGGTCGTAGTGCGTGTGCGCGTCGATGATCCCGGGCGCGACGATCAGGTCCCCCGCGTCGATCTCCTCGGCGGCGCGGCAGCCGTCGAGGCGGGCGAGCGTCGCGACCCGGCCGTTCCGCACGCCGACATCGACGCGCCGGCGCGGCAGCCCCATGCCGTCGACGACGAGGCCACCTCGGACGATCAGGTCGTACTCGCGATCGGCGTTCGCCGCGCTCATGAGCTCGCGGCGGCGAACTTCGCCGCGCCTTGTCGCACGACCAGGAACGAGAGCCCGTCGGGACCGGCCACGAACCGGTAGGGCTCGTCGGCGGCGACGACCACCATGTCGAAGCGGTCCATCGGCTCCCCGTCGAACCGGCAGCTTCCCTCGAGCACCATGAAGATCTCGGCGTGATCGTGACTGTGCTCGGGCGCCTCGAACCCCGCGGGCAGCCGCACCACCTGGGAGTAGAAGCCGGCATCCCCTTGGGACAGGAACTTTCGGGCCGCGCCTCTCCGCCCCGCCTCCGCCGCTTGGTCGGGGTCGCTGCCGGGTGAGACCGGCACGTGCCACTCGGCGTCGTCGTAGTGGTAGATGCGGCGCGGCGTCATGCGAGCTCCTTGCGGAGAGCGGGGACCACCTCGTCGCCGAGTCGGGCGATCTGCTCCCGTGCTGCATCGGGAGTCACGCCGGGCACGTGAACTCGGAGGTTGACGGCGTCGGCGCCGGCACGAAGCGCCGCGTCGGTCAATCCGCCGGCAACGTCGCTGCCTGCCGCCGAGCTCACCAGCTGCTCGCCCTCCCAGTGCGTTTGCGAAGCTGCGGGCGCGTAGCCGCGGTAGAGGTCGACCTGCCGGGCGACACCCTCGCGCGGCGGCTCCCCCATCCAGGCCCGCCGGATCAGGACGCACGGTCCCGTTCCGCCGGCGGCGCGGTACGCGTCGGACAGCTCGCGGCAGCGCTCGGGCGTGGACAGCGAATCGAACAGGATGCCGATTCCGTAACGGGCGGCACGCCGCACGGCCGTGAAGCTCATAGCCGCGCTCACCACAGGAACCGGGTGCTCCGCGCATCGCTTGATCGCCGGATCACCGGCGAGCCCGCCCGGGTCGGTGCCGTTCAACGCACCGACAAGCTCCTCGAGTCCGTTCGAGAAGCGCGCGGCACGGTCCTCCATGGGAAGCCCCATGATCTCGAAGTCGTCCTTCAGCGCGCCGGCGGCCACACCCACGCCGACTCGCTCGGGAAAGCGCGCCGCGAGCCAGGCGGCTTCTTCGGCGACGAGCGCCGGCGGGCGCAAGGTCAGGAGCAGCGGGCATGGCGCGGCCCAACCGTTCGCCATCCCCTCGAGGCACCAATCCGCGACTTGGAGCGGGTTGGGCAGGTAGCCCGCGAACCCGCCGTGGTGCTCGCTCGTCATCACGCCGTCGAATCCGCGCTCGGCTCCGAGCGCGGCCTGCGCGCACAACTCGTCGACGATCGCGGGCGCCGGAAGGTCATTGTGCGGGTACAACCGCAGCGACACCGAACCCGGGGCGAAGGGTGTCTGCGCCATCGCGGTCAGGTCCGCGTGTCCTCAAGCCAGTCGGGCATGTCAATCGGCGGGTTCGGGAGCTGTTGCACGCCTTTCTCCGCGAGGAACCGGTCGTACCCTTCGAGGTCGGCGGGGAAGGACCGCGGGTCGCCCATCATCACCTCGAACAGCGTGACGCCGTCGGCGCCGGCGACGAACGGACCGAACGTGTTGCCCTGGTCGAGCGCGATGTGCGTGCCCGCGGGGCAATGCACGTCGCCGCACGTCATGTCGCCTTCGATGACGAACACCACATGGTCGCTGTTGTGGCCGTGGGGTTGAACGATCATCCCTGGGTCCCACCGCGCATACAGCGAGAGAAACCGGGGCGAGAAGTCGAGCCACTTCTCGCGCACCGATGCCGTGCGCTCGCCGTGCTGCTGGCGGCGGACCTCCTGCCACGAGCAGCCGTCGAGATGCCGGATCCGCGGGCCGCCGGCCATGATTCCCCCCTTTGCCTAAGATTCTTAGGTCTAAGAGACTAGCCGGGCGCCCGTGGGCGTCCACACCGGGGGCCCTGATGCCGACGCTCGAGATCACACCGCTCACCCCCGCCATCGGCGCCGAGGTCTCGGGCGTCGACCTGGCCGAGCCGCTCGGCGACGAGACGATCGCCAAGCTCCGGCAGGCGCTGCTCGACCACCTGGTGATCTTCCTGCGCGGCCAGGACATCACCGACGAGCAGCACCTCGACTTCGCGCTCCGCTTCGGACCGCTCAGCGTCCCGCCGCTGGCGACGAAGTATCAGGAGCGGCCGACCGTGACCGTGCTCGACCAGGTGAGTCCGAAGGGCGAAGGCGCCGACGAGTGGCACAGCGACAACACGTTCATGCCCAGGCCGCCGATGGGATCCATCCTGCGCGCCGTACAACTTCCAGCGACGGGCGGCGACACGTGCTTCTCCAACATGTACGCGGCGTACGAAGCATTGTCGCCGGCGGTGCGATCCCTCGTCGACGAGCTGCGAGCGGTCCACGACATCACGAAGCCCATGCGCAAGGCGCTCACCGGCGGCCACACAACCCTCGACTTGGCCGAGATGCAGAAGCGGTGGCCACCGATCGAACATCCCGTCGTCGTCACACATCCCGAAACCGGTCGCCGGGCGCTGTTCGTGAACCGGAACTCGACGACGCAAATCGTCGGGCTCAGCGAACGCGAGAACGACGCGCTCCTGCCGTTCCTGCTCGACCACGTGCGCTCGCCCGAGTTCCAGTGCCGGTTCCAATGGGAGGTCGGATCGATGGCCTTCTGGGACAACCGGTCCGTCCAGCACTATGGCGTCGCCGACTACGTCGAGCGGCGGGTCATGCACCGGGTCACCGTCGACGGCCCGCCGGTCTGTTAGCCGTGGACGTCGAAGCGCGCTACCTGTCGGAACCGGGCCCGCTCGGCTTGTTCACGCGCATCACGCGCGCTGGACTTCTCGTCGACGCGTTCCAGCACCGCTGCCTCGATCCGCTCGGCCTGCTGTTCATCGACTACTCGGTGCTTCGTCTGCTCCAGCTCGCCGGTGCGCCGTACCGCATGTCCCCGACCGAGCTGACCGAGATCGTCCTGCGGTCGACCGGCGGCATGACCCAGATCCTCGACCGACTCGAGAACGCCGGACTGGTCGAGCGGTCCGCGGACCCGTCCGACCGCCGCAAAGTCGTCGTCGGGCTCACGCCCGACGGCCTGCGCGTCGCCGAGCGAGCCAACACCAGCTACCGCCGCGCCCGGGAGCAACTCCTCGGTGCGCTGTCCGCCGACGAGATCGAGCGACTCGACTCGGCCGTCCACCTCCTCCTCAAGGTGCTCAGCGAAGACGCCCAGGTCCGCGCGGGCACGTAGCG
This sequence comes from Actinomycetota bacterium, assembly GCA_046724435.1. Lineage (GTDB taxonomy): Bacteria > Actinomycetota > Acidimicrobiia > IMCC26256 > JACDBD01 > JALZAA01. The sequence continues at coordinate 10,799 of JBKOWN010000176.1, forward strand.
CCAGACGATCTTGGGCGTCAGTCGGCTCAGTTTTCTTCCGTCAGCGCCCGGAACTCGTCGGCGATCAGGCGGGACGCGTCACGTTGTCGCTTCGCCCTCCACTCGCGCATCGGGAACACTGACTGCCAACGGTGCAGCCGCTCGAAGCTCAGCGTCGCGCTAACCAGCTCCTCGCCGTCGCCCGCCTCGGCGTACACGTGGCTGAACCGCGGGAACGCCGGGCCGGCGATCACACTGTGACCGAGGTAGTCAGCCGGACGCGCCTCCCCGAGCGCCCCGGCGGAGTAATCCTCGTGACCAGGCCCGCCGACTAGGTTAGCGCTCGCCGCGTAGACGAGATTCTCCTGGGCGCGCACGCTCGTCGTCTGCACCATGTAGTCGTGCTTGCCGGGTCCGGCGAACGTCCCGCAGGGATTCAGGATCAGTCGGGCGCCCTTGAGCGCGAGGATCCGGCTGAGCTCGGGGTTGAACCAAAAGTCGTAACAGATCTGCACGCCGATCGGACCGAAGCGCGTCGGGAAGACCGGCACTTGCGTCCCCGGCCGGAACACGATCCCCTCGGTCACCCACGGGAGCGTGCCGAGATGCACTTTGCGATACGTGCCGAGGATGCCATCGGGCCCGACCACCGCCGCCGCGTTGTACAAGAAGCGTGGCTCGTCCCGGTCGCGCTCTGGAAATCCGAAGACCACGTAGAGATCGTGCTCGCGCGCGAGGTCGGCGACGGTGTCCGTGGCCGGACCGGGCACGGTCTCTGCCAGCTCAAGGTGCGCGTCGCACGCCTCGCCCTCGGCTCGGCACGCGTCGCACGACGACGTCCCCGTGAGCGATCCCTCGGGAAACACGACGATGTCGATGCCCTGCGCCCCGGCCTCGACGATGTTGGCCTCGATCTTGGCCAGCGTCTGCTTCTTGTCGCCCCAGACAGGCGAGAAGTTCACGCACCCGACGGTCACGACCGGCTCGAACGCCTGATACTCGGCTGGGATCACGGCAACCTCCTTGCCACCATCAAAGCGTCATGAATCGGCCGCCGTCGACCGCCAAGGTCTGACCGGTGATGTAACCGGCTCCTTCGCCCGCCAGGAACACGACGGCCGGGGCGATCTCGGTCTCGGGGTCGCCGAGATGGCCCATCGGCACCACCCGCGCCAGACGCTCCCGGAGTGTCGGGTCCTTGTCGTACGCGCTCGTCATAGCGGGCGTCTCCGCGAGCGGGGAGATGGCGTTGACGGTCACGCCGAACGGCGCCCACTCGCGCGCCAGGCTCTTCGCGAATCCTCGAATCGCGCCCTTCACGATGGCGTACACCGGCAGCATGGCACTCCCTTCGATGCCGGCCGGCGACGTCATCAGGATCAACCGCCCCCGACGTGCATGAAGCTGCGGCAGCGCGGCCTGGGCGCAGTGAAAGGCCCCGCCCAGCGACACGGAGGCGTGCTCGTCGAAGAGCGCATCGTCGACGTCCTCGAGCCGCACCGGCTCGCTCGACCGACGACTCGTCGCGTTGTGGATCACGACATCGAGGCCTCCGTTCCGCTCGACCGCGACGGCGACTGCTGCTTCGACGTCAGCGGCGTTGGTGGCGTCGCAGCGCGCCCACGCCGCCGACCCGCCGCGAGCCTCGATCGCGGCGACGGTTTCGGCGCCGTTCTCACCCGGAGAGGCCACCACGATGTCCGCGCCTGCCGCCGCGCACGCCAGCGCGACGCCGCGCCCGAGACCGCGGCCGGCCCCGGTGACGAGAATGCTGCGCCCAGCCAGGGAATCGGTCACGGCGCCATCACGATGCCACCGTCGACGGGAATCGTGGCGCCGGTAACGAAATGCGCCGCGTCCGCAGCCAGCAGCGCGACGACCGGTGCCACATCCATGCGCGCGTCGGGATCTCCGAGCGGACGTTCTGTGAGTGCGAGCCCGGGCGGAGCCGCGGCTCGATCCGGCGCCATGAGCTCGATCGGCGGGGCGACGGAGTTGACGGTGATGCGCCGCCCGCCCCACTGCCGCGCCGCCGATTTCGCGAGCGCCCGGATCCCCTCGACCGCGGTCGCGTACGGCACGAGACCGGCGGCGCCGGTGAGCGCGACCGTCGGCGTGACGAGCACCAGCCGACCCCCTCGCGCCGACAGCTCCTGACCGGCAGCTTGGCAGCAGTGCAACGCGGCGCGCAGCATCGCCTTGCATCGTCGGTCCCAGTCGGCGGCGGCGGTCTCGGCCAGCGGCTCGCTCGTTAGGGCGGCGGGGTCGATGAACGCGTGCACCACTGCATCGAGCGGGCCTGCTGCTTCGCGCGCATCGGCAAAGGCCGCGTTGGTGCCTTCCCGGGACGCGAACTCGCCGTCCACGACGGTCACGGTGGCGTGTGCGTCTCCGAGGCCGAGCGCGATCGCTCGCCCGATGCCCGTTCCACCGCCCGTCACGACCACCACTCGGCCCGTGAGCATCCCGGCATGGTAACGATGGGAACCAAGCGCCCGCTTGGGGAGGGGGTCCGACACGATGCTCGACGAACGCCTCGGCCTGGGCGGGCACACCGTGGTCGTCGCGGGGGCCGGAGGCGGTGGCATCGGCACGGCCGTGTGCCGCGTTCTCGTCGAGGCCGGAGCCGTCGTGGCCGCGCTCGACAACGATGCGGATCGCCTCGCAGTGTCGGAACGGGCCATGGACGAGGCCGGCGGGCGCTACCGGGCCGTGGCGGTCGACGTGCGAAACGCCGATGACGTCGCGGCCGCGGTCACAGAAGCGGTCGTAGACGGTCACCTCCATGGCCTGGTCCACGTCGTTGGCGGGCTATTCCCGGACCAGTGGGCGGCGCTCCTCGAGACGACCCCGGAGACGTTCGATTCGGTGCTCGAGCTCAACCTGCTCTCCGCGTTGCTGACGACCCGGGCAGTCGGTGCTCGTCTCGTCGAGCAAGGAACCGGCGGCAGCATCGTCCACATCACTTCAATCGCCGCTCTGTCGGCAATGCCGTTCGGCGCCGCCTACGCCGCGGCCAAGGCCGGCGTGATCGCCCTCACGCGGACGGCCGCCCTCGAGCTCGGCCCCTCCGGCATCCGTGTCAACGCGGTCGCCGCGGGCTCCGTGCGTACGCCACGCAACATCACGCAGAGCTCGCCCGACGACGCGCCTGCCGAGCGGGCGGCGATCCCCCTGGGACGACGCGGACGACCCGACGACATCGCGGGCGCAGTGCTCTTCCTGCTCTCGGGGCTCTCCGGCTTCGTGTCGGGTCAAGTGCTCGCCGTCGACGGTGGATCGTCAGCGCGGCCCTCGTTCCTCGACGACGACAACCTGCCCGTCTTTGTACGCGACTCCGAGCTCCGCGCCCGGCTCCTCGGGAGCTGATCGCGCCGCGCGTTATGCAAGACGTGTTTGCGCCTCGCCCGTCCGGATGGTGAGGAACTTCATGCCGTCGTCGCCCGCCGTGAAGCCGTACTCGTGCCCGCCGAGGAGCACCATCGAGTCGTACGCCTTGAGCGTCGGGCCGCCGACGAGCATCGTGCAGCTCCCCGCGAGCACGACGATCATCTCGTCGTGGTCGTGGCTGTGTGGCGGCACCGTGTAGCCGGGCGGAAAGTCCGAGAACTGCGAGTGGAATCCGCCCTGACCACGGGCGAGGAACTTGCGCCTCGCGCCCTTGCGCTGCGCTTCCTCCACGAGCTCACGCGGCGCGGTCCCTCGGGACTCGTCGGGCCACGGCAACTCGTCGATCAGGAAGAAGTTCGGGCCTTCAGCCTCGCTCGTGCTCACGGTCGACCCCCTGATCGGGCTGCTGGACGCGACCAAGCGCGCGCTTGGTACGCTAGCGGCCTCCGGCGCCGCGGCCAAGGGAGAGCCATGCGTGTGATCTCGGCCGACAGCCACGTGCTCGAGCCGTCCGACTTGTGGACGCGCCGCCTTGCGTCTGGCCCGTTCGCCGACCGTGCGCCGCGGGTCCTCGCCGACAGCCGTACCGGCGGCCATCAGTTCCTCATCGACGGCCTCCCGCCGCAGCCGATCAGTCTTCCGGGCGCGGCCGGCAAGGCGTCGGAGGAGCTGCGCGAGAGCGGAGCGCTCGACGACGCCCGGTCCGGAGGCTGGGACATTACGGCCCGGCTCGCCGACCAGGACGTCGACGGAGTCGCCGCCGAGGTTCTCTACCCGTCGATCAGCATGGCGCTCACCCAGCTCGCGGACGTCGGCTACCAGCTCGCCTGCGCGCGGGCGTACAACGACTGGCTCATCGAGCTCTGCATCCGCGCCCCGGACCGCGTCGCCGGCATCGCGCTGGTGCCGACAGTCGACGTCGGCGCGGCCGTCGCCGAGGTCGCGCGCACCCACGACGCCGGCCTGCGCGGCGTGCTCGTCCCCGGCCGCCCGAACGCAGGCCATTACGCAGAGCCTCGCTTCGATCCGTTGTGGGCTGCCTGCGCGGAGCGGTGGCTCCCCGTGTCGTTCCACATCGCGCTGACCGGCGACCCAATGGGCGACCCGACACTCGGTTCGGGGATCCGGATGATGACAGTCATGAGCGTCGTGCAAGCGATGCAGCAGACACTCTCGCTCTTCGTCTTTGGCGGGGTCTTCGACCGCCACCCCGACCTTCGCATCGTCTCCGCCGAGCACGACGCCGGCTGGGTCGCCCACTACGCATACCGCTTGGACCAGCTGTTCGGCCGCCATCGTCACTGGCTCGGCACCGACGTCGCGATCCGCCGCCGACCGAGCGACTACATCGCCACGAACGCGTACTTCACGTTCCAAAAGGATCCGGTCGCGGTCGAGACCCGCGACCGCGTCGGCGTCACGCAGCTGATGTGGGCGAGCGACTATCCCCACTCCGACTCGACGTGGCCGCACTCGCAGAAAGTGATCGAACGGGACTTCGGGGGGGTGCCCGCCGACGAGGTCGCGCTGCTCGTCGGCGGGAACGCCGAGGCGCTCTACGAGCTGGAGCCGGTGACGAGCCCCTCGAGGAGCAGCTCGAGGTAGAGGTCGGCGATCTCCTCCGGGCGGTACTTGCCGTACGGTTGGTACCAGCGGACGCTGATCCAGATCGAGTCCCGCATGAACCGGTAGACCATGCGGCCGTCGAGGTCTGACCGGAACACGCCGACCCGCATGCCGTCCTCGATGACGCCGACCCAGAGGCGCTCGGTCTCCTCCGCGCCCTCGCGGAGATACGCGAAGCGCGGGAACTGCACGAGGAAGTTGAACTCGTTGAGCATGACGGCCAACGCGGCCGGGTTCGCGCCGAGCGAGCTGAACGCCTCCCGGACGAGGGCCTGTAGGACCTCGAGCGAACTACCACCTTCGGCGACCGTGGCGCGGTACTGGGCCACGACGTGGTCGAGGAAGCCGTGCATGATCTCATCCAGCATCGACTCCTTGGAGTCGAAGTGGTGATACAGGCTCCCGGAGAGAATGCCCGCGGCATCGGCGATCTCGCGGACGGTCGTGCTCGCGTAGCCCTTGTCGGCGAAGATCCGCGCCGCGAGCGCGAGGATCTCTTCGCGCCGCTCCGACACGAGCGGCGTGGCACTCCTGCCCGGCTGGCGTGCTGCGCTCATGACGCCTCCGCATTGGCGAGGATCACGTTGCGCCACCGGTCGACTGCCGCCGAGTAGCCAGGTGGAATCACGATGGTCGCGTCGGCGCCCTCGACGATCGCGGGCCCGACGAGATTGCATCCCGGTTCCAAGCGGGACCAGTCGAAGACGGGTGTGGCCGTGAATCCACCGACTTCCGCGAACGATGCCGCTCGTTCGCCGGCAAGGGCGACGCTCGCATCACGCTCGGCGATCGCCTGCGGCCGGGGCGAGAGCTTGTCGACCATCCGCACCACGCGCACCCGCGCATTCACGAGTTGTGCAGCTGCACCGGTGTCGATCCCGTACGTCTGGAGGTAGACCTCGTGGAAGCGCTTCGCCAGTGCGCTCAGATCCTCGTCACCGAGGGGCCCGTTAGGCACGGACACCGTCAGCTGATGGGCCTGCCCGCGGTAGCGCACGTCGGCCGACCGAGTCACCGAGAACTGCGCGCCCGCGTTGCCGACCTCGTCGCGGCCGCGCGTCTCCAAATCGTCGAAGAGCTGTGTGAGAGCAGTCGCGTCGGCGTCGTCGAGGTCGACGACGCGGGTCTGGACGAGGTCGACGCTCAGATCCGAGCTCACGAGACCGACCGCCGACGCCACACCTGCTGCCCACGGCACCACGACGGACTGGATCCCGAACGCGGCGGCGAGCCGGGCGGCGTGCATCGGCCCGGCGCCGCCGAATCCCACGAGAGTGAAGCCACGCGGATCGATGCCGCGCTGCACCGTGACGACTCGTATCGCAGACGCCATCGTCGCGTTCACGATCTCGTGGATCGCGTGCGCCGCCCCGGTCGTGTCGATCGCCAATGGGCCGGCGACCGCGCGTTCCACGGCCGCGGTCGCGAGCTCGGCGTCGATCATGACCCCGCCGGCCAGACCGGCCGGATCGAGATAGCCGAGGAGCAGATTGGCGTCGGTGACCGTCGGGTCCATGCCCCCCCGTCCGTAGCACGCCGGACCGGGCATCGCCCCCGCCGACTGCGGCCCCACGCGGAGCGCACCACCGGGATCGACCCAGGCCACGCTCCCCCCGCCCGCGCCGACCTCGGCGAGGTCGACCACCGGGATCTTCAATGGGATACCCGTGCCGGCGCGGGCGCCGCCGAAGCTGCCCTTGCCCCCGATCTGGAAATCGTGCGTGATCGCCGGGTTGCCGTCCCGAACGATGCCCGTCTTCGCCGTCGTCCCGCCCATGTCGAACGAGATCACATCGGCGACGCCCATGCTCCGGCCGACGATCCCGGCGGCGGTGACACCGGCAGCGCCGCCGGACTCGACCGTGGCGACCGGGCGTCGAGCCGCGGCCTGGGCCGACATCACCCCGCCGCTGGACTCCATGATCTCGACCGCGCAACCGATCCCGATATCGCGCAAGCGCGACTCGAGTCCCGAGACGTACCCCGCCATCACTGGGCCCACGAGCGCGCACACCGCAGTCGTCATCGCCCGCTCGAACTCCCGCATCTCGGGCCAAACCTCCGACGAGCAGACGACGTAGGCGGTCGGCAGGGCTGCGCGACACGCCTCGGCCACGACACGCTCGTGCACGGGATGCGCGTACGAGTGCAGGAAACACACGGACACGCCCGCGGGCTGTGCAGCCGCAACCCGGCGGGCGACGTCGGCGACCACGTCGTCGGTGAGCGGAACGAGGACCTCTCCGTCGGGGCTCACTCGTTCGGCGACCTCGAACGTCAGGCGAGCGTCGACGGGCGGAGCAGCGGGTGTGTAGAGCAGGTCGTAACGGTCCTCCTCGACGCGCGCCTCCCGACCGAGGCGCAGCAGGTCGCCGAATCCCTCGGTCGTCACCAACGCAACGGGTGCGGCGGTGCGTTGCACGATGACGTTGGTCGCGAGTGTCGTCCCGTGCACGACCCGCGAGACAGCGTCCGGGCGCACGGTGGCGCGGTCGAGCACCTGACGGACGCCCTCGACGACCCCGGCGCGCGGATCGTCCGGAGTCGTGAGGACCTTTCCGACGGTGACACCGCCAGCGCTGTCGGCCAGGACGATGTCGGTGAACGTGCCGCCGACGTCGACGCCGATGAAGTGGGCGCGTTGCTCCGTCACGAGCGTTGCTCTGCGATCCGGTCGCCACGGAGACGATCAGTTGCGCGTCGATCGATCGCCGTGCCCGTGCTGTCGAGCGCGACCGCGTAGTCGCGCGTCGCGGCCTCCGCCGACACCCGGCCCGCCAGCACGTCGGCGACCACGCGCTCCGGGTCGCGGCGCTCGGGCGGACCCAGACCACCTCCGCCCGACGTGCGCAGCACGAACCGCTCCCCCGCCGCGATCTCGACGCCGACCGCCTTGGGCGGCAGCACGTCGGTCGTCCCATCGTGCCGCTCGACGGCGAACGTGCCCGCCGCGCCGGAACGGCCGCCGCGTGCGCCCGGTGGGGGCAGGTCCATGCGTGCGCCACGCACCGTCACGACGGCCGGCGTCCGCAGCTCGATCACCGTCTCGACACCGAGCCCGCCCCGGAATGTCCCGGCTCCCCCGGAGTCGACCCACAGGCGCGACGACCGGACGACGAGGGGGTACTGCGCTTCCAGCGGCTCGATCTGCGGGAGCACCGACCGCCCTCCGAGGAAGAACGCACCGGTGGCGTCGGGGCCGTCGGATCCGGCGCGGGCACCGAGGCCGCCGAACTCGTAAAAGAGGTTGAGCCAGGGTGTTCCCCCCGCATCCATACCGCTGAGCGAGAAGACGTGGATCAGCGCGCTCGCGCCGACGGCGTGGTCGGGGCGCGCCTCCGCCAGGGCATGCAGGATCGCCTCGACCGCCGCCGCCACGGTCACGACCCTCCCGCCGCACGCCGCCGGCGGGTCCGGGTTCACGAGCGTGCCGCGGGGAAGCCGCGTGCGCAGCGGGCGAAAGCAGCCCTCGTTCATCGGGATCGTCGGATCGACGAAGCACCGCATGGCGTAGACGACGCCCGAGAGCGTCTGCGAGAACGACGCGTTGATCGCCCCCCGCGCTTGGAGAGACGAGCCCCAGAAGTCAACCTCGATGCTGCCGTCCTGCGCGGTCACGGCGACGTCGACCTCGAAGGTGCGATCTAGGTCGACGCCGTCGCCGTCGATCTCGAACGCGCCCCGGTACGTGCCAGCGGGGAGACGGCGAAGATCGTCGCGCACGCGCCGTTCCACGTCGTCCATCGAATCCCGGACGAAACGTTCGACGGTCGTCGTGTCGAAGCGCTCGAGCAGCTCCTCCACTCTCCGTGCGATGACGTTCACGCCCGCGACCAGGGCTCGGACGTCGCCGATCACCTTGTCGGGCGCCCGGCTGTTGCAGGCGATGATGTTCAGGACATCGCCCACCGGCTGACCGTTCCGGTAGAGGTGAACGGGCGGCAGCAACAACCCCTCGGCGAACGTGTCAGTCGCCAAGGCCGCGAGCCCCGCCACCGCGTTGCCGCCCAAGTCGGCGACGTGGATGAGGGTGCCGGCGAAGAACACGACCCGCCCCTCGCCGAAGATCGGCCGAAACACCAAAATATCGTTGGAATGGATGCCGCCACGGTAGGGATCGTTCAGGGCGAAGACGTCGCCCGGCTGCATCGAATCGAGCGGGCAGTCCTCGAGAAGTGACGGCAGCGAGCTGCGGAGGCTCGCCCCGTGCATGAGGCTCGTCGCCGTCGATTGCGCGACGAGTTGGCCGCCAGCGTCGAGGATCGCCGCGCACGCGTCGGCACCCTCCTGAATGAAGGTGCTGTGCGACGAGCGCACCACGACCACGCTCGCTTCCTCGGCCGCCACCAGCAGCCCGCTGCGGATGATCTCGCCCGTGATGGCGTCGTCGACGGCCGTCGCGTTCGGCATGCCTGTGCGTGCTCCCTGCGCGCGGGGCCCGTGCCGCCGGTCCGGAAGCCACCGGCCGAGGACCTGGTTTGACCGCCGGCCCG
>JBKOWN010000091.1:0-7327 GCA_046724435.1 Actinomycetota bacterium
CAGTCCGTTCGGCAGCGGGTTGTAGATCGCGTCGACCTCCGGGTCGGCGATGACGTCGTCGTACGACGCGTGCACCTTCGGGATCTTGTGCTTGCGGGCAAACTTCTCGGCGCGGGCCGGATCCCGCGCTCCGACTGCGACCACCTCCACCGCGGCCACTCCTCGGGCCGGCTTGATCAGTGCCCCCGGAGTGATGCGCGCCGCGCCCAGCGTGCCGATGCGCACCCGGTCGGTCGCTGTCACGTCTCGATCAGCTTGGAGTAGTCGTCGAGCACCGGAAGCACCGTGTCGGGGTCACCGGCCGGCACGCGCACCACCACCTCTTCGATTCCGATCGAGGCGTAGTGGTCCAGCTTGCCGGGGTCGGCGATCGCTCCGAAGGGGATGACGCGCACTGTCGCCGGATCACGGCCGGCGGCCTCCACGGCCTGGTGGAGCTGCGGCAGCGCCTCGCGCACGCCGGCGCCCCCGATCGGCATCCATCCGTCGGCGTACTCGGCGACGTGGGCGAACAGCACAGGGCCGGCAGCGCCGCCCATGAGAACCGGCGGCCACGGTCGCTGCACGGGTTTGGGCCACGACCAGCTCGCCGGCAGGTGCACGTGCTCGCTGTCGAAGCTCGCCACGTCGTCGGCCCAGAGGCGCTGCATGGCCAGCACGTGCTCGCGGGCGACGTCGCGCCGGCCGCGCATCTCGACCCCGTGGTCCTCGATCTCGTCTGCGTTCCACCCGAAGCCGATGCCGAAGACGAACCGGCCGCCCGAGAGGTGATCGAGGCTCGCGACCGCCTTCGCGGTCACGATCGGATCGCGCTGCGCGACGAGACAGATGCCTGTTCCGACGCGGAGCCGCTCGGTCGTCGCCGCCGCCATCGCCATCGCGACGAACGGATCGAATGCCCGCTTGTAGTAGTCGGGGAGCACCGCGTCGCCCGACGGCGGCGGGGTGCGCCGGCTCACCGGGATATGAGTGTGCTCGGGGACGTATAGCGACGCGAACCCGCGTTCCTCTGCCGCACGTGCGAGCTCGTCCGGACGCATCGCCTGGTCCGTCACGAACATCGTCACCCCGAGTTGCATCTCGAGGCCTGCCCGTCCCGCTAGGCGGGCATGATCGAGCCGCCGTCGACGCACAACACCTGCCCGGTCACGAGCGCGGCGTCGTCGCTCGCGAAGAAGAGGGCGGTGCCGGCGAGGTCCTCCGGCTCGAGCTTGCGCTTCATGGCGCTCATCGCCGGGAGCATGTCGATGATGCCTTCTGGGACGATCTTCCTCGTCGCCTCCGTCATCGTGACGCCCGGCGCGATGCAGTTCACCGTGATGTTGTACTGCCCGAGCTGGCCGGCAAGGAACTTGGTCAGCCCGACGACGCCCCACTTCGTCTGGCTGTACGTGAACGCGCCGACCTCGTGGAACTCGGCGACGGGCGCGATGTTGTACAGGTACGCGGCGCCCGACGACTGGTTGATGATGCGGCCCCAGCTCTGCTCGACCATCGTCGGCGCGCAGGCCTTCGCCATGAGCCACGCGCCGTGCAGATTCACGCTGAAGACCTTCTGGAGGTACTCGTAGTCGTTCCGCTCGTTGTCGATGTCGAAGTAGAGCGCGGCGTTGTTGACGAGGACGTCGATGCCACCGAACTCCTCCCTGGTCTTCGCCGCGCACGCCAACGTCGACTGCTCGTCGGAGATGTCGGTCTGAACGAACGCACTGTCGCCGAGCTTCTCGAGCTGCTCCATCGCCGAGGCGGCGCGTTCCTCGTTGATCTCGGCGACGACGACCTTCGCGCCCTCGTCGAGGAACCGCTTGGCGTAGGCGAGCCCGATGCCCTGCCCCGCGCCGGTGATGATCGCGACCCTGTTGTCCAGCCGGCCCATGTTCGACGCCCCCTGTATGGCCGCCTACGAACGGTGGATGAGGTTGAAGCGCTCCGTGACCGCCGGTTCGCCGCTCTTCTCGTCGCGCCACACGGTCTCGGTCACGACGAACGTCATCGTGCGCCCCTTGCTCTCCTTCTCGTAGAGATCGAGGATGCGACCCTCGCCGACCAACACGTCGCCGACAACAATCGGCCGGTGGTAGTCGAACTCCTGCTCACCGTGGAGCACGAGCCCACCCTTGGCGAACAGCTCCCCCATCACCTGGTGCATCGGGTTCTCGCCGCCGGTCGGGTCCTCGGGTTGATCTTCAGCGAAGCGTCCCCAGAACTGCATCGCGAACGACCACGTGGGTGGGGCGGGGACGTCGTGGAATCCGGCCGCCTTGGCAGCACCCGGATCGTGGTAGACGGGGTTCTCGTCCTTGAGCGCCCGCGCGAAGTTCGAGACCGGCCCGCGCTCGATGGTCACGCGGTGTGCACCGGTCGGCTTCCCGATGACGCTGCTGTCGAGGGCCATGCGTTCCCTTCCATCCTCCGCCGCGCAGTCCTTCGCGCTTTGACGGGTGCGTGAACGACCGCGATACCGTGACGCCGACGTCAGTTTTCAACGCGGGGAGAAGGACGCGCAAATGGGGTTGTTGGACGGCAAGGTCGCGATCGTCACCGGCTCCGGCAACGGTGTCGGGCGAGGCGAGGCCATCGAGCTCGCGGACCAGGGGGCCAAGGTCGTCGTGAACGACCTCGGCGTGTCGGTGACAGGTGAGGGCGCCGACAAGCGCACCGCCGACGAGGTCGTCGACGTCATCAAGGGCCGAGGCGGCGAAGCGGTCGCCAACTACGACGACGTAGCCGACTTCAACGGCGCGAAGAGCATCATCGACACGGCCGTCGAGGCATTCGGCACGCTCGATGTGCTCGTGAACAACGCCGGGATCCTGCGGGACAAGATGCTGTTCACCATGGGCGAGGACGACTTCGACTCGGTCATCCGGGTGCACGTCAAGGGCACATGGAGCACGATGCACCACGCTTCGGCCTACTGGCGGAATGAGTCGAAGGAAGGCCGCCAGCCCAGTGCGTCCATCGTCAACACGGTGTCGAGCGCCGGCCTCCAGGGACAGGCGAGCCAGTCGAACTACGGCGCGGCCAAGGCCGGGATCGCGGCCATGACGATCATCGCCAGCCTCGAGCTGACTCGCTACGGCGTGCGCGCCAACTGCATCGGGCCCGGCGGCTTCACGCGCATGGTCGGCCAGGCCCGGCAGGACATCACGATCAAGAACCCGGAGGAGTACACCGAGTTCGACGGCATGAACCCGGGGAACTCGGCGCCGGCGGTGGCTTGGCTCGCGTCCGACGAGTCGAAGCCGACCACCGGCCAGGTCCTGCGCATGGTCGGCAACTCGCTGTGCGTGTATCAGCCGTGGCAGATGGGCGAGGAGTTCTTCGCCACCGACACCGAAGGCAAGCCCGCGCGGTGGGACGCCGCCGACGTCGGCACCATCCTCAACAAGTACGTCTTCCACACGGTCAACCCGGGCATCGCTGCACAGCAGAAGCGTTAGCCTCCGACGGTGAACACCGACTTCGAGACGCTTCTCTACGAGGAGCGCGACGGCGTCGCCTGGGTCACGCTCAACCGGCCGGACCGGCTGAACGCGTTCAACTCGCTGATGCAGCGCGAGCTCCACGCGTTGTGGCGCGGGCTTCGCCGCCATGACGACGTGCGGTGCGTCGTGCTCACCGGCGCCGGCGAGAAGGCGTTCTGCACCGGCATCGACCGCATGGAGCAGATGGGCGAAAAGGGTGACGACACCACCGATCCCGACGTCGTCGGCTCCGGGAGCACACCATTCATGTTCAACGACCCCGGCGACAACATCGGCCCGAAGAGCTCCGACCTCTGGAAGCCGGTGATCGCGGCAGTGAACGGCATCGCCTGCGGCGGCGCCTTCTACATGCTCGGCGAGGTCGAGTTCATCATCGCCGCCGACCACGCGACGTTCTTCGACCCGCACGTGACGTACGGCATGACGGCCGCCTTCGAGCCCATCCACATGTCCGGGATCATGCCGTTCGGCGAGATCATGCGGCTCTCGCTGCTCGGCAACTACGAGCGCCTGTCGGCCCGTCGGGCGTATGAGATCGGGCTCGTTTCGGAGTTCGCGCCCAAAGAGGAGCTACACGAGCGGACGGCGTGGGCGGCGAACGCCATCGCGTCGCAACCGCCGCTCGCGATCGAGGGCACCGTGCGCGCGATCTGGGGCGCGCGCGAGCTCGGTCAGCGCCAGGCTCTGCGCTTGGGATACGCGTATGTCGGGCTCGGCACCAACCAGGATTCCATCGCCGAGGGCCAGAAGCTGTTCGAGTCGGGCGCGCGCATCGACTGGCGCTCGAGATAGCGAGCAGCATGGGTCGGCGCGTCGCGATCGTCGGGGCCGCGCTGTCGGACTGCGGGCGCGTCGACGACAAGTCGCCGTTCGAGCTCCACTACCAGGCCGCGAGCCGCGCGCTGGCCGATGCCGGGCTCGAGAAGGGCGACGTCGACGGGTTCTCGTCGTGCGGCACCGGCCTGCTCGCCCCGATCGAAGTCGCCGAGTATCTCGGTCTCCGGCCGAACTGGGTCGACAGCACCGGCGTCGGCGGCGCGACGTGGGAGTTCATGGTTGAACACGCGGCGGCGGCGATCGCCGAGGGTCACGTCGACGTCGTCGTGCTCGCGTACGGATCCACGGCCCGGGCCGACCTGAAACGGCGCGACCGCCGGGCGAACCTCTCGTTCGGGAGTCGGGGGCCGGTCCAGTTCGACGCGCCGTTCGGACACACGCTGATCGCGAAGTACGCGATGGCCGCTCGCCGCCACATGCACGAGTTCGGAACCACGATCGAGCAGCTGGCCGAGATCGCGGTCTCCACCCGCCACAACGCGTCACTCAACCCGGACGCGTACTACCGGGACCCGGTCACGATCGCCGACGTGAACAACTCGCCGCTGATCGCCGATCCGCTCACGACGCTGCACTGCTGCATCCGGTCGGACGGCGGCGGATCCGTGGTGCTCACCTCGGAGGAACGTGCGCGCGACCTGCCGGGAATGCCGGTCTGGGTGCTCGGCACCGGCGAGGCGGTCTCCCACACGACGATGAGCGAGTGGGAGGACTTCACCGAGTCGCCGGCGGCACGCTCGGGCAGCCTCGCGTTCGAGCGCGCCGGCGTGACGCCGGAGGAGATCGACGTCTGCGAGATCTACGACGCGTTCACGCCGATGGTGCTCCTCAGCTTCGAGGCACTCGGGTTCTGCAAGAAGGGCGAAGGAGGGCCGTTCGTCGCGGGCGGGACGATGCGCGTCGACGGGCTGCTCCCGACCAACACGGACGGCGGCGGCCTCTCCGCCTGCCACCCGGGGATGCGGGGCATCTTCCTGCTCGTCGAGGCGGTGCGGCAGCTGCGCGGTGACGCCGCGGGCCGACAGGTAGGGGGCGCCCGGCTGGCGTGCGTGAACGGCACCGGCGGCTGGTTCTCGTCGGCGAGCACGGCGATCCTCGGGGTGGAGTAAAAAAGGAGGGTCATGGCAGCGAGGTCGACAGCGTGAGTCCGCTGATCTCACGGGGGTTCGGCGGCCGGCGTCGACGTGACGTCGACCCGAGCCGAATCCCGCCCGGCCAGTATGTGGTGGACGACTTCCCCGTGCTGTCGGCGGGACCGACACCCACGGTCGACCTCGACGATTGGACGTTCACCATCACCGGTGCCGTCGACGAGCCGGCGATGTGGTCGTGGGACGAATTCCGGGCGCTCCCCAGCGAGCAGATCACGAAGGACATTCACTGCGTCACCAAGTGGTCCAAGATCGACACGGCATGGAGGGGCGTTTCCGTCGACGTCCTCCTGGAGAACGTCGACACCGCGGCCGAGTACGTGGTGGAGTTCAGCGACGGCGGCTACACGACCAACCTCCCGTTGGCCGACGTCACCGACGGGCAGGCATGGGTCGCGTACGAGTTCGACGGCCAGCCGCTCGAGCCGATCCACGGCGGCCCGGCTCGCATGCTCGTCCCGCACCTCTACTTCTGGAAGAGCGCGAAGTGGGTTCGCGGGCTCCAGCTCCTCGACCACGACGAGCCCGGGTTCTGGGAGACCAACGGCTACCACAACCACGGGGACCCCTGGAAGGAACAGCGATATTGGAGCGACTAGCTCCGCGGCGCGCGCCGCTGACGTGGCGCGTCTCGACTCTGGCCGAGAAGCGGCCCGAGACGCACACCGCCACGACGCTCGTGCTCGACGTTCCCGACTGGCCCGGGCACCTCGCGGGGCAACACGTCGACGTACGGCTCACGGCCGAGGACGGTTACCAAGCGGAGCGGTCGTACTCGATCGCTTCGGCGCCGCAAAACGCGCACCTCGCGATCACGGTCGAGCGCATCAACGACGGTGAGGTCTCGCCGTATCTGACCGACGAGCTCCACGCCGGCGACGAGCTCGAGCTCCGGGGTCCGATCGGCGGCTACTTCACTTGGGAGGCAGCCGACGGCGGTCCTCTCCTGCTGCTCGCAGGCGGCTCGGGGCTCGTCCCGCTCATGGCGATGCTGCGTCATCGCGCCGCGGCGAACAGCGCGGCGGACGCGACCGTGCTCGTATCGGCGCGCGCGTGGGACGACGTGCTGTACCGCGACGAGCTCTCGGCCCTCGACGACGACCACATGACGCTTCGGTACACGCTCACCCGCGAGCAACCGACCGGCTGGACAGGATGGTCGGGGCGGGTGAACGCAGAGATGCTGCGCGAGCTCGGCGCCGACCGGGCCGGGCAAGTGCGGGTGTATGTCTGCGGCCCGACCGGCTTCGTCGAGCACGTCGCCGACCTGTTGGTGCAGCTCGGCCACGACCCGCATTCCATCAAGACCGAGCGCTTCGGACCGACCGGAGGGTGACCATGGATGCATCGGACATGCACACGGACGGCAACGAGATCGCGGGGCTCCTCCAAGACGTCTTCGTCCCCGAGTTCACCACCATGGAACGCACCTGTCAGTCCTGCGGCGACCTCAACCCGGCCGGCGCCCACCGCATGTACCACGGCGCCGGCATCGTCCTCCGCTGCCCCAACTGCGACGACGTTGCACTCCGCCTCGCCGAGTTGCCCGACCGTCTGGTCTTCGAGCTCCGCGGCGCCTGGAGCATGAAACACGAAGAGTGAGGGTCCGGCGCCGCCGGATGCCTTACCCTTCCTGCGGGATCGAGCCAGTTGGGGGTGCAGTGGTCCGGCAGGAGGCGACGGGTGTGCGCCCGTTCGTCGATCGACGCCACGAGCGCGAGTGGCTCGAAGAGCGCCTCGACGACGCCCGGGCCGGCCTGCCGCAGCTCGTCCTGATCTCGGGTGAGCCCGGGATCGGCAAGTCGCGCCTCGTACGCGAGGTTCAGCGCACCGCGTCGAGCCAGGGCGTGG
>JBKOWN010000188.1:0-9465 GCA_046724435.1 Actinomycetota bacterium
GTACAAGGCGGGCCGCAAGGAGACACCGGACGTGTTCTCCTCGCAGCTGCCGTTGATCCACGAGGTGCTCGAAGCGCTCGCGATCCCCACGCTCGAGGTCGGGGGCGTCGAGGCCGACGACGTCATCGCCACCCTCGCCGAGCAGGCGGCGGGGGAGGGGATCGACATCGTGATCGTCACCGGCGACCGCGATACCTACCAGCTCGTCCGCGACCCGCACGTCAAAGTCCTCTACAACCGGCGAGGCGTCTCGGACTACGTGCTCTACGACGAGGCCGGCATCGTCGAACGCACGGGCGGTGTCACTGCGGCTCAGTATCCGGACTACGCCGCGCTTCGCGGCGACACGAGCGACAACCTTCCCGGCGTCCCCGGCATCGGTGAGAAGACGGCGGCGAAGCTCGTCTCGACGTACGGCGACCTCGAAGGCATCTACGAACACCTCGACGACCTGGCGCCCAAGCAACGGCAGAACCTCGGTGAGGCGCGCGACCGCGTGTTCCTCAACCGTGAGATGTCCCGGCTGCGGTCGGATGTCGAGGTCGACTTCTCGGCCGCCGACCTCCGCCAGCGCTCGTGGGATCCCGAGCAGGTCCGAGTCCTGTTCGACCAGCTCGAGTTCCGCACGCTCTTGCCCCGTTTGTTCGAGGCGGTCGGCGAAGAGGCCTCCGAGCCCGAGGCCGAGTCGTTCGAAGCCGACGTTGCCGTCGTGGCCGACCCGGCGGTGGCCGCGACGCGGTTGCGCGATCTGGGTGCCGTGGCCGATGCATACGTGATCGAGGGCCGATGGGAAGCCGACGCCGGCCGCAGCCCGCTACTCGGCGTGGCCGTCACCGACCGGGACGAGCGCGCCGACTACATCGACGGCGACCTGCTTCGGGACGCGAAGGTGAGTGACGCACTTGGCGCGCTCGTGGGCGAAGGAGGGCCGCCCCTTGTGGTCCACCGGGCCAAGGAGCTGATGCACGGCCTTCCGGTCGACGTCCGCTCGCTCCGGTACGACACCGCGGTGATGGCGTACCTTCTCGATCCCGCCGAAGGGAAGTACCTGCTCGAAGACCTGGCGCTGCGGTACCTGTCGCTCGAGGTGCGCTCACCCGACGCCGAGGAAGGCACGCTCGACCTCGACCTCGACGGCCAGTCCCGGGTCGACGAGACCGGACGGCGAGCGCTGGCGGTGCGCCGCCTCGCCGGCTCGCTCGCCGAAGCGCTCGAGGCGCGCGAGCTCACCGACCTGTACGAGCGCGTCGAGCGGCCGCTCGTTCGCGTGCTGGCGCGGATGGAGGACGCCGGCGTCAAGGTCGATCGCCAGTTCCTCGAGGGCCTGCGCACCGAGCTCGCAAACAGCTGTGAGGATCTCGTGGGGCGGATCCACGCCCACGCCGGCGTCGAGTTCAACGTCAACTCCACGCCGCAGCTGCGCGAGGTGCTCTTCGACAAGCTCGGGTTGGCGCCCGTCAAGAAGACGAAGACCGGGCCGTCCACCGACGCCGACTCGCTCCAGAAGATGGCCGAGGAGCATCCGATCATCGAAGACCTGTTGCGGTACCGCGAGGTCGAGAAGCTCCGTAGCACGTACGCCGATGCATTACCGCCGCTCATCGGCGAGGACGGCCGCATCCACGCCACGTTCAAGCAGACCGACACGACGACCGGTCGCATCTCGAGCGAGAACCCCAACCTCCAGAACGTGCCCGTTCGCACAGCCGACGGTCGAGAGATGCGCCGCGCCTTCATCGCCGACGACGGCTCCGGGTTGCTGACCGCCGACTACTCGCAGATCGAGCTCCGCGTGCTCGCGCACCTCACCGACGACCCCGGGCTCATCGAGGCGTTCTCTCGCAGCGCCGACATCCACACAACGACGGCGGCGATGGTGTTCGGCGTCGACGAGGAAGACGTCGACGCGTTCCAGCGCCGGTTCGCCAAGGTCGTGAACTTCGGGCTCGCCTACGGGATGGAGGCCTACGGACTGGGCCAAAGGCTGGGGGTGCCGACCGAAGAGGCCCGGGAGATCCTCGACAACTACTTCGCCAGCTTCCCGAACGTGAAGGAGTTCATGGACAGCACGGTCCGCGAGGCGAAGCAGCGCGGCTATACGACGACGATCTTCGGCCGCCGCCGTCAGATCACCGAGCTCTCGTCAGACAACTTCCGCATCCGGCAGATGGGGGAGCGCATGGCGCAGAACGCGCCGGTGCAAGGCTCCGCCGCCGACATCTTCAAGCTGGCGATGGTGGAGCTCGACCGTGTGCTCGAGGATGCGGGCCTGCAGGCCCGCATGGTCCTCACCGTCCACGACGAGCTGGTGCTCGAGGTGCCGCTCGACGAACGCGAGCGTGTCGAATCGCTCGTCCGCGAGGTGATGGAGTCGGTCTGCGTGCTGAAGGTCCCGCTCGTCGTCGACATCGGCTTCGGGCCCACCTGGGCCGACGCCAAGTAGCGCTCAGCCCGTCCCGGCGGCGTCGGGATCAGCTGCCGCTTGAGCACGCAGCTCCTTGGCGTACTCGTCCGAGAGCTCAGCTGCGCCGCGCAAGAAATCGCGGATGACTTCGAGCTCCTCCGCGCTGTACTTCGCCATCGACTGGAACGTGCGATTCATGAACGGCCCGTAGTACCGCATGGCGGTCTTGGTGCTCTCAGGTGTTCGCTCGATCAGCACCCGGCGCCGGTCCTCGGAGTCGCGGATCCGTCGTACGAAGCCCACCTCCTCCAACCGGTCGACCACCGCTGTGACGGCGCCGGTCGTCAAGTGGCCCGCCTTGGCGAGGTCGCCGGCGGTCATCGCGCCCTTGCGATTGAGGATCTCGAGCAGCCGATGGTCGGTGCGGTTGACGCCCATGCCTTCGGCGACCATCTGGTTCACGACGTCGACCGCGCTCGTGAACTCGCGGGACGCGGTCATGGTTTCGAGAAATAGGTCACGTTTCGAAAGTCTTGACATCTGAACCATTCAATTCGTAAGGTAACGCTCAGTCAAGTTTCGCGCCGAAGACCGATGAGACCGGGACTGTCGCACGGTCGAATCGGTGGTTCGGTTCAACCGATAACTCGAAGACGCAGAGGTTCCCCCCATGCTGAAGCGCCTTGCCCGTACCTGCTACCGCCGTCGTTGGCGAGTCCTCGGCGCCTGGGTCGTCTTCCTCGTCGTCGTCAGCTTCGTCAGCAGCGCGGCGGGCGGCGTGTTCCGCAACGAGTTCTCGCTCTCCGGTTCCGAGAGCAAGCAGGCGCAGCAGCTGCTCAAGGAGCGCGGCTTTGGCGACCGCGCCGGGTTCAGCGGCCAGATCGTGTTCGCCACCGATCGAGGCGTCGCCGATCCGAACGTGCAGCAGACGATGGAGCAGCTGTTCGCGCGGGTGGAGCGAACGGTGCCTCGCACGCAGGTCGTGAGCCCCTACGCCCCTGAGGGCGCGCGGCAGGTCTCCGCCAACGGACGGATCGCCTACGGCGAGGTCAACTTCGCCGATCGCTCGGACAAGGCCTTCCAGAACGCGGCCGACAAGGTCAAGGCGGAGGCGGAGGCGGTGAAGGTCCCCGGGCTACGGATCGAGCTCGGCGGGCAGCTCTTCGGTGACCAGCAGCTCCCGGCAAGTGAGGCCATCGGCGTGCTTGCCGCCATCATCGTGCTCCTCATCGCATTCGGCTCTGTCCTGGCCGCCGGTTTGCCGATCCTCACCGCGCTGTTCGGCATCGGTACCGGCATCGCACTGGTACAGCTGACCGCCAACGGCCTGACCATGCCCGACTTCACGACGCAAGCGGTGGCGATGATCGGGATCGGTGTCGGGATCGATTATGCGCTGCTCATCGTCACCCGCTACCGCCAGGCGCTCCGCGACGGCCATCAGCCCGAGGGCGCGGTGGCGCTCGCCGCCGACACCGCCGGGCGCTCCGTGGTCTTCGCCGGCACCACGGTGGTCATCGCCGTGCTCGGGATGTTGCTGATCAACGTGCCCGCGGTGCGAGGCCTGGCGGTCGGAATCGCGCTCGGCGTCCTGATGACGATGCTCGCGGCCGTGACTCTGCTCCCCGCCGTCCTGGGCTTCGTCGGGCGCAACATCGACAAGCTCGGCCTGCCGCACAAGAAGCGCGCCGAGGGCGAGGTCCGGGAGTCGTTCTGGTACCGGTGGAGCCGGGTCCTCCAGCGGCGTCCCTGGCCGCCTGCGATCAGCGGGCTGGTCATCCTCCTGGTGCTGGCGGCACCGGTCCTATCGATGCGGCTCGCATTCGCCGACGCCGGCAACCGGCCAACCACTGACACGACACGACGTGCGTACGACTTGCTGGTCGACGGCTTCGGGCCCGGCTTCAACGGCCCGATGATCCTTGCCGCAGACACGCCGGGCGGACAGGGCGACCTCCCGACGCTCCAACGGCTCTCGGGCGACCTCGCCAAGACGGCGGGCGTGGCGTTCGCAACGCAGCCGCGGCCGAACGCCGCCGGCAACGCCGCGATCCTCCAGGTGTTCCCGAAGAGCTCACCGCAGAGCGAAGAGACTGCCAAACTCGTCGATCGCTTGCGCAACGACGTCATCCCGCCGGTCACGAGCGGGACGGATGTCGACGTGAAGGTCGGCGGCATCACTGCCGGGGCGACCGACTACTCGAACTACACGGCGGAACGTCTCCCGGTGTTCATCGGGCTCGTGCTCCTCTTGTCGTTCCTTCTTCTCATGGTGGTGTTCCGCAGCGTTCTCGTCCCGCTCAAGGCGGTGATCATGAACCTGCTGTCGATCGGCGCCGCGTACGGCGTGATCGTTGCCGTGTTCCAGTGGGGCTGGCTCAAGGACCTCATCGGCGTCGCGAAGGCCGGTCCCGTCGAGGCGTGGGCGCCGATGATGTTGTTCGCGATCGTGTTCGGCCTGTCGATGGACTACGAGGTCTTCCTGCTCTCTCGCATGCGAGAGGAGTACGACCGCACCGGGAACAACGCGACGGCGGTCGCCGACGGGCTAGCCGCGACCGCGAGGGTGATCACCGCGGCGGCGCTGATCATGATCTTCGTCTTCAGTGCCTTCGTGCTCGGCGACGACCGGGCGATCAAGCTCTTCGGCTTCGGTCTCGCGGTCGCCGTGTTCCTCGACGCCACGATCGTTCGGCTGATCCTCGTGCCGGCGACAATGGAGCTGCTCGGCGATTGGAACTGGTGGATCCCGAAGTGGCTCGACCGCATCCTGCCAAGACTGCACGTCGAACCGGCCGAGGATCTCGACGCCGAGCTCGCGCAGCTCGACGAGGAGGAGAAGGAGAGGGCCCCCGCGCGGTAAGTGACCCGCGGGCCGTCGCGTCCCGGTGCAACAGCGATCGAGCGCGTCGGAAGCGCTTCGCGTGGAAGCTGCCGTCACGAGAGGCGGGCGCGCAGCTTCCGCAGGCGCCACGGGATGTCCAAGGCTTCGAAGATCAAGATGATCGACAACCAGAACAGCACTCGTGGCACCGGGTGTTGCAGGATCCTCATGAGCTTGCTCATGCTGCCCGCATTTCGTTCGGTAGGTCCGTGATCCATGGAAGCGCAAGCCAACCGCGGTCCGCAACACCTGCGTCTACCGTGACCCGGATCGTGCCTCCCGCTCCCGACGGTCCGTGGTTCAACCCGATCGCCGCCTTCCTCGGGCCGGCATATCTGCGGAACGCGTTCACGAAGGGCACGGAGCAGGAGACGGCGTTCCTCGTCGAAGCGCTCGGTCTTCGCGCCGGGGAGCAGGTACTCGACGTCGGCTGCGGTCCGGGCCGGCATTCGCTCGCGCTTGCACGTCGCGGCATCGATGTGGTGGGCGTCGACCTGTCGGAGGAGTTCGTCGCCCTCGCGCGTGACGCGGCGACGGCCGAGAAGCTGCCGGCCCACTTCGAGGTCGGCGACGTCCGCGACCTCGCCTTCGACGGCGCGTTCGACGCGGTGATCTGCCTCTGCCAGGGAGGGTTCGGTCTCCTCGGGGGACGCGATGAGCCTCGGGCCTTCGAGCGCATCGCGGCCGCGCTCCGTCCCGGCGGCCGACTCGCCCTGACGGCGTTCTCGGCTGCCTTCGCCGTCCGCTTCCTCGAGGACGGCGAGACCTTTGATCCCGCCACCGGCGTCCTCCACGAGCGGTCCACAGTCCGGAACGAGGACGGCGCCGAGCAGGTCTTCGACCTCTGGACCACGTGTTCCACCGTGCGCGAGCTCGAGCTGCTCGCCGAGCATGCCGGCCTCGATGTGATCGGTGTGCACGGCGTCACACCCGGGCGGTACGGGACGGCGTCGCCGACGCTCGACGACCCCGAATTGCTGCTGCTGGCTCGGCGGTGCACTTGACTGTGCGTTACCCTGTTCTGTGGCCCTTCGGGGCTTCCCACGCTCGTGTCGTCACCGCCCGAGAGGCAAGGTGCGCCGGCAGGCAGGGGGAGCAATCACTGTTTCCAAGGAGCAATGTTGTCCGACCAGGAGGCCACGGGAGCGACCGACAACGCTCCCGTGCCCGAGACGAGTCAAAGTGAGTCGGCTGCGCCGGCCTCGCAGCCATCCGGTGCCGACGGCGCCGTAGCAACCGCCGAGCCCCCGCCCGACGGCGGCCCGGTCGTCCTCGACGACCTCGGGACACAATCCTTCTCCGATGCGGTTGACGCCACCATCGTCGAATTCGACGACGGCGACATCGTGTCCGGCAAAGTCGTCAAGATCGACAGCGACGAGGTCCTGCTCGACATCGGCTACAAGTCCGAGGGCGTCATCCCGTCCCGCGAGCTCTCGATCCGCAACGACATCGACCCCAACGAAGTCGTCCATCTCGGCGAGGAGCTCGAGGCCCTCGTCCTCCAGAAGGAGGACAAGGACGGTCGCCTGATCCTGTCGAAGAAGCGGGCGCAGTACGAGCGGGCGTGGGGGACGATCGAAGCGGTCAAGGAGAAGGACGGCATCGTCTCCGGACCGGTCATCGAGGTGGTCAAGGGCGGTCTCATCCTCGACATCGGTCTCCGGGGCTTCTTGCCCGCGTCACTCGTCGACCTGCGTCGGGTGCGCGACCTCCACCCGTTCGTGGGCCGGAACCTCGACGCCAAGATCATCGAGCTCGACAAGAACCGCAACAACGTCGTGCTCTCGCGGCGCGCGTACCTCGAGGAGACGCAGCGCGAGCAGCGCGACGAGTTCCTCGCCAACCTCAAGCCGGGCGAGATCCGCAAGGGTGTGGTGTCGTCGGTCGTGAACTTCGGCGCCTTCGTCGACTTGGGCGGGATGGACGGCCTCGTGCACGTCTCCGAGCTGAGCTGGAAGCACGTCGATCACCCGAGCTCGGTGGTGCAGGTCGGCGACGAGGTCGAGGTGCAGGTGCTCGACGTCGACCTCGACCGTGAGCGCATCTCGCTGTCGCTCAAGGCCACGCAGCAGGATCCGTGGCAGGAGTTCGCCAACGGGCACCAGGTCGGCGAGCTCGTCTACGGGAAGGTCACGAAGCTCGTGCCGTTCGGCGCGTTCGTGCAGGTCGGCGACGGCATCGAGGGGCTCGTTCACATCTCCGAGATGGCGGCGCACCATGTCGAAGCGCCGGAGCAGGTCGTCACCCCCGGCGAAGAGCTGTGGGTGAAGATCATCGACATCGATCTCGACCGTCGGCGCATCTCGCTGTCGATCAAGCAGGCGGCCGAGGGTGGCGAGGTTGCGGCCGAGTACCGCGAGCACTTCGGCGAGGACCAGTTCGACGAGCAGGGCCAATACATCGGTCCGACCGCGGAGGAGACCGAGGCGGCGGCGAGCGCGGAGGGCGCGACGGAAGGCGAGGCCGCGGCCGCACCGGAAGCGCCGGGTGCCGGCGAGTCGTCGGTGGAAGCGCCCGCCGTTGACGAGGCGACGCCGCCGGCCGAGACCGCCTGAGTGCTGCTCGTCGGGCTCACCGGCGGGATCGGAGCCGGCAAGTCCACTGTTGCCGAACTACTCTCCGCGCGCGGCGCCATCATCATCGACGCCGACCAGGCGGCACGAGCGGTCGTCGAGCCCGGGCAACCGGCGCTGACGAAGGTCGTCGAGCGGTTCGGCGAACGTATCCTCGACGCGGACGGGCGACTGTCGCGGGGCGCGCTGGCGAAGGTCGCGTTCGCGGACGAAGAGTCGCGGCGTGACCTCGAGGCGATCACGCACCCCGCCATCAACGAGGAGTTCTCGCGCCGCGTGGCCGAGGCCCCGGGAGACGCCATCGTCGTGCTGGACGTGCCGCTCCTCGCCGAGTCGGAGCAGGCGAGGAAGCGGCCGTACCAGACGGTGATCGTGGTCGAGGCGCCCCGTGAAGTGCGGTTGGCGCGGCTCGAGGCCCGGGGCGTCGACCGAGCCGACGCCGAGGCTCGCATGGCGGCGCAAGCGGATGACGAGCAACGGCGCAAGCTCGCCACGTACGTCGTCGACAACGCCGGTGACCGCGCCGCGCTCGAGCGCCAGATCGACGAGGTCTGGGCGGACCTCGAGCGCCGGCATCGCGACGAGCAAGATCGAGCGAGCGCTACATGAAGTTGCGCGTATGGAGTGCCGACAACTCGGCGGCCTCGTCGGCGGGAAAGCCGAGGCGCGCAAGCCGGCGCCGGCGGCCGTCGTCCATGTCGGCCGCGAGGGCCTGCACCCGCTCGTAACCCGTCGAGATCGCATCGGGCGTCCATGCGCCCGCGGCGAGCACGACGAGCGCGTCGAAGACCTCCTGGTTCAGTCCCGCTGTCGACGCAAGCACGTCATGGCGACGTTCGATCGCAAGGCGGAGCCGTCCGAGCAGACCGGGGTCGACCTCGACGCGGTGCTCGAGGTGTGCGAGGCCGAACGCGACGTGTCGGGCCTCGTCCTGGAGCGCGAGATGCGCGACCTGGCCGGTGACCGCGTCCGGGGCGTACGTCTCGATGAACGACAGGAGGTTGAGGAACGTGCCCTCCCCGAGCACCGAGAGCAGGAACGACGCCAGCGAGAAGTCGAGCTCGTCGAGGAGCGTCTGAAGCGACGCCCGGCCGCCGGTCGTCGACACGCCGAGCGGACCACCGCGCAGCGCTGCACGCCGCGCGAAGACCTCGACGTGGCGTGCCTCGTCGGCGACCTGCACGGCGAGAAGCTGCACGACCTCCCGAAAGTGCGGGTGCACCCGGCCGACGAAGCGCGCCGGCACGACCAGCGCCGCTTGCTCGTTCTCGACGAGGTAGGTCATGACCTGCACGACCGCCGCCTCGACGTCCGAGGGCAGCTCCTCGACGGCGTCCCAGTCGATCGACGTCGCGGGATCCCATTGGCTTGCCACGGCTTGGGCGTAGAGGCGCGGCGCGATGTCGGACCAGACCACGGCGCGGTCGTCCAGGTCGAAGTCAGACCGCTTTGCTCCCGACTCGACGAGCGCGCCGCGCGCCGCGAGCCCCCATGCCGGGTCGGGCCGCTCGACGACGCCGCCGGGCCCAGGGGCGCCCGCCCGCGCGGCGCCGACCCACCGGTCGGCGGAGGCGGCGCCCTTGACCACGACGTTCTCAGCC
>JBKOWN010000181.1:0-14773 GCA_046724435.1 Actinomycetota bacterium
GTCTAGGCGAGATGGTCGAGACCACGCCCAAGAAGCCGAAGCGGTACCGCGGGATTGCGCCGCACGATCTCCGCCACGCGGCCGCGAGTTTTGCCATCGCGTCGGGCGCGTCCGTGAAGGGTGTTCAGTCGATGCTCGGGCACGCGTCGGCGACGCTGACGCTCGATCGGTACGGCCACTTGTTCGGTGACGAGTTGGACGCGGTCGCAGAACGGATCGACGCCGCGGCTCGCGCTGCCGCGGACTTTCGCGGACTAATCGCGGACTGAACGTGGTGGAGCTTCCCGCCAGCGCGGCGAAGTAGCGTGCTGACCTGCGGAAATGTTCGCGCCCCCGGCAGGATTCGAACCTGCGACGCACGGTTTAGGAAACCGACGCTCTATCCCCTGAGCTACGGGGGCGGGCCACTCACGGTAGTCCCGAGCACCGTTCGTTTGGTTCTCTGTGGCCGTTTGTTCGCTTCGTCCGCATAGCATCCGCCGCTGGCATTCCGGCCCGAGAGAGCATGTGAGATGGAACGACGATTGCGGCGACAAGCCGCGTCGAGACGAAGGCGGTTGGTGGTAGCGGCGGCGCTCGTCATCGCCTTCGTCGGCGTGCTCGGCTCGTGGTTGCTCGTCGGGGCGAGCTCATCCCACGGGCGCACGACGCAGACCGCAAAGTCCAAACAACGTCGGGTCGCGAGCCGATCGCACACGACGTCGACGTCCGTCTCGACCACGACGACGACCGAGGCGATCCCGCCCACCCCGGTTGCGATCCAAGGCGGTTCGGTGGCCCCGGTCATCTCCCGGGTGCCGACTCCCAACCCGGTGGTGTTCTTCACGATCGACGACGGGATGGTGCGCGACCCTGCTGTCATCGACTTCCTGCGCGACCAGCACGTCCCGGTGACGATGTTCCCGCTCCCGGCCTATGTACACCAGGACCCTGCCTATTTCGATCAGATCCACGCGCTCGGGGCGTCCGTCCAGGACCACACCATCACGCACCCCGACCTGCGCAAGCTCGCAGGCGCAGGGCTCCAAAAGGAGGTCTGCGGCGTCCTGACCGACTACGCGGGCCGCTTCGGCGCCCGGCCCTGGCTGATGCGCCCTCCTTTCGGCTACCTCTCCCAGTCGGTGCCGGTCGTGGCTCGCCAGTGCGGCATCCGGGCGGTCGTCACATGGCGCGCCACCATGAACGACGGGCGTCTCGACGTCCAGGGGGGCGGGCCGCTCCAACCCGGCGACATCATCCTCATGCACTTCCGGCCCGACCTACGGGGGAACCTGGAGGTCGCGCTCAACGCCGCCCACGCGGCCGGCCTCCAACCTGCGGCGCTGGATCAATACCTCACACCGGCGTAGGCGGCCGGTGAGCGAGACTGATGCGGTGAGCACCGAGCCCGCCGATCAGCCCGCTCGCCCGCAGTCGGTCGAGGAGGTCTCCGCGCGCCTCGGCGACCAGGCATATCTCGCCGACCGCGGCCTCGCCACCGCCGTCTTCCTGTCGCTGTCGCTCGGCCAGCCGCTGCTCCTCGAGGGCGAAGCCGGCGTCGGCAAGACCGAGGTCGCCAAGTCCCTGGCACCCGCACTCGGCGCCGAGCTCGTGCGCCTCCAGTGCTACGAGGGTATCGACGCGCACCAGGCGCTGTACGAGTGGGATTACACGCGTCAACTCCTATACGCCCGCTTGCTCCAAGAGGGACGAGAGCTTCGCGAAGACGCCGCCGACGAGATCTTCGGCCCCCGGTTCCTCGTCGAGCGCCCGTTGCTGCAGGCGGTGCGAGCCGGCGACCGCGCCGTGCTGCTGATCGACGAGATCGACCGGGCCGACGACGAGTTCGAGGCGTTCCTTCTCGAGATGCTCTCCGACTTCCAGGTCACGGTGCCCGAGCTGGGGACCATCCGGGCGGAGCGACCCCCGGCGGTCGTGCTCACCTCCAACCGGACCCGCGAGCTGCACGACGCCCTCAAGCGGCGATGCCTGTACCACTGGATCGACTACCCGTCGCTCGACCGCGAGGTCGAGATCCTTGCGGCCCGGGCGCCCGCTGTGCCGGCCGACCTCGCCCGGCGTGTGGCAGCGGCCGTCGACCGCATTCGCATGCTCGATCTCGTGAAGGCCCCCGGCGTCGCCGAGACCATCGAGTGGGCCAAAGCGCTCGCGTTCCTAGGGGCATCGCAGCTCGAGCGCGACTCGGTCGACGTCACGCTCGGCGCCGTCGTCAAGGATCACGACGACCTCGTGCGCGTCCGGGAGGACCTGGAGCGGATCCTGGCCGATGGCTGACGGCGACGGCGGCGTCACCCAGGTGCTGCCGGCGCTCGCCGGCTTCGGACGGGAGTTGCGACTCGCCGGCCTCCCGGTCGGGACGGGCCAGGTGCTCTCCTTCTGTCAGGGGCTCTCCCGCCTCGACCCGACCGATCTCCGCGACATCTACTGGTCTGGTCGCGCGTGCCTCGTCTCGCACCGCGACGACCTCGCCGCCTACGACAAGGCGTTCGGCCGCTACTTCCTCGGCGACGCAGAACCGCGCCTCGTCGCCGACACCGAGGGCGCGCCGGCTGCAGATTCGAGCGAGGCGCGCCTCGACGCGCCTGCGCCCGTCGCGGGCGGTGAGCGCCGACCCCGGGCCGAGGACGTCGGGCAGGCCGCCTCCGACATCGAGCTGCTGCGGGGCAAGGACTTCGCCGAATGCGATCCCGACGAGCTCGCTGCGATCGGCCGGCTGATAACGGGACTCGTCGTCGGCACGCCGACGCGCAAGACGAGGCGCACCGAGCGGGCGAGGAAGGGCGTCCGTCCCGACCTGCGGCGCGCCCTGCGGATGCACGTGCGCCACGGCGGCGCCGCCGTCAACATCCCGCGGCGGCGGGCCCGGGTCCGGCCGCGCTCGCTCGTCCTCCTGCTCGACGTCTCGGGCTCGATGTCTTCCTACTCGCGCGCGCTCCTGCAGTTCGCGTACGCAGTCGCGCGCGGTCCGAGCCGCGTCGAGGTGTTCTGCTTCGGGACGCGCCTCACCCGGGTCTCCGGCGCGCTCGCTCGCCGCGACCCTGACGAAGCCCTGCGCCGTGCAGCCGAGACCGTCGTGGACTGGCAGGGCGGAACGCGGATCGGCGACTCCGTCCGCGAGTACCTCCGAACGTGGGCGTGGCGCGGCGGCTTCCGGGGCGGGGTGGTGGTCATCTGCTCCGACGGCCTCGAGCGCGGCGACCCCGAGGTGCTCGCGGCCGGCATGGCCCGGCTCACCCGCCTGGCCTTTCGCGTCGTGTGGGTCAACCCGCTCAAGACGGGCCCGGCCTACGAACCCTCCAGCCGGGGCATGCGCGCTGCCTTGCCGCACATCGACCTGCTCGTATCGGGGCACAACCTGGCCAGCCTCACGAGCCTCGGCGCTGTGCTCGAAGCGCTGGACTGAACGGCTCATGGATACGAACGCCGTCATCCTCGATGCCGTCGAGCGCGTCGCCGGAGGCCGCGACGACGCGCTCGTCATCCATTCGGCTCGGGACCCGAGCCTATGGGTCCAGATCAGCAAGGTGGGGGGCGAGACCTCCCTGCTCTGCGAGGCCGTCGGCGACGAGTACCTGGGCCGTCACCGCGAGCTCGGGACCGCAGCGGTGGACGAGCTGAAGACACTGGGCTGGCAGGACGTCCCCGCCGCCGACTTCACCCTGTGGGCGGACGCCGCCACCCCCGAGCAACGGAAGCAGCTCGCCGATCTGCTCGAACGAACCCTCGTCGCCGTTCTCGGCTCTGACCCTGTCACGCCACCCGTTGTCGAGGCGCCGTGACCGCGATCGGGTGAGGATCGGCCGCTAGCGACCGCCCTCGGGGAACCACCGGTTGCGGACCGGGAACAGATAGTGATCGGTGAGGTGATTGAGGAACCGGCGCGCCTGGCCGAACCGCGTCGCGAGATCGTCGAGGAGCCGCCCGAGGCCCGTCACCGGTGTCCGCTCGGCCGCGGCGCGGTACCACCGCGGCCCCAGCCACTCCAGCAAGCCCGCCGCGCCCCGTTCGCCCGCGAGCTGCTCGACGTCTTCGAGCGTCGGCCGTGGCGCGGTGGCAACAGGCAGCGACCGAAGCAGCCGTTCGAGCTCGATCGGATGCACGGCGCGCCCGGCCGAGTGGTCGGGGAACACGCCCGTGAGGAACAGCGCGAGGTCCCCGAGCCGCCGGTAGATGCCCGGACGATCCGACTCGGGGACGGCGTCGAGCGTGGCCGCCAGCCGGGCCGCGTCCAGCTCGCTGAACCGCTGCCGGCGCCACCGGCCCCGACGCTGGGTCCACACCGGCCCGCTCATCACCCGGGTGTACGACGTCAGATGCTCGACCATGAAGTAGCGGCGGGCGGGGTCGACGCCGAACTCGCGCAGCTGCCCGGCGTCGAACACGGGGACCCGCAGCCGCGGCGTGACGCGCTCCTCGACGAACGCGGTGTGACCGAGCTCGTCCACGGTCCGGTGCACGGCGACGGCGAAGACGAGGAACGGCGACGCGTGCACCAGCAGCTCGTCGTCGACCTCACTGCCGAGGACGAGCTCGAACGCGGCCGCTGAGCCGAGCGCCTCTTCCACGAGCTCCGGGTGCGAACGGAGGTAGGCGGACGCATCCTCTGCCGGCGGCGAGTCGACCACCGGCCCGAGGAGCGACAGATCGGCTTCGGTGAGGTGCTCCAGGTAGGCGCGGCCCGGGTTCATCTATCCAATATGCACTACCGACGGCGACATCGGGGTCATCGCCCTGACATCCCTGTGACAGGCCGTCGACCCGGGCTAGCGTTCGACCGGTCGCGATGCAACAGACGATCGGGGCAGACACGGGCGTCTACCACGGCGCCTGTCACCACGAGCAGCTCCAACCGGAGGCGACGTTCGTGTCGCCGCCTCATCCTTGGGGCGCGCTCGTTACCTCGTGCATCGCCCTGTTCCTGATCGCGGTGAACACGACCGCCATCAACACCGCGGTCAGCGCCATCGCCGACGAACTGACGCTCTCCTCCACGACCCTCGCGTGGGCGCTGAACGCCTACCTCCTCGCCGTTGCCGCCTTCGTGGTGCTCGGCGGCCAGCTCGGCGACGTCCTCGGACGCAAGCGCGTCTTCGTCATGGGGATGGTCCTCTATGCAGTCGCCGCGATCGTGGTGGCGAGCTCGGGGACCGCATTCCAGCTCATCGGCGGGCGCGCGCTCCAAGGCATGGGTGCGGCGATCCTGATGCCCGCCACCATTGCGATCCTCTACGACGCCTTCCCCAAGGAGAAGCAGGGGTTCGTCCTCGGCATCTGGGGAGCGGTCGGCGGCGTCGCCTTCGCGGTCGGACCGTTGATCGGCGGCGTGTTCACCGACACCGTCAGCTGGCGGTGGGTCTGGTGGAGCAACGTGCCGGTGGCGATCGTCGCCCTGCTCCTCGCGCGCTCGATGCTGCGGGGGCTGGCTCCCGGCAAGAAAGGCATGCGGTTCGACGTTGCCGGCATCGTGCTGCTCGCCGTCGGGTTGTTCACCGCGATCCTGGCGCTCCAGCAGGGCGCGCGTTGGGGTTGGGGATCGGAGTCCATCCTGGGGCTGTTCGCCGTCGCCGTCGTGACGCTCACCGCCTTCGTTCTCGTCGAGCTGCGCGTGAAGCAGCCGTTGGTGCATCTCCGCCTTCTGGCCAATCGGGTGTTCACGGGCGGGAACGTCGGCACGTTCGTCAACTCGGTCGCTCTGATCGGGCTGCTCTACTTCTTCAACCTGTACGCGCAGTCGTCGGTGCTGCTCGACTACTCCGCCTTGCTCGCAGGCATCGCGCTGCTGCCCTTCGGGATGGGGATCTTCGCCGCGTCGCTCGTGTCGGGACGGCTCGCCGACCGCATCGGCGCCCGCCTGCCCGTCGCGGTCGGCCTCGGGCTCCAGGCCGTCGGTTGCTTCCTTCTCTACCGAAGCGACGTCTCGACCACCTACAGCGGACTGTGGCTGCCGACACTCGTCGCCGGCGTCGGCATCGGCATGTCGTTCTCGACCCCGTCCGCCGCCGGTCTGCAGGCGGTCCCACCCGAGGAGTGCGGCGAGGCCTCGGGGATCATCAACATCTTCCGTTACGTCGGCGCGTCGCTCGTGGTGGCGGTCGGAGGTCTCTTCTACGCCGGTGTCGGCATCGCCGAGATGAACCGTCAGCTCGACGCGGCCGGCGTGCGCCGCGTCGAGGAGGAGCAACTCGACCAGGCGCTCACCGGATCACCAACCGCGATCAGCGAGCAGGCGAACCAGCTGCAGGGCGCGCAGCGTCAGGCATTCGTCTCGGGCGCGCAGCAGGGCACGGTTGACGGGTTCGACGCGACGGTGCTCGTGATCGCGGTCACCTCGGCCGGCGGGGTGGTGCTGTGGTTGGTGCTGATGCGGCCCGGTCGCCGCGTCAGTCAGCCTTCCCCTGCTTCGCTGCCTTCCGCGCCTTCTTGAACTCCCGCACGCGCTCGAGCGACTCGGCCGAGCCGACATCGGCGACTGATCGCGGGGTCGAGTCCGAGAACGGCGCCGCCGCCTCTTCCCAGCCCGGCGCCGCCTGACCCAGGCGCTTGCCGAGGATGGCGAGGAAGATCTTCGACTTCTCCTCGCCGTAGCCGGGCAGCTCCCGCAGCCGCCGGTAGATCTCCTGACCCGACGGGGCGTCCCGCCAGATCGCGCCGGCGTCGCCGCGGTAGTGGTCGACGATGTACGCACACAGCGCGTACGTGCGCTGCCCCATCGAGCCTGGATACCGGTGCATCGCCGGCTTGTCGCGGAAGATCGCCTCGATCTTGTCCGGGCCCATGGCGGCGATCGTCTCGGCGTCGAGCGCGCCGCCGAGGCGCTCTTGCAACGTGAACGGGCCCCGGAACGCCCACCCCATCGGCACCTGCTGGTCGAGCAGCATCCCGATGAGCAACGCGAGTGGGTTCTCGACGAGCAGCCGGTTCGCCGCGTCGTCCCCGGTGATCGGGATCGTGCCCGTCGTCATGGCTTCAGGCTAACGCCGGCGGCCGACGGTCATTCTTCGATACTGATGGCGTGTTCGGGGCAGTTCTGCTCGCCGATGCGCGCCTTCTCTTCGAGCTCGGTCGGCACGTCCTCGTTCGGGATCAGGCAGTGGCCGCGGTCGTCGGCCTCGAACACGTCATCCGCGAGGGCGTAGCAACGACCGTGCCCGACGCACAGGTCGGCGTCGACGCGCACCTTCATGACGTAGGCGGCGTGAAGACGAGGGGCAGATACTCGACGGCACGGATGCCGATCGAGTACTTCGGCTCTTCGCCGGGCTTGATCGAGTAGTCGGGAATGCGCTCGTGGAGCTGCTCGAGCGCGACGCGCAGCTCGAGGCGGGCCAGGTGCGAGCCGAGGCACCGGTGCAGGCCGCCGCCGAATGCAAGGTGGCGGTTGGCGGGGCGCCCGAAGTCGACGTCGTCCGGCTGGGGGAATCCGCGTTCGTCGATGTTCGCCGAGCCGAGCAGCACGGTCACGCGCTCGCCGGCATCGAGGTGCTCGCCGCACAGATCGATGTCCTCGGCGACGACGCGCGGCACGCCCGGGACCGGCGTCTCCCACCGCAGCAGCTCCTCGACCGCGCCCGGGATCTGCGACGGATCGTCGACAAGGCGTTGCCGCTGCTCGGGATGCTGCGCGAGGTACGACACCATGCAGCCGACGGATGCGGTCACCGTGTCGAGCCCTGCGAGCAGGAACAGGTAGCAGATATCGAGGATGTCTTCGCGGGTTAGGTGTTGTCCGTCGACGTCCGCCTCGAGGAATCCGGTCAGCATGTCGTCGCGCGGCTGTTGCTCGCGCTCGTCGAGCACCTTGTCGAAGTAGGCGTAGATCTGCTGACCGGTCTCGGCTTGGATCCGTTCGTACTCGGTCTGGTCCCTGGTCTCGGGTCGGATGATGTTGTCCTTGAACTTCAGGAAGAGATCGAGGTCATCGAGCGGCAGTCCTAAGAGCCGGAGGAACACCGTGCAGGGGAGAGGGATCGCGAAGGCGCTGTTGAACTCGCACTCGCCCGTGTGGATGAAGTCGTCGATCAACTGGTTGCTGAGCGTGCGGACGTCCTCCTCGAGCAGCGCGACCTGTTTGGGCGCGAACAGCGGGTCGAGCAGCCGCCGGTACTTCACATGCTCGGGCGGGTTGATCTGCAACGGGATGAGCGGACGCACGTTGCCGATCGAGATCGCGTCCATGTCGGAGGAGAAGACATCGGCGTGCCGCAGCGCGAACTCGACGTCCTCGTGGCGGGCGATCATCGTCCCGCCCTGCTCCGTCCGGAGGATCGGCGAATGCTCGCGGAGCATGTCGTAGATCGCCTGCGGTTTGGCCGGGTCGAGGTCGAATTGTCCCGCGGGCATCTCGGGCGTTTCGGACACCGATTCCATCTCGGACATTGGACGTCCCTCCCGGCTCGATGGGAGCGCCCCCACCTGACGCTGGCGTCAGCATAGCGGGGAGATACCGTGGAGTATCCGACGCCTGGAGGTGGCCTCGTGACCAGGCTGCATGCCCGCCACGGCGACGTCGTCGTGCTCCGCCCCGGCCTCGGCGATGCCTGCCGGGACGTGCTTGCCACGGCGGCCTCGCATTTCAACGACGCGGTCGGCGAGCTCGACCGCGTGCTCTCCCGGGTGGGCGACCACCTCGATGAGACGGCGCGGGCCGGCCGGGCGGCGATCCGGGCCGGCAAGCTCGCGTACCGGCAGCAGCGACAGCGCGACCGGGTGCGGGGCCCGCTCGGGCTCGTCGCCGGCTACACGCCGTCGAACAGGCGGTAGCCCTCGAGGTAGCCCATCTCGACCAGTTCGGCGCGCGGGCTTTGGCGCGCGAGCTCGGCCCGGATCGGCTTGGTGTCGATCGCGTTCGAGAAGCCGGGGAGCCAATCGTCGTGATGGCTCAGGACGACGCGCTGCGGCCGCAACAGGTCGGCCTGGCGCGCCACGAACCCGGCGAGCGATCCCTGGACCGGCTCACCGTCGACGTTCCCGCGCCCGGCGGCGGCGAGGATCGCGACGTCGGGTCGGAGGTCCCGCAGGATCCCCGACCAGTGCCCTGACGTGTCCTGGTAGAAGAGCGAGCCCGCCGGGGTCTCGAACAGGTAGACGAGCGCGCCACCGTCACCGCGGGCGCCCTGGTAGCTGGCACCGAGGTGCGCTTGTACGTCGGCGCCGAGGCTCCCGAACCAGTCGGCCAGCGCGGCAAAGCGCGCCTGCTGCTCCTGGTAGGTCAGGCCGAGGTCGCCGATGCAAACTTCGTCGGCGTCGGTCATCTTCGTCTGCGACCAGACGCACGAGTGCTGGCTCGGGAACGCAGTCACGGTGACTTCGGGCGCGAGCCGGACGCGCTCACCGCCGGCGACGGGGAGCAGCTGCTCGCTCGGGACGCCCTGCTCCCGCATGACGCGCACGGTCTCGTACGAGCCGAGGACCGTCGCCCCGGTGTGGCGGGCGATCGTCTCCGCGCCCCAGAGGTGATCGAAGTGCGAGTGGCCGACGACGATCCAATCGGCGTGATCGACGTCTCCCGTGGTGAGGCCGACGGGAGGCGCTGAAGGCACGCGATCCATGTACGCGTCGAGGAACACGACGAGGTCGCCGACCGTGAGACGGAACGTCGCGCAACCCAGCCAGTCGAGCCTCGCGGCCACGATGATCAGCCGCCCGCGGAACCGCTGCGAAGGACCGTCCCGGCCAGCTCGCCCGTCGGCTCGCCCCCGCGCGTGAACACGCGCCCGTTGACGATCGTGGCGTCGTAGCCGTGGCCCCGTTGCACGAACCGCCCGGCGCCACCGGGGAAGTCGTGCACGTACTCGGGCAGCGGGAGATGGAGCGCGTCGAGGTCGAACACGTTGAGGTCGGCATAGGCGCCTTCGCGGATCACGCCGCGGTCGGCGATCCCGAAGACCCCCGCGGTGTCGGAGGTCAGGCGGCGGATCCCGTCTTCGAGGCTGAACACTCCGCGATCGCGCACCCAGTGGGAGAGGAAGAACGTCGGCAGTGAGGCGTCCATGATCTGTCCGACGTGCGCACCCGAGTCGCCCAGGCCGAGCATGACCGTCGGGTGGTGCAGCATCTCGTCGACGGCGGCGAGGCTCTGGTTCAAGAACGGGAAGCTGAACAGCGCCCGCCCTCGGCTCTCTCGCGCGAGGCGGATGAACGTCGCGGCAGGGGACTCCCCGGCCCGCGCCGCGATCGCGGCCAGGCTGTCGTCCGGCGTGTAGGCGTAGTGCGCGTCTTTCGTCCCGACCAGGTAGACCCAGCCGGGATCGAGGCCCGACGGGCGCTCGTCGGCATCGTGGATCAACCGGGCGCGGCGCGCGTCGTCGTCCAGGGCGGCGAGTCGACCCTCGAGGTCGAGCGCCTGGAGCTTCTGCCATGACGGAAGGCCGTCGTAGAACGTGTGGTGCGCGATCCCGAACAAGAGGCCGATGCCGCGCGCCGTCGTCTGGGGCCGGAGCTCCGCCCCGCGCGTCGCTTCCGCGTCGACGAAGCCGAGCACGCGCGAATGAAGCTCGGGCCGGAAGTCGCTCTGCGCGAGGCCGAACGTGACGGGCCGGCGGCTGGTGCGGTTGACGTCCGCCATCCAGGCAACCTCGGCGCGGGAGCCCTCGTAGTCGGGCCCGTCGAGCTCGCCCAACTTGGGCGCGACTTCGAACGTGCCGCGTCCGTGCCGTCCGAGTACGTCGCCGATCGCGAGCAGCTCCTCCGGCGTCGCGTACGTGCCCGGCACCGCGCGGCCGTCGGGGACGCGGTGGAGCATCGTGCGCGAGGTCGAGAAGCCGAGGGCGCCGGCGGCGATCGCCTCGTCGACGAGCGCGGTCATCGCCGCGATGTCGTCGGCCGCCGCGGGCGCTTCGTCCAGGCCGCGCTCGCCCATGGCCCAGTGACGAACGGCGCAGTGACCGACCATGCCGCCGACGTTCACACCCTTCGGGAGCCGGTCGAGCTCGCCGAGGTACTCGCCGTACGTCTTCCAGTGCCACGACAGCCCGTCGAGGATGCTGGCGGCCGGGATGTCCTCGACCGACTCCATCAGCTCGGCGAGGTACTCGCGGTCCTCCGGCTTGCACGGCGCGAACGTCACGCCGCAGTTGCCGAGCACGACCGACGTGACACCGTGCCAGCACGACGACGACGCGACCGGGTCCCAGCCCACTTGGGCGTCCAGATGCGTGTGGACGTCCACGAACCCGGGGCTGACGACGCGTCCCTCGGCGTCGATCGACTCGCGGCCGTCAGCGTCGACGTCGCCGACGGCGGCGATCCGGTCGCCGCTCACCGCCACGTCGCCCCGGAACGGCGGGCGCCCGGTGCCGTCGACCACTGTCCCGTCCCGGATCACGAGGTCGTATGCCATGCCTGCCCCCCTGCAGCGCCGGTGCGTGGAGCCTACGCCGGGCCGAAAACCCGTCTTGCGCCGCCGATCGGCGACGGCCAAACTTATACTCTGATATGACTTTGGCGCAGCAGGGCGTGCAGGAGCAGGGTCGCCGGGAGCAGGGCAAAGAGCGACGCCGGCGGCGGATCCTGGACGCCGCCGCGCATCTCGTCGAAGCCGGGGGGCTCGACGGGCTCACGATGCGCCGCCTGTCGGAGACCGCGCGCGTGAGCTACGCGACCGTCTACAACCTCATCGGCTCGAAGGAGGACGTCCTCGTCGCGTTGCTCCGATCCGGGCTCGAGGACCTCGGCGCGCAGCTGGCGGCGGTCGCGTCGCGGGACCCGCTCCACCGTGCACGCGCCCTGGTCGCCGGGGTCGTCGACCACTTCGTCGCCCGGCCCGCTCTGTATCGCGCGCTCGTCCAAGCCGTGCACGATCCCGCTGCCGGCACTCGCGGCGTTCCGATCCGGCGTCGCACCATCGCGCTGTACGAGGCGTCGATCCGCGACGCGATGGACCGCGGCTTGCTCCGGAGCGATCTCGACCCGCACGTGCTCGGTTTGCACGTCACGCTGGCTGTGAACGGCGTGATCCGGCGCTGGGCGGCGGGCGAGATGAACGCGGCCGGATTCCGCGCCGAGGCCGACTACGCGCTGCGGGTTTCGTTGCTCGGCGTCGCTACGCCGTCGACGCGCAAGCAGCTGCTCACCGAGCTGCGGGCGTGTGAGCGTGTTCTCGCCCCTCCCGGCGAGCGTGCCGCCTGATCGGAAGGGTTCCCATGGGACGGAAGATCCTGTTCATCACGACTGACCAGCAGCGCTACGACGCGCTGGGTTGTAACGGCAACGAGATCGCGCACACGCCCGTCGTCGACCGTCTGGCGGCCGACGGTATCAACTACCGGCGCGCGTACAACCAGAACACAGTCTGCATGCCGGCGCGCTCGACCATGCTCACGGGGCAGTACGTGCGCACGCACGGCGTGTTCGCGAACGGGGTGCAACTCCCGCACGACGCGCCGAGCGTCGCGGCCCATCTCGCGGAGAAGGCCGGGTACCGGACCGCGCTGCTCGGCAAGGCGCATTTCGACCCCGGCTTCGATCCGATGTTCACCTTCCCGGAGAACGCGATGGCGCAGGAGGGCTCGACCGGCCCGCTGCGCGGCTTCGAGCACGCCGAGCTGGCCATGCACGCACCGACCATCGCCGGCCGCGGCTTCCAGCACTACGGGACATGGCTCCTCGAGCACCACCCCGACCAGGTCGACGGCTTCGCCGCCTTGCTGCAGGCCGAGGGCGGCGGTGACACGGGCGCGCCGGAGACGAAGATCAACCCGATCCCGCGTGACCTGTACCACACGGACTGGGTTGCCGACCGCACGATCGCGTTCCTGGACTCGATCGACGACGGCGACGACTGGTTCGTGTGGATGAGCTTCCCCGACCCCCACCACCCGTGGGATCCGCCCGCCTCCGAGCGCAAGCGGGTGCCCTGGCAGGACCTCGACCTTCCGCCCGGGCACCCTGGCTCGCCCGACGCCATCCGCGAGGTGCTCGCGCAGAAGCCGCCCCACTGGCTCGGGTTCTACGAGGGCTCGTGGCACAACGTCGAGGGTGGACCGGCCCGCTTCGTGCCCGCCACCCTCGAGGACGACCAGCTGCGCGAGGTCAACGCGCTCACGCACGTCATGAACGAGCTCATCGACGAGGCGTGCGGCCGCGTGCTCGACACCGTCGAACGGCGAGGCTGGACCGACGACACCGACGTCTTCTTCACCACCGACCACGGGGAGCTCCAGGGCGACTACGGCCTCCTGTTCAAGGGACCGTTCCATACCGATGCTCTGATGCGGGTCCCCTTCGTGTGGCGTCCCGCGCCGTCGACGGGTGTCGCGCCGGCCGAGGTCGGCGAACCGGTCGGGCACCTCGACCTCGCGCCGACGTTCTGTGCGATCGCGGGTATCGAGCCTTCGCCCTCGATGCAGGGCGCGCCGCTTCCGACCGCGGCCGACTCCGGTCGCGAGCGGGCGCTCTGCGAATGGGACAGCCAGTTCCCGGGCTACGGGATGCACATGCGCTCGATCTACCGCGACGGGTGGTCGTGCACCGTGTACGAGCCGAGCACCGTGGGCGAGCCGAATGGCCTCGAAGAGTTCCTCGGCCTCCTGCCCGAGCCGATCTCGCGGCGTCTCGGGTTGGCCGACGGCGGGCCGCGCAGCTCCGTCGCCTACGACGGCACCGAAGGCGAGCTGTACCGGGTCGACGAGGACCCGCACCAGTTCCGCAACCTGTGGGACGACCCCGGATACGCCTCCGTGCGATCAGACCTGGTCGCCGACCTCTACGACAGCCTGCCGGCGGGGCGCGAGCCGAAGCTGCCGGTCTCGCGCCCGGCGTAGGAGAAAGGACCCGGCAATGCCGATCGGACCGACCAAGGAGCAGATCCAGGCGCTTCTCGACGGCGACCTCGAGGCGCCGGTGGTGATGCTGAACCTGCTCAAGTTCGCCGAGAAGGCAAGCGCCGACGGCGACGGCGACGGGGCGCAGTCCGGGCGGGACTCGTACGCGCGCTACGGAGACCGCGTGCGCTCGATGCTCGAGGAGACGGGAGCGCGGGTGCTCTGGCAAGGGCGCGCCGACTCGGTCGTGATCGGTGGGGACGGCGACGACTGGGACGCGGTCATCCTCGTCGAGTACCCCTCGCGCCAGGCCTTCATCGAGATGACGTCGAGCCGGAAGTACCAAGAGGTGTCGAAGGACCGCACCGCCGGGCTCGCCGACTCGCGCCTCATCGCGATGACCCAGCTGTACCGGCATACCGGGGAGTGAGCTACCTTCCCAGCTGATGATCCGTGGTGAGGGCACCGCGATCGCGCGAGGCGTGACACCGCAGGACGCCTTCGACTTCGTCCTCGACCCTGCCCAGTACACGAAGGCCGACACCAAGATGGTGTGGGTCACCAAGCTGGGCGACACCGCCGACGGGATGATCGCCCGCGAGGACGGCCGCTTCCTGGGCAGGTTCCCGGGCTCGGTGATCACTCGCTACCGGTGGGAGGCGCCGCACCGCATCGACGTCACGCTCGAGCACGGTGTGCCGCAGCGTCTGCAAGCCTGGTTCGAGATCGACGAGGTCGAAGGCGGCACCCGCATCCACCACGTCGAGGAGATGGACCTCGGCCGCGGCCCATTGGGCTGGCTCTACGACCGAGTCGGCGGGCAGTGGTTCGCCGACTCCGTCGTTCAAGAGGTCGACGAGATCGCGCGGCTCCTCGAGGCGGGCGAGCGGGGCCGCGGCGTCGCGGCGCACGAGGACGTGGGAGCGAGTCAGTCGCGGTAGCCGTGCGCGTGCGCGGCCTGGCCCTGGCGGGTCGCGCCCCGTTTCGCCTTCTCCCTGCTGTCCTTGTCGCCC
>JBKOWN010000015.1:0-3531 GCA_046724435.1 Actinomycetota bacterium
TTGGGCGATCGACGGGCGAAAGATCTTCAGCACACTCTCGCCCATTGCCGATCTGTTCTTCGTACCGATTCGCACCCACAAGGAAGACGGCAGTTGGGCCTCCGGCTTCGCGATCGTTCCGCGAGGCACTCCGGGTCAGCAGATCCTCGACAACTGGGACGCGGTGGGCATGCGCGCATCAGGAAGCCACGATGTCGTGTACGAGAATTGTGTCGTCCCGGCCGAGTTCGTGACGATCGGCGAAGGCTGGGGCGAATGGTTCGAGGATTTCCTCATTATCGCCACCGTCGGCAACATCGGGCTTCTCGGCGCTTTTCTCGGGATCGCCGAAACGGCACACGAGCTCGCCGTCGACATGGCCCGGACCAGGAAGAAGGCGCCGAGCGGGCGGAAGCTGGCCGAGCGCTCGGGCATCCAACACCAGGTTGCCGAGTCCGAGGCCGACCTGGCGACATCCCGCGCGCTGATCGAGCGCGTCGGCGGGCTCATCGACCATCACGCGCTCGAGCGTCCCGCCGCCGAGGTTTCGATCGAGGAGTTGCACGAGCTCAACCGCGAGTTCCAATGCGCAAAGCTCGTCGTGAACCGCGGTTGCATCGACGTCGTCGATCGCTCCCTCACCGCCTCCGGTGGTGCCGGATATCTGACCAGCAACGTCCTGTCGAGGCTCTATCGAGACGTCCGCGCCGGCCCCTTCATGCAGCCGTTCTCGCCCAACGAGGCGTACGAGTACATCGGGCAGGTCGCCTTGGGGCTGACTCCTCGTCTCGACGACTGACGCACTCTGGAGCCGGCCGGAGGTCGCTACGCGGTGGGCGTGGTACGAGTCGTGGTCGCTCGGCTGGATCCCGAACCAGACCGGGAGCGTCACCATCCTGAGCCGCGCCACCGACGACTCCGCCAACTGCGACCAGCCAGGCCCCGGCTTGACGGTCAACGTCGCGCCTTGAAACCGTACGGCTACTGCGGCGGAGGCGGCGGAGGCGGAGGGATCGGCTCGGGGGTGGGGGCCGGCTGAGGCGTCAGGGGTGTCGATGACGTGACGTGGGCGGGCTTGCCACCGAAGACGTGCACGGGATCGCCGCGGTTCACGAGAGTGTGGAAGTACTCGGCGACGTGCATCGGGATGCGAACGCAGCCGTGCGAGGCAGGCGTGATCGGGACCGAGTCGTAGCCGTGCACCGCGATGCCCTTGTTGAAGTAGTAGGGGTTGTACAACTGGCCGAGCGGTGACTTGTCCCAACCCGGGCGGAACTCGGTGTAGGTGAAGTCGCCGGACGGTGTGTTGGCGTCCTCGCACACATGGCTGGTCGGGTTCTCGCGGGGTGTGTCGTAGCAATAGTTCTCGCCCGAGCCGGACGACATGGTCGTGATCAGCTTCGGTTGGAAGTTCTCGTACAGAGTCAGGGTCTGCCCCGTGATGTCGATCTCGGTGCGGTTCGGCTCGGGCGTCGCGGCCATCGGCGGCTTGAACTGGAAGAAGCTGAGCGCGAACACGTCGGCGTCGGTGATGCGACCGGTGGGGGCCCCGCCCCCGTACTTCTGGAGCGTCTGCGCCGCGTAGACCGTCTTCTGGTCGTAGATGCCGTCGACCGGGCCCGGATCGAAGTGAATGTCCGCCATGCGCTGCTCGTAGGCCATCACCTCGGGGCCCTGGGAGCCGAGGCCCACCTCGCCGCCCGGCACCGGGGGGAGCGTCGCCCACGCCGGCTGGACGATCTCCGTGGGCGCGACGGTCGTGGTCGTCGGCGCCGGGGCGGTGGTCGTCGTCGGTGCAGCGGTGGTCACAGCCGTCTGGGCGCGCTTCGTGGTCTTTTCGTCGCGTAGCGCCGACCCGGCGACCGAAATGCCCGCCACGAAGAGCGCCGCGACCACCAACGAGACGAGCACGGGGGGTCGAAAGACCTGCCTCAGCGGTTGCTCCTGTCGACGCGCGGGAAGTGCGAATCGTACCGGGGCAGAGGGGCCGGCTGGTGGCACGCCGTTGCCACGGACACAGCCGGCTGGTCGGCCGGGCGAAACTGGACCGTCCGGTCAAGGGCTATAGGGTGACGTCCGATCCAGGAGCCGGACCGGGGGGTCGCCGTGCGGTTCTTCTCGTTCCACCTCATGCCGTACACGCAGCTGTCGCCGGACTACGACGGCCCGGCCTGGGTGACATGTCCGAACGAGCTCTACGACCCGCACCTCGGGAACGAGCTGTACAACACGTATCTCGACGAGCTCCTGTACGCCGAGGATGTCGGGTTCGACGGCGTCTGCGTGAACGAGCACCACCAAAATGCCTACGGGAACATGCCCTCACCGAACCTGATCGCGTCGATCCTGGCGCGCCAGACGAGCCGCGTGCGGATCGCCGTCGTCGGCAACGCCCTGCCGCTCTACGACCCACCGACGCGGGTCGCCGAGGAGTTCGCCATGATCGACGTGATCAGCGGCGGGCGCCTGATCGCAGGCATGGTCGTCGGCGGAGGCCCCGAGTACTACTCGTTCTCGGTCAACCCGACGCAGGCCCGCGAGCGCTTCCAGGAGGCGCACGACCTCATCACGAAGGCCTGGACGACACCCGGCCCCTTCGAATGGGTGAGCAAGCACTACCGCATCCGGTACGTCAACCCGTGGCCCCGCCCGATCCAGCAGCCGCATCCGGAGATCTGGATCCCGGGCGCGGGGTCCATCGAGACGATGGAGTTCGTCGCCCGCAACCGGTACGCCTACATGGGCATCCCGTACTTCCACCTCGACGTGTTCAAGCGGTATTTCTCGATGTTCCGGGATGCGTGCGAGTCCGAGGGCTACGAAGCCGATCCCCTGCAGGCGGGTTGGCTCGTGCCGATCTACGTGGCCGAGACCGACGAACAGGCGCGGCGCGAGTACGAGGAGCACCTCTGGTACTTCGTGAAGCGCCTGCTGCCGGGAATCACGATCCAGCCGCCTGGGTACACGTCGGTACGGTCGCTCGCCAGCATCCTGAAGTCGGCGGGGACGTTCATGC
Source organism: Actinomycetota bacterium (assembly GCA_046724435.1). Lineage (GTDB taxonomy): Bacteria > Actinomycetota > Acidimicrobiia > IMCC26256 > JACDBD01 > JALZAA01. Next base: position 2,996 of record JBKOWN010000015.1, read on the forward strand.
TCAACGTCGAGACGTGGGACCAGATCGTCGACGGCCGCTACGCGATCGTCGGCTCGCCCGAGACCGTCACGGAACAGCTCGTCGACGCGCTCAGCGCGTTGGGGACGGGCAACCTGCTCGGGCTGTTCCAGCTCGGGAGCCTGCCCGACCATCTCACGCGCAAGAACATGGCGCTGTTCGCCGAGCAGGTCATGCCGAAGCTGCGGGCCGAGTTCCCCGAAGGCAAGCCCGTATACCGCCCGCAGGCGGCGGTGGCATAGCCGATGCCGCAGACGCTCACCGAGGAGCGCGTCGACGCGCCCATCGGCAAGATCCAGGTGTTCCGGGCCGGCGCCGGCGACCCGCTGGTCTACCTCCACTCGGCCGGTGGCGAACCGACGAATCCGGCACTCGAGGACCTCGCCGACTCGTTCGCGGTCACGGTGCCGGTGTTCCCCGGCTTCGGCGAGTCGGAGGGCATCGAGCAGATCGACAGCATGGAGGACGCGGTCTTTCACCTCCTCGATATGTGGGAGCTGCTCGGCGTCGACGCCCCG
>JBKOWN010000038.1:0-20227 GCA_046724435.1 Actinomycetota bacterium
CCTCGGACGCGCCGATGGACCGGCGCTGCCCCTCGCGCCTCGGGCCCGGGGCTCGGCGTTCCTCGGGCATTTGGCCGGGAAAAGAAGCAGGAGTGGGGAATTGACAGGGGGGGTGAGCAGTTTCCTAAACTAAGTTGATACTCAAGGACTCAAGTTCGATCTCGGGAGGAACGTCCCTATGAGCAAGGCCGTCGGCATCGACCTCGGGACCACCAACTCGGTGGTGTCCGTGCTCGAGGCGGGTGAGCCCGCCGTCATCCCCAACTCCGAAGGCGCCCGGACCACCCCGTCCGTGGTCGCGTTCTCGAAGACCGGCGAGGTGCTGGTCGGCGAGGTCGCCAAGCGCCAGGCCATCACGAACCCCGACCGGACGGTGCGATCGGTCAAGCGACACATCGGCACCGACTGGAAGATCGACATCGATGGCAAGAACTACTCGGCCCAGGAGATCTCCGCCCGCATCCTCCAGAAGCTGAAGCGGGACGCCGAGGCGTACCTGGGTGACACGGTGACGCAAGCCGTCATCACGACCCCCGCGTACTTCGACGACGCCCAGCGTCAGGCGACGAAGGAGGCGGGGCAGATCGCGGGCCTCGAGGTCCTGCGCATCATCAACGAGCCGACTGCAGCCGCGCTGGCGTACGGGCTCGACAAGGAGCACGACCAGACCATCCTCGTCTTCGACCTGGGCGGCGGCACCTACGACGTGTCGTTGCTCGACATCGGCGAGGGCGTGTTCGAGGTCAAGGCCACCGCCGGGAACACGCACCTCGGCGGGGACGACTGGGACCAGCGCGTCATCGACTGGATGGTCACCGAGTTCAAGAACGCTCACGGCGTCGACTTGTCGAACGACAAAATGGCGCTCCAGCGTCTGAAGGAGGCCGCGGAGAAGGCCAAGATCGAGCTCTCCTCGGCGCAGCAGACCACGATCAACCTGCCGTTCATCACGGCGACGAGCGAGGGACCGCTGCACCTCGAGCTCGAGCTGTCGCGCTCGAAGTTCCAGGAGCTGACGGCCGATCTCCTCGACTCGTGCCGCGGGCCGTTCGAGCAGGCGATCCGGGACGCCGGCCTCGACAAGAGCCAGATCGATCACATCATCCTCGTGGGCGGCTCCACGCGCATGCCCGCGGTCGTCGACCTGGTGCGCGAGCTCACCGGCAAGGACCCGCACAAGGGCGTGAACCCGGACGAGGTCGTCGCCGTCGGCGCCGCCATCCAGGCCGGCGTGCTGAAGGGCGACGTGAAGGACGTCCTGCTGCTCGACGTGACCCCTCTGTCGCTGGGCATCGAGACGAAGGGCCAGATCTTCACGAAGCTCATCGACCGGAACACCACGATCCCGACCAAGCGCTCGGAGGTCTTCACGACCGCCGAGGACAACCAGCCCAGCGTCGAGATCCACGTGCTCCAGGGCGAGAGCGACATGGCCTACCGCAACAAGACGCTCGGCAAGTTCCAGCTCGTCGGCATCCCACCGGCGCCGCGGGGCGTGCCGCAGGTCGAGGTCACGTTCGACATCGACGCCAACGGGATCGTGAACGTGTCTGCGAAGGACCTTGCCACCGGCAAGGAGCAGCAGATGACGATCACCGGCGGCACCGCGCTGTCGAAGGACGACATCGACACGATGGTCAAGGAGGCCGAGGCGCACGCCGAGGAGGACCGTCAGCGGCGCGAGGAGGCCGAGACCCGGAACAACGCCGACTCGCTCGTGTTCCAGACCGAGAAGCTGCTCAAGGAGCAAGCTGACAACGTCTCGGGCGACGAGCGCCAGAAGATCGAGGAGAAGCTCAAGGCGCTCAAGGACGCCTTGGCCGGCTCCGACATCGAGGCGGTCAAGCGCGGGCACGAGGAGCTGCTGGCGGCCAGTCAGGAGTTCGCGCAGCGTCTGTACCAGCAGTCGGCCCAGAGCCAGCAGCAGGAAGGCGCAGCGGCGGGCGGGACGCCCGGCCCGGGCGCTGGCCAGTCGTCGCAGCCGTCTGACGACGAGGTCGCCGACGCCGAGATCGTCGACGACGACGAGCACGGCGGTCAGCAGAAGGGGGCGTAACCGTGCCCGACGAGCGGTTCACCCCCGACGATCAGCCCGAGGTCGCGGTCTCCGAAGAGGAGGCCGCGGCGTCGGAGCTCGAAGCTGACCTGGCGCGCCTGTCCCGGCTCGAGTCGGAGCGGGACGAGCACCTCGACACGCTCCGGCGCGTGCAGGCCGACTTCGAGAACTACCGCAAGCGCGTGATCAGGGAGCAGACCGCGCTCGTCGACCGGGCCACCCAAGGCCTGGTCGAGCAGCTGCTCCCGGTGCTCGACTCCTTCGAGCTCGCGTTGAAGAACTTCGACGCGGCCGGCGAGGACACGGAGAGCGTGCGCAAGGGCGTCGAGCTCGTGTACGCCGAGCTGTTGGGCGTCCTCGACAAGGCGGGCCTCTCGCGTGTCGAAGCCGAGGGGAAGCCGTTCGACCCCAACGTCCACGAGGCGGTCATGCAAGACGAAGGCGACGGCGAGCCCGTCGTCACCGATGTCCTGCGCACCGGCTACACGCTGAAGGGTCGGGTGCTGCGCCCGGCGATGGTGAGGGTTTCGAGGTAACAGGCCATGGCGCCGCAGCGTGAGTGGTTCGAGACCGATTACTACGACGTGCTCGGAGTGTCGCCGTCGGCGTCCGAGAAGGACATCACGCGCGCCTACCGCAAGCTCGCCAAGCAGTACCACCCCGACGCGAACCCGGGGAACAAGGAGGCCGAGGAGAAGTTCAAGTCGGTCTCGGCCGCGTACGACGTGCTCGGCGACGCCGGCAAGCGCAAGGAGTACGACGAGGTCCGTCAGATGGTCGCGTCCGGCGTCGGCCCGTTCGGGGGCGGCGCGCCGGGCGGGTTCGGGCCCGGTGGTGCCGAAGGGTTCCGCACGTTCCAGTTCGACGAGGACGCCGGCTTCGGTGATCTGCTCGGCGGCCTGTTCGGCCGCGGCGGCCGCGGCCGGCGCGGCGGGCGCGGGTCACGACAGGCCGGTCCGCAGCGCGGCGCCGACCTCGAGACCGAGCTGAACCTCGACTTCCTCGACGCCGTGCACGGCGTCGAGACGAGCGTGAGCTTCACCGCCGACGCGGTGTGCTCCGTGTGCCACGGTTCGGGCGCCGAGCCAGGCAGCACACCCGATGTCTGTCCGCAGTGCGGTGGCAGCGGCGAAGTGCTCGTCGACCAGGGCCCGTTCTCGTTCTCGCAGGTGTGCCCGACGTGCGGGGGGCGCGGCACGATCATCAAGAACCCGTGCCACCAGTGTGGCGGTCGGGGCGTCGAGCGCCGCCGCCGCGACGTGAAGGTGCGGATCCCGCCCGGTGTCGACGACGGCCAGCGCATCCGCGTGCCGAGCCGTGGCGCGGCGGGCGCGAACGGCGGGCCGCCCGGCGACCTGTTCGTCGTCGTGCACGTGGGGACGCACCCGATCTTCGGGCGCAGGGGCAAGGACCTCACCGTGCTCGTGCCGATCACCTTCAGCGAGGCGGCGCTCGGCACGCAGGTGAAGGTGCCGACGCTCGACAAGCCTGTGACGGTGAAGGTGCCGGCCGGGACGCAGAGCGGGAAGACCGTGAAGATGCGGGGGCGGGGGATTGACACCGGCAAGGGAAGCCCAGGTGATCTGCTGGTGACGTTCGACGTCGTCGTGCCAAAGAAGGTCGACGGTGCCGCGAAGAAGGCGATCGAGGACCTGGGCAACGCGCTCACCGAGAACCCGCGTGAGCACCTGGGAGTGTGAGACCGATGGATGACAACGAGCGCGCCCTGTACATCATCTCTGTGGCCGCCGAGCTGGCAGGGGTTCATCCGCAGACGCTGCGGATCTACGAGCGCAAGGGCCTCATCGAGCCGCAACGCACCGAGGGCCGCAGCCGGCGGTACTCCGACCGCGACATCGAGTTGCTCCAACACATCCAGGAGCTCACCAACGAGGGCGTCGGCCTCGCCGGCGTGAAGCGCATCCTCGACCTCGAGGCCGCGCTCGACGACGCGATGGCCGAGATCGAGCGTCTTCGGGCGCAGGTGCGCAAGGCTCGGCGGGAGGTGGCCGAGACCGAGGAACGCGTCCACCGCAAGTACCGCCGCGACCTCGTCCCGGTGAGCAAGGCCGTCGTCCGCGTGCGGCGGGGCTGAACGGGGGTAGCGGCCTCGAACGGTCCGGGATCCCGGAATAAACTTGATAGCGGTCTTGTCAACTTTGGACAGAAGCTTGACCACACCGAGGTAGCCCCATGCCACTCGATCCCAATCGATTCACGCGCAAGACGGGAGAAGCCCTGCAGGCGGCCCAGGCCCTGGCGCGGGAGCAGAACCACAGCCAGGTGACGCCCGAGCACCTGCTCGCGGCGCTCGTGAGCCAGCCCGAGGGCGTGGTCCTGCCGGTGCTCGAGCGGGTGGGTGTGCCGGCCAAGACGGTGCGGGACCGGGTTGACGAGGCCCTGCAGAACCTCCCCAAGGTCTACGGGCAGACCGCGCAGCAGGCCCAGCTCTCACAGGACGCGTACCGGATCCTCGAGGCGGCGGACGAGGAGCGCACCGGTCTCGACGACGACTATCTCTCCACCGAGCACGTCCTCCTCGCGATGAGCGACGTGACAGGCGGGGTGGGCGACCTTCTCCGCGGCCTCGGCGTCACGCACGACGCCGTGCTCGACGCGCTCAAGGACGTGCGCGGCAGCCACCGGGTCACGAGCGAGAACCCCGAGGACCAGTACCAGGCCCTCGAGCGGTTCGGTCGCGACCTCACCGAAGAGGCGCGCAAGGGCAAGCTCGACCCGGTCATCGGGCGCGACGAGGAGATCCGGCGCATCATCCAGGTCTTGTCGCGCCGCACCAAGAACAACCCGGTGCTCATCGGCGAGCCCGGCGTCGGCAAGACCGCCATCGTCGAAGGGCTCGCACGGCGCATCGTCGAGGGTGACGTGCCCGAAGGTCTACGCAACAAGCGCGTCGTCGCGCTCGACATCGGCTCGATGGTCGCGGGCTCGAAGTACCGCGGCGAGTTCGAGGAGCGGTTCAAGGCCGTCCTCAAGGAGATCGCCGACGCCGAGGGCGAGATCATCAGCTTCATCGACGAGCTCCACACGATCGTGGGCGCCGGCGGCGCCGAGGGCGCGGTCGACGCCGGCAACATGATCAAGCCGATGCTCGCCCGGGGCGAACTCCGCCTGATCGGCGCGACCACGCTCGACGAATACCGCAAGAACATCGAGAAGGACGCCGCCCTCGAGCGCCGGTTCCAGCCCGTGTACGTCGGCGAGCCCAGCGTCGACGACACCATCGCGATCCTGCGCGGGCTCAAGGAGCGCTACGAGGTGCATCACGGTGTCCGCATCCAGGATGCCGCGCTCGTCGCGGCGGCGGTCCTGTCGCAGCGCTACGTCAGCGGCCGCCAGCTCCCCGACAAGGCGATCGACCTCGTCGACGAGGCCGCGTCGCGGCTGCGCATCGAGATCGACTCGATGCCGATCGAGGTCGACGTGGTCGAGCGCCGCATCCGCCAGCTCGAGATCGAGAAGGCGGCACTGGCCAAGGAGACCGACGAGATCTCCAAGCAGCGCCTGCAGGCGATCGAGGCCGAGCTGGCGGAGCTGACCGAGCAGAGGTCGGCGATGGTCGCCCACTGGGAGAACGAGAAGCGCGCCATCACCGAGATCCGCGACCTCAAGGAGCAGCTCGAAGGCGCGCGCACCGAGGCCGAGCGCGCCGAGCGCGAGGGCGACCTCGAGCGGGCGGCACAGCTGCGCTACGGGACGATGCGCGAGCTCGAGCAGGAGATCGAGACGAAGACGCGCCAGCTCGACGAGCTCCAGGGCGAGCAGCAGATGCTCAAGGAGGAGGTCGACGAGGAGGACATCGCCGAGATCGTCTCCAAGTGGACGGGCATTCCAGTGACGCGCCTCATGGAGGGCGAGATGCAGAAGCTCGTCCGCCTCGAGGAAGTGCTGCACGAGCGGGTGATCGGCCAGGACGAGGCGGTGCGCGCCGTCGCGAACGCGATCCGGCGGTCGCGGGCCGGCCTCTCCGACCCGAACCGTCCGATCGGCTCGTTCTTGTTCCTCGGCCCGACCGGGGTCGGGAAGACAGAGCTGGCCCGGACGCTCGCGGACTTCCTCTTCGACGACGAGCACGCCATGGTGCGGATCGACATGTCGGAGTACCAGGAGAAGCACAACGTGTCGCGCCTCGTGGGCGCGCCGCCCGGCTACGTCGGGTACGAGGAGGGCGGGCAGCTGACCGAGGCCGTCCGGCGTCGCCCGTATGCGGTGATCCTGCTCGACGAGATCGAGAAGGCACATCCCGACGTGTTCAACGTGCTGCTGCAAATCATGGACGACGGTCGTCTCACCGACGGTCAGGGGCGCACGGTCGACTTCAAGAACACCGTGCTCATCATGACGAGCAACCTCGGCGGCGGCGCCGACGAGGCCACCGTCCTGGCCGCGATGCGGAGCCAGTTCAAGCCCGAGTTCCTGAACCGGATCGACGAGATCGTGGTGTTCCACCGGCTCGACGAGCGCCACATCGAGCAGATCGTGGGGCTCCAGGTGCAGAAGCTGGAGGAGCGGCTGGCCGAGCGGAACCTGAAGCTCTCGCTGACCGACGCCGCCCGGGCGCACGTCGCCCGGGTCGGGTACGACCCCGACTTCGGAGCCCGGCCGCTCCGGCGGGTGCTCCAGCGTGAGGTCGCCGACCCGATCGCGCTCAAGCTGCTCTCGGGTGACTTCCGGGACGGCGACACGATCGTGGTCGACGCGTCGCCCGACGGGCTCGTCTTCACGAAGGGCGAGCCCGCCCGCGTCGGCTGACGCCCAGAACTCCCGGGTGACGAGGGCCGAAAAGGGGTAGGACACAGGGCATGGAGCGCGACGAGGTCCCCGAGGCGGACGCCTACGAGCAGGAGCAGGACGCCTTCCCCGAGGCCGACGACGACGAGGTCGAGGCCGACCGGGTCGACCGGGTGAGCGGCGATCCCGAGGCGCCCGAGGCCGACGCGTTCGAGCAGGCCCAGGAGGTCACTGGCGAGGACGAGGAGCGCGACTAGACAGGTCGTGCTTGTCGGACCCGGCCGCGACCGAGACCGAACGGTGGTTCCTGAAGCGCGGGCTGCCGCACTTCATCGCCGACTACAGCCCGACGCGTGACGTCCTGACGCGTGCCGTGCCCCTGTTCACCCTGATCTTCCTCTTCGAGGTCGCGAACGCGCCCAAGCGCGACTTCCCGATCTGGCTCGACATCGTCGCGGTCGCAGTGGGGTTCGGCATCCTCCTGGGCTCGTGGATGCTGGCGAACCGGCTCCGGGGACGGCCGCTGCTGGCTCGTCCCGTCAGCGTCGGCGTCTTCGAGATCGCGGTGTTCGTCCTCGCTCCGCCGGCAATACCGCTCCTGTTCGGCGGCCAGTGGCGCTCGGCGCTCGTCACCGCAGTGGGAAACCTGCTGCTCCTCGTCGTGATCTTCCTCGGGACGAGCTACGGGGTGGTGCCGTTGACGCGGTGGGCCGGCGCTCGAACCGTGCGGGAGCTCGAGCAGGTGGTGAGCCTGCTCGTCCGGGCCTTGCCGCTCCTCATCCTGTTCATCACCTTCATCTTCCTGCAGAACGAGGCGTGGCAGATCACGGCCGGGCTGCACGGGCCCTACTACTGGATCGTGCTGGGTCTCTTCGTCTTGATCGGCGTCGGGTTCTCCGTCATCCGGTTGCCGCGCGAGATCGGCGAGCTGTCCAACTTCGAATCGTGGAACGTCGTGGTCGGCCGCGTCGACGGCACACCGGCCTCCGCACTCGTCCCCGAGGCGGCGCTCTGGTCTTCCTGTTCAGCCAGGGGCTGCAGGTCCTGCTCGTCTCGGCGATGGTCTTCGTGTTCCTGTTCGTGTTCGGCGTCCTCGTCGTCACCGAGCCCGTCGCGCGCGGGTTCGTCGACGCGCAACCGAATGTCCTGGCGAGCTTCGAGCTCTGGGGCCGAGACCTCGTGATCACCGAGGAGCTGCTGCGCGTGACGGGCTTTCTCACCGTGTTCGCCGGCCTGTACTTCTCGGTGACGGCGGTCACCGACGAGTCGTACCGGAGGGAGTTCATCGGAGAGATCCTCGAGGAGATGCGGCGGTCGCTCGCGGTTCGGGCGGTCTATCTCGCAGCTCTGAATCGGGCGTCGTCTCCGGGGCGGCGTAGTACGATCTCCTCAACGTGATCGCTTTCGCGACCGTTGTGAGGCCCGTGTGCCGGGCACAGTGATCGTCGGCACCCAGTGGGGTGACGAGGGCAAGGGCAAGTTCACCGATTACCTCGCCAAGGAAGCCGCGCTGTGCGTCCGCTACCAGGGCGGGCACAACGCCGGCCACACGATCGTCGTGGACGGCGACGTCTTCAAGCTCCAGCTCGTGCCGAGCGGGGTGCTGTATCCGTGGGTGGTGCCCGTGATCGGCAACGGCGTCGTGGTCGACCCAGCAGTGCTGATCGACGAGCTCGACATGCTCGAGGCCAAGGGGATCGACAGCCGCCGCGTCCGTCTGTCGGGCAACGCGCACCTGATCATGCCGTACCACCAGGAGCTCGACCGCATGACGGAGCGCTTCCTGGGCAAGAACAAGCTCGGCACGACCAAGCGCGGCATCGGGCCTGCGTACGCCGACAAGGCGGCCCGCGTCGGGCTGCGAGTCCAGGATCTCCTCGACCCGAAGATCTTCCGGGAGAAGCTGGATCTGGTGCTTCGAGAGAAGAACGGAGTGCTCGCCAAGGTGTACAACCGGCTTCCCGTCGATGCCGACGCACTGGCCCGGGACTACCTGGATCTCACCCCCAGGCTCGAGCCGCTGATCGACGACACCGTGCACCTCGTGCACGAGGCACTCGACGCGCACCAGTGGGTGCTCTTCGAAGCAGCGCAGGCGACCTTCCTCGACCTCGACCACGGCACGTATCCGTTCGTGACGTCGAGCAACCCCGTCGCCGGCAGTGTCTGCGGAGGCGCCGGCGTGGGGCCGCGCGACCTGCAGCGAATCGTCGGCATCGTCAAGGCCTACACGACGCGGGTGGGCGCGGGTCCCTTCCCCACCGAGCTCGCCGAGGGCGATCCCTACGGCGACGTGCTCGTCGAACGGGGCGGTGAGTACGGCACGAACACCAAGCGCCGTCGTCGCACCGGTTGGCTCGACGCGGTCATGATCCGCCACGCCGCCCGGTTGAACACGTGCACCGAGCTTGCGATCACGAAGCTCGACGTGCTCTCGCAGTTCGACACCCTGAACATCTGCGTTGCGTACGAGGACGATCAGGGGAATCGATACGACCACGTTCCGTACCACCAGTCGGTGCTGCACAAGGTGCGACCCGTGTACGAGACGGTGCCCGGGTGGGGTCACGACATCGAGCGCGCCGAGCGCCTCGAGGACCTTCCATGGGCAGCGCGCGATTACGTCCGTTTCATCGAAGCTTTCAATGGGGTACCGGTGACCTTTGTGTCGGTCGGTCCCGGCCGCGAGCAGACGGTCGTGCTGCCGCGGGCAGCCTGAGTGCGCGTCCTCGTTCTCGGCGGAGACGGCCGCGCCCACGCGCTGGTGTGGGCGCTCGACAACTCGGCATCGGTCGACGAGGTCGTCGCCGCTCCCGGCAATCCCGGCGTCGCGGCGATGGGCACGCGGTGCGTGCCCATCGATGCCAAGGATCCGGCCGCCGTGGTTCGGCTGGCGGGCGAGATCGCTCCCGACCTCGTCGTCGTCAGTGCCGAGGAGCCGCTCGTCCATGGTGTCGCCGACGCGCTGCGCGCCCACGGGACGCTCGTCTTCGGCCCCGGTGCCGACGGCGCTCGCCTCGAGGGCTCGAAGGCGTGGATGAAGGCGGTTTTGGCGGAAGCCGGGGTGCCGACCGCGCGCCACGCCTCGTTCACGGCCGACCAGGAGGGCGAGGCACTCGCCTTTCTGGACCGCCTGCCCGGTCTGTACGTCGTGAAGACGGATGGGCTCGCGGCCGGAAAGGGAGTGATCGTCACGGAGTCGATCGATGAGGCACGCGACTCCGTCCGCTCATACCTGTCGGGGCGCGCGTTCGGGGACGCCGGGCGCACGTGCGTCATCGAGGAGGGTCTGACCGGCCCGGAGCTGTCGTTGCTCGTCGTGTGCAACGGTTCCACCGACGGCTGGCCGCTCGCGCCGGCGCAGGACTTCAAGCGCATCGGTGACGGCGACCGCGGCCCGAACACGGGAGGGATGGGCGCGTACTCGCCCGTTCCCGTCGCCGGCCCTACCGTCGTGGCCGACGTCATGGAGCGGGCAGTCGGGCCGACGCTGCACGCGCTGGCAGCGCGCGACATCACGTACCACGGCGTTCTGTACGCAGGTCTCATGCTGACACCCGAAGGGGTCAAGGTTCTCGAGTTCAACGTGCGCTTCGGCGACCCCGAGGCACAGGCCGTGCTGCCCCGCCTCGCCGGGGACTTCGGCCGGCTGTGCTACGACGCAGCCGCCGCACGCGCCGATCTCGACACGCGGTTTCGCGAAGACGCTTGTGTGACCGTCGTGCTCGCGACCGAGGGCTACCCGGCGACCCCGCGGACGGGCGACTTCATCGAGGGGATCGACGCCGCCGAGGAGCTGACCGGCGTCACGGTGTTCCATGCCGGCACGAAGCAGGCCGACGGCCGGGTCGTGACCGGCGGTGGGCGAGTGCTCGACGTGACCGCGGTCGCGCCGACCCTCGCCGAGGCGCGGGACCGCGCGTACGAAGCCGCGGATCGAATCTCGTGGCCGGGGATGCAGTACCGGCGGGACATCGGGGCCGCGGCCGTAGAATCGGAGGGAAAGGAGCCCGCGTGATCCCCCGGTACGCCCTCCCCGAGATGGCCGAGCTGTTCACCGACGAGACGCGGCTCGCCACGTGGCTCGAGGTCGAGCTCCTGGCGGTCGAGGCGTGGGCCAAGCTCGGCGTGATCCCGCCCGCCGACGCCGAGGCGATACGCCAGCGGGCATCGGTCGATCCCGCCGCCGTCGCGGAGCGCGAACGCGTCACCGACCATGACGTGGCCGCCTTCGTGGACGTCGTGCAGGAGTCGGTCGGTTTCCCCGCCGGCGCCTGGGTGCACCACGGGCTGACGTCGAGCGACGTCGTCGACACGGCGCTGTCGGTCACCCTCGTGCGGGCGTCCGATCTGCTGCTCGATGCGATCGACGACCTCGAGGGCGCGGTGGCGGCTCGGGCACGCGAATTCCGCGACACGCCGATCGCCGGGCGCACGCACGGCGTCCATGCCGAGCCGACGACGTTCGGGGCGAAGCTCGCGCTCTGGGCGCTGCAGCTGCGCCGCGACCGCGACCGCGTGCGGCGGGCGCGCGACACCGTGGCCGTCGGCAAGCTGTCCGGTGTCGTGGGGACATATTCGAACGTCGACCCCGAGGTGGAGTCGTTCGTCTGCGAACAGCTGGGGCTGACGCCGACGCCGGCGAACCAGGTGGTCGCCCGCGACCGCCATGCCGAGTTCCTGTACGCGTGCGCGGCGGTTGGCGCGTCGGTCGAGAGCTTCGCGCTCGAGATCCGCCACCTCCAGCGCACCGAGGTGCGCGAGGTCGAGGAGCCGTTCCGCGAGGGCACCCAGAAGGGCTCGAGCGCGATGCCGCACAAGCGCAACCCGTGGCGGTGCGAGCAGCTCTGTGGCCTGGCGCGCGTGCTCCGGGCAAACCTCCAGGCCGGCCTCGAGGACATCGCGCTGTGGCACGAGCGCGACATCTCGCACTCGTCGGTCGAGCGCATCGTCCTTGCCGACTCGGCGCAGCTCGCCTACTACGTCCTCGTGCAGTTCGCGACGATCGTGCTCGGAATGCGTGTGCATCCCGATCGCATGCTCGAGAACCTCGACTCGTCGTACGGGCTCGTGTTCAGCCAGCCGGTGCTGCTCGCCCTGGTCGACGCCGGCCGCACGCGGGACGAGGCGTACCGGATCGTTCAGCGCGCCGCCACGCGCACCTGGGAGGAGCGGCGTCCCTTCCGATCCGTGCTCGCCGAGGATCCGGACGTGCTCGCCTCGCTCTCGCCCGAACGCCTCGACGAATGCTTCGAGCTCGGCCGTGCTCTCGCCCACGCGAGCCGCGCGGTCGACGCGCTCTCATAGCGGCCTTGACCGGCATCGCGCTGCCGCACGCGTATACGGGCAAGGTCCGCGATCTCTATGACGTGGACCACGAGCGCATGTTGATCGTCGCGTCCGACCGCATCTCCGTGTTCGACGTCGTGCTCGACGATCTCGTGCCCGACAAGGGCCGGGCACTCACCGCGCTGTCGACGTTCTGGTTCGAGGAGACCGCCGACCTCGCCCTCAACCACCTCATCTCCTCGGACCCGACGGACTTTCCCGAAACGGCCGGGTCCGATGTCGCGGGGCGGGCGATGCTCGTGCGGGCCACACAACCCGTGCGGCTCGAGTGCATCGGCCGGGGCTACCTGTTCGGGTCGGCGTGGTCCGAATACGAGGACCGGGGCACGGTGTACGGGCGGGCAATGCCGTCGGGGCTCCGGCAGGCCGAGCGTCTGCCCGAGCCGATCTTCACGGCCACGACGAAGGCCGAGTCCGGCCACGACCTGCCGCTCACCGACACCGCCGCCGCCGAGCTAGTCGGCGGCGAGCTGCTCGAGCGGATTCGCGACATCACGTTGCGCGTATACGGCTTCGGCGTGGAACTGTCGGAGCAGCGCGGTCTCATCCTCGCCGACACGAAACTCGAGTTCGGCACGATCGACGGCGAGCTCCTCGTCATCGACGAGATGCTCACACCGGATTCCTCTCGCTACTGGCTCGCCGACGAGTACCGCGCCGGCACCTCACCGCCGAGCTTCGACAAGCAGTACGTGCGCGACTACTACCTCGGCACCGAGTGGGATCACACGCCACCGGCGCCGCGCCTGCCGAGCGCCGTCATCGACGGCACGCGGTCGCGCTACATCGAGGCGTACGAGCTGCTGACGGGGCGCAGCTTCGACGAGTGGCACCAGCCGGACGGACCACGGTCCGACGAAGACGACCGGTACGATTGAGCGCGGCGGCCGGCGGCTTTGTCGACCGGCGCCGCAAAGCCCGAGCTTGCGAGGGCGCCAGGAGGAACTGTGAGGTACGAGGCGCGCGTCGAGATCACCCATCTTCCGGGCATCGCCGACCCGCAGGGTGCGACGGTGGAGCGGTCGCTCCCCGCTCTCGGCTACGACAACGTCTCGCACGTGCGCGTCGGCAAGAGCATCAGACTCGTCGTCGATGCGACCGACGAGGCGGCGGCGCGAGCGCAGGTCGACGAGATGTGTCACCGGTTGCTTGCCAACCCCGTCATCGAGGCGTACGAGATCGAGCTCACCGAGCTGGCCTCCGTAACGTGAGCGCGCGCATCGGCATCGTCCAGTTTCCCGGCACGAACTGCGAGATCGACGTGGCGTGGGCGGTCGAGCAGCTCGGCGGGTCTCCCGAGATCCTCTGGCACGCCCAGGCCGAACTCCACGGCGCCGATGCCGTGGTCGTGCCCGGTGGGTTCGCGCACGGCGACTACCTGCGCACCGGAGCCATCGCACGGTTCGCGCCCGTGATGGACGCCGTGGCCCGGTTCGCAGCGGCCGGCGGGCCGGTCGTGGGCATCTGCAACGGCTTCCAGGTGCTCACCGAAGCGGGCTTGCTGCCCGGCGCGCTGCAGAAGAACTCCGGCCTGAGCTTCCTGTGCGCGACGGTCGACTGCCGGGTCGAGACCAGCCGCTCGTCGCTCACCGCGCTGGCCGCGCCCGGCGACGTGCTCCGTCTTCCGATCAACCACTTCGCGGGCAACTACGTGTGCGACGAGACGACTCGCCGCCGCCTGCGCGACGACGATCGCATCGTCATGCGCTACGTGCGCAACCCGAATGGCAGCCTCGACGACATCGCCGGCATCTGCAGCGAGCGGCGGAACGTCGTCGGGCTCATGCCGCATCCGGAGCGGGCTTCCGACGCCCTGCTCGGCTCCACCGACGGTGTCGTGCTGCTCCGGTCGCTCCTCGCCACCGCCTCGGAAGGCGCCGCGGTCGCCTGACCACCCCAGCCGGCGTTGTCACCGATGCGCGCTCCCGGGGCGCGTTTCGGTGACAACGGGCTTTTAGGCCCCGCGCGTAACACCCGCTTTGCGGAGGACGTCCGGAGAGATCCCGAGCTCGCGCCACGCTGCGTACGAGATGCCCTTGCGCTCGGCATAACCCTTGGCGACCTTCACGAAGTCGCGCTCGAGGCCGGTCAGGTCGTCGGCGGCGTCGAACCGGTCGAGCTCGCGCTCGAGATCCATGCGCTCCTGGACGAGCTGGAGGCGGTGGAGCGGCGCGGCGTCCGCGAGCTCGGACTCGACCGCCTTCAGACGCTTCTCGATCGACGCCGGCGTGCGGGGGCGACCGCGCCGGGGTCGGTTCTGGTCGAGCGCTTCGAGGTAGGCGCGTACGGCGCGCCCCTCGGCCCGGCCCTGGGCCAGCGCCCGCTTGTGCTCCGCGGTCATGGTGCTCTTGCGAGCTGCTGCCATTCGGCGACCCCTCCTTTTACGATTTCCCGAACAGTCTATTTCGGAATTCTGTGCTACTCCATTTCGGCGGCGGAGCCCGCCGATACCCTGGCCCCATGGAGCCTCTCCACCTTCAGCTCGGCTTGACCGACGACGAGCTCGCGTCGGTGGTCGACCTGCTCGGGCGGGACCCGACCGACGTGGAGCTGGCGATGTTCGCCGTCATGTGGTCGGAGCACTGCTCCTACAAGTCGTCGCGTGCGCATCTGCGGCGCCTGCCGACCGAGGCGCCGTGGGTCCTGGTCGGTCCGGGGGAAGGCGCCGGAGTGGTCGACGTCGGCGACGGGCTCGCGGTGGCGCTGCGCATCGAGAGCCACAACCACCCGTCCGCCGTCGAGCCGTACCAGGGCGCGGCAACCGGGGTGGGCGGCATCATTCGCGACATCTTCTCGATGGGCGCGCGCCCGATCGCGCTCATGGACCCCCTTCGCTTCGGTACCCTCGACGACGCGCGCACGCGGTACCTGTTCGAGGGCGTCGTGTCCGGGATCAGCGGCTACGGCAACGCGGTCGGGGTCCCGACCGTCGGGGGCGAGGTCGTGTTCGACGACTGCTACCGCGAGAACCCGCTCGTCAACGTGCTGTGCCTCGGGCTCTTGCCGCACGACCGGCTCGTGCTCGCCCGCGCCCGCGGTGCGGGGAACCTCGCGGTGCTGCTCGGGTCGTCGACCGGGCGCGACGGGATCGGCGGAGCCAGCGTGCTCGCGTCGGCGGGGTTCGAGGAAGGCGCGGAGGAGAAGCGGCCGTCCGTGCAGGTGGGCGACCCGCTCGAGGAGAAGAAGCTCATCGAGGCGTGCCTGGCGCTGCTGGATGCAGGCCTCGCCGTCGGCGTGCAGGACCTCGGGGCCGCCGGCCTCTCGTGCGCGGCATCGGAGACGGCGGCGAAGGCGGGCGCGGGAATGGACGTCGACGTGGCGCGCGTCCCGCGCCGCGAGCCGGGCATGAGCGCGGTCGAGGTCATGACCTCCGAGAGCCAGGAGCGGATGCTCGTGATCGTGCAGCCCGACGACCTCGCCGAGGTGCTGGGGCTGTGCGATCGGTGGGAGATCGACGCGTCCGTCGTGGGTCGCGTGACCGAGAGCAGGCGGTTCCGCGTCTTCGACGGCGTGTTCGACGAGCACGGTGTCGGGGACGGCGCCGGTGACTCCGCGCCGCTCGCCGACGTCCCCGTCGAGAGCCTCGGAGACGGCCCCCTGTACGACCGGCCCCGAGCCCGGCCCGCCGGGCAGGACGCGCTCCAGGCGGCAGACCCGGCGCCCGAGCTCGCGGCCCGCTTCCCGGCCGGCGCCGATCTCTCGGGAGAGCTGTTTGCGCTGCTGGCCACGCCGACGATCGCCGACAAGTCGTGGGTGTGGCGCCAGTACGACCACCAGCTGTTCCTCAACACGGTCGCGGGTCCAGGCGCGGACGCGGCCGTCCTACGGCTGAAGGGGACCGACCGCGCCCTCGCGCTGACCACTGACGGCAAGGGACGGTTCTGCCGACTCGACCCGCGCACGGGCGGCCGGCTTGCTGTGCTCGAGGCGGCGCGCAACATCGCATGTGTCGGTGCCCGGCCCGTCGCCCTCGTGAACTGCCTGAACTTCGGCAACCCCGAGCACCCCGAGGTGATGTGGCAGTTCACCGAGGTCGTCGAGGGCATGAGCGAGGCGTGCGCCACGCTCGCCATCCCCGTCGTCGGCGGGAATGTCAGCTTCTACAACGAGTCCCTGGGCCACGACATCGACCCGACGCCCGTCGTCGGTCTCCTCGGCGTCGTCGACGAGCTCGACGACCGCCCGCCGCCGGCCGCGCTCGCCGGCGGGACGCGCGTCGTCGTGCTCGGAGCGACGGCGAACGAGTTGGGCGGGTCCGAGTGGGCCGCTGTGGTCCACGGGCTCGACGGCGGGATGCCACCCCGCGCTGACATTGCCGGCGCGCACGCAATGCACGAGCTCGTGCGCGCGCTCGTGTCCGGGGGTCTCGTCGACGGCGTGCACGACTGCTCGGATGGCGGGCTCGCCGTCGCGCTGGCCGAGATGGCGATTGCCGGCGAATGCGGGTTCGACGTGTCGATCGGCGGCGCGCTGGAGTGCTTCTCGGAATCGGCGTCGCGGGTCGTGTGTGCCGTCGACCCGATGCTCGTCGACGAGGTGCTCTCACGAGCAGGCACGGCCGGCGTTCCCGCCGCCGACGTCGGCGCAGCGGGTGGTGACCGCCTGATCGCTACCGGCGCTTTCGACGTCGCACTATCCGACGCCGCCCGTACCTGGCGCGACGCGATCCCGAACGCGCTGGGCGCAGACGTCGGCGCGCGTTAGGGCCGGCGCGACTCCAACCCGTCGAGGTACGCGTCGGGGACGCGCAGGTCGCCCCGCCCGGTACCGACCGACAGACCCGGCTTGTTCTCACCGTGGTAGTCGGATCCTCCGGACGGCGCGAGCCCATGCCGTTCCGCCAGCTCGTGGAGCGGGGCGCGCTCCTCGGGGAGGTACGCGCCGTATTCGGATTCGAGGCCGTCGAGTCCCGCGCCGGCGAGCTCGCCCACGAACGCGTCCAGCGCGTCGTCCGCGAGCTCCAGCGACCCGGGGTGTGCGATCGCACAGACCCCGCCCGACGCGTGTGCGAGCTCGATCGCGTCCTCGGGGCCGAGGCGATCGCGCTCGAAGTATGCGGGTCGGCCCTTGCCCAGCCACACGTCGAAGGCCTCCTGGATCGATGCGACGTGGCCTTCTTCCATCAGGACCCGCGCGATGTGTGGACGGCCGACCGAGCCCGGCCCCGCCTTCGCTCGTACGGCGTCCACGGTGATCGGGATCCCGTGGGCGTTGAGCGCTTCGACGATTTGCACGTTGCGTTCGTTGCGGGCTTGCTGGAGCTCGGCTAACCGGTCGCACAGCTCGCCCTGCACGTCGTCGACGAAGAACACGAGCAGGTGCATCGTCCCGGGGGCTCGTCCAGCGAGCTCGCACGAGATCTCGCAGCCGGGGACCAACCGCAGCTGATACGCGCCGGCGGCGGCGCGGGCCTCGGGCAGGTGGTCGAGCGTGTCGTGGTCGGTGAGGGCCAACGCCGACAGCCTTGCTTCGCGCGCCAGCTGGACGACTCGTGTCGGCGAGTCCGTCCCGTCCGACATCGTCGAGTGGCTGTGCAAGTCGATCACGAGCGCGCTTCTGCCGCTTCGGCGCGCGGGGCCGGCCCTGTCAGCCCGACGCCCTCGAGGTAGCCGATCACCTGGGCTGCCGACGCCACCGCGTCGCGATCGTGCGTGACGACCCGCACCTCCGGCGCGGTGGGCGCCTCGTACGGGTCCGACACGCCGGTGAACTCGGGGATCTCACCGGTGCGCGCCTTCTCGTAGAGGCCTTTGACGTCCCGCTCCTCGCAGACCTCGATCGGCGTGTCGACGAACACCTCGACGAACCGGTCGATCTTCGACCGGACCTCGTCGCGCACCGAGCGGTACGGCGAGATCGCGGCTGTCACCGCCACGACACCGTTGCGGGCGAGCACCGCCGCGACCCACCCGATGCGGCGGATGTTCGTGTCGCGATCGGCCTTCGAGAACCCGAGCCCGGCGGACAGGTTCTCGCGGACCTCGTCGCCGTCGAGGAGCTCGACGCGATGCCCGCGTCGCCGGAGCTCGTCGACCACGGCCACCGCGATCGTGCTCTTGCCCGATCCCGACAGCCCCGTGAACCACAAGCAGAAGCCCGTGCTCGCCACGAATGGAAGTTACCGGAGGGTGAACATCCGTACGGCATACTTGTAGCGGATGGAGCAGCGTCTCGGCCACGCGTGCGGAGTCTTCGGTGTCTACGCCCCCGGGCAACCGGTGGCCCACCTCGCCTATCTGGGCCTGTTCGCGCTCCAGCACCGGGGCCAGGAGTCGGCGGGGATCGCCGTCAGCGACGGCGAGACGATCACCGTGGTCAAGGACATGGGCCTCGTGACCCAGGTGTTCGACGAGCGCCGCCTCGCCCCCCTCGACGGCCACCTCGCCATCGGGCACAACCGCTACTCGACGACCGGGTCGAGTAGCTGGCGCAACGCCCAACCCGTCTACCGCTCGGTCGGCGACGCCGGCTTCGCCCTCGGGCATAACGGCAACCTCACGAATACCGTGCAGCTGGCGGAGACCGTCGGGATGCTCCCCGGCATGACCGCGCCCGAGTTCGACCTCGACTCGACGACCGACTCGGCCCTGGTCGCCGAGCTGGTCGCCCAGGAGTACTCGCCGTCGCCGCGCTCCGACGGGCGTGATCTGGAGGTCGCGCTCGAGCGCGTGTTGCCGCGCCTCGAGGGCGGATTCTCGTTCGTCCTCATGGACGACGCCCGGCTCATCGGGGTGCGCGACCCGCACGGCTTCTGGCCGCTCACGCTGGGCCGCATCGCGGGCGGCTGGGTGCTCGCCAGCGAGAGCGCGGCGCTCGACATCGTGGGCGCGCACTACGTGCGCGACGTCGAGCCGGGCGAGATGGTGGCCATCGACGCCTCCGGGCTGCGCTCGCACCACTTCGCCGAGCCGTCGCCGAAGCTCTGCCTGTTCGAGTTCGTGTACTTCTCGCGCCCGGATACCAACCTGTACGGACAGAGCGTGCACGCGGCGCGCCAGCGCATGGGCGAGGAGCTCGCGCGCCAGGCTCCGGTCGCCGCCGACATGGTCATGCCGGTGCCAGAGTCCGGCATCCCCGCCGCGCAAGGCTTCGCAC
Organism: Actinomycetota bacterium; assembly: GCA_046724435.1. Classification (GTDB taxonomy): domain Bacteria; phylum Actinomycetota; class Acidimicrobiia; order IMCC26256; family JACDBD01; genus JALZAA01. The sequence goes on from JBKOWN010000038.1 coordinate 19,250, forward strand.
GTGCCTCCGGCATTCCATACGGGGACGGCGTCGTGAAGAATCGCTACATCGGGCGCACGTTCATCGCACCGACACCCGAGACGCGCGCCGCCGGCGTCCGGCTCAAGCTGAACCCGATCCGGGAGAACATCGCGGGAAAGCGTCTCGTGGTCGTCGACGACTCCATCGTCCGAGGCACCACGCAGCTCACGCTCACCCGCATGCTGCGCGAGGCGGGGGCGGCGGAGGTGCACCTGCGCGTCACTTCGCCGCCGTACCGGTGGCCGTGCTTCTACGGAATGGACACCGGCCGCCGACCCGAGCTCGTCGCCGCCGATCTGCAAGTCGGCGAGATCCGCGAGTACCTCGGGGTCGACTCGCTCGCCTACCTCGACCTCGACCGGCTCGTCGCCGCGACGGGGTCGAGCTCCGAGTCTTTCTGCACCGCCTGCCTGAGCGGCGAGTACCCCGTTCCCGTCCCGGACGCCGACACGAAGCTGGCGCTCGAGAAGGAGAACGTCCGCGCGCCCGCCGCTGCACCCGAGGCGTCCGTCCGCATCGAGCCGTGACCCGGCACGGCCGGGAGCGCGACCCGCTCACCTACACCGACGCGGGCGTCGACACCGCCGCCGGAGAGAAGGCCGTCGAGCTGATCAAGGAGCACGTTCGCTCGACGTTCCGGCCCGAGGTGATCGGCGACGTCGGCAGCTTCGGCGGCCTCTTCGCGTTCCCGGGCGAGCGCTTCCGCGATCCGGTGCTCGTCGCGTCCACCGACGGAGTGGGCACCAAGGCCGTCGTCGCCCAGCTCACGGGCCGGTACCGCACGATCGGTGTCGACTGCGTCGCGATGTCCGTCGACGACGTCGCCGCCAACGGCGCCGAGCCACTGTTCTTCCTCGACTACGTCTCGGTCGGCAAGCTCGTCCCGGAGACGATCGACGAGATCGTTGCCGGCGTCGCCGACGGGTGCCGTCAAGCGGGGTGCGCACTGGTCGGCGG
>JBKOWN010000134.1:0-17188 GCA_046724435.1 Actinomycetota bacterium
GCAGCAAGCGACCGAGACGACAACCGAAGACAGGGGAAGCACGGCGATGTTCGCCATCGAGATCACAGAAGACGAGCCCTGGCGGCTCGACGCCCGATGTCGCGACGGTTCGGCATCGCTCATCGAACTGTTCTTCTCGGAGCAGCTCGATGACATCGCGCGGGCCAAGGCCTTCTGCCGGGCCTGCCCGGTGCGCGAAGCCTGCCTCGAGTCGGCCAAGGCGCGGCGCGAGCCGTGGGGCGTCTGGGGTGGCGAGCTGTTCGCCAACGGCAAGGTGCTGGCCCAGAAGCGCAAGCGGGGCCGACCGCCGAAGGTGCGGCCGCCCGAGCCCGTCTACGACGAGTGGGGTCAGCTCGTACCCCAGTCCGCATGACGTGACGGCGAGGCGCCGGCCCGGTGCGATCCCCCCTTCGCACCGGGCCGGCGGTGGACCGCGCGAGATCGCCGCACACGGCGGGCCGGGGTGACGAGGGGCGTCAACTCCCCCCGACACTCCGTCGAGCCCCGGCCTGCCCGCGGTGAACGGAGATGTCGACCACTAACGTGACGCGGCCGGGCGCTTAGCTCAGTTGCGCAGAGCGCCGCCCTTACAAGGCGGAGGTCGCAGGTTCGAGCCCTGCAGCGCCCACACGAAATCCCTGGTCAAGGGCCTTCTGGTCCACCACGGCTCATCTCGAGTCAGCACAAGTCCGTGACAAGTCCGTGGGTCGTGCGCCCCGCCCGCCAGCAACGTTGTCGGGCGAGGTTGTGTTGATCCTGGATGCGCTACCCGCACCACAGCGGGCATTACGTGCGCAGATGGAGCGGGGGTTGACGATCGACCGCCGGTGGGGACAATTGGCGCGAGGCCGGATGGCATCACCGGAGAGAAAGGAGACTCGCCATGACAGTGTCGGGATTCGACCCGTTCTCGACGATGGATCGTCTCCTGGGGCGGTCCGGGTTCGGTGAGGGCGGCAGCCGGTCGCTCGGGCTGCCGGTCGACGTGTACCGCAAGGGAGACGAGTTCATCGTCGAGGTCGACGTGCCCGGGATGGACCCGGACAAACTGGACGTGACGGTCGAGCGGAACATGCTGGCGATCACGGGCGAACGGCCGGCCCGTCACGACGGGGCCGAGGTTGTGCTTTGTGAACGACCCCATGCCCGGTTCAGCCGCCAGCTCTACCTGGGCGAGAACCTCGACACCGCCGGCGTGAAGGCGAACTACGACAACGGGGTGCTGGCGATCACGATCCCGGTGTCGCAACAGGCACGCCCGCGGAAGGTCGAGATCAGCGGGGGCGGAGGCGAGGCGATCGACATCGGCGGCTCCGACAAGTAGCCGCGTTCCCTGCGTCTGCTGCGGACACAGATCTGCCGATCCGTGCTCGCGGTGGCGCACAGAATATGAGCACCCAAGGACGTCCGAGCCGCTGCTGGTGCGCGCCAGATCGGCACTTCCGCGTGCGCGCCGGCGACCTGAACGGGCAATCTGGCGCGCAACGGTTGGGTCGGTTTGAGCGCGCGACGTTCGGGATAGCGTCCTTGGCTAATGGCTCCCGCTCGCCCTCCTGTCGTCAGCCAGACTGAGTGGGACGCGGCTCTCGCGGCCATGACCGAGCGCGAAGAGGCTGTCGCCACCGCGATGCACGAGCTCGCCGCCGCCCGGAAGCGCATGCCGATGGCGCGGGTCGAGCACGACTACCGCTTCGCGATTGCGAGCATCAGCGCGTGGTCGCGGCATGTCCCGAGCGCCATATCTGCCGTTCTGAGCGCTTCAAGGAGCATCACCTCACGGTCGGGTGCGCTAGCGGGTCCCCACCAGAACGGGCATTATGCGTGCGCCGTCGGGCGCGACCAAGACCACATTGGTCCCCTTCGTCCGACAATGCGGGAGGCGAGCATGACCACGCGGACAGCGACATGCGGCTGTGGTCGAGTACACGTCACCGTGGAGAACGAACCTGCGCTCATCGCCGCCTGCCACTGTGACTTGTGTCAGAAGTGAACCGGCAGCGCATTCGGTTTCCAGGCGTACTTCACCCAGGATCAGTGCGTCGAGATCAGTGGTGAGACCAAGGTCTGCAACGGAATCGAAGTGGACGGCGTCGAAAGTCAAGCCGGACAAGCGCAAACACCCAGCTACCACTTCTGTACGACCTGTGGTTCCACGGTTTATTGGACTGTTGGCGATGGTTCCCAACACGCTTTGATCGCGATCGCCGTGGGGAACTTCGTGGATCAGGACTTCCCGGCACCGATGAGGGAGTACTACACAACGATGCGCCACGGTTGGGTGAGCACGGCAACCGATGCTGAACAGTTCCCGACGTTTCCGGAGGAGCGGGATCGCTTCCAGGGGTTCGGAGGCTAACGGCCAGACCTGCCGGTCTGCGCTCGACTTCCGCGCACCGAACGCGCGCACCGAACGTCACCAGATGAGTGCCGCCAGGCGCGCCCTATCGGCACGTATGGCGCCTCAAGCAGTTCGCGCCCCGGCGCCTCGTCTCACCAACTCATATCGCCGGTTCTGGCGCTCGCGAGACGGGGCATGGACGCAGTCGTTCTGTGGCCGCGTGTCGATGGGCTGCCGATTTAGTCTGTTGCGGTGGATGACGGCGAGGGCCGAATTGCTTCCGCCCGAGATGCGATGGCTCGTCATGCTTGGCAAGAATCGCTCGATTTGTTTCGTGGTGCCGACGCGGTCGGGACGCTTTCGGCTGATGATCTCTCGGCGATGTCTGAGGTCGCCTTCTGGGCCGGGCACGCCGTAGAGGCGATCGAGGCAAGTCAGCGCGCTTGTGCCGCTTACGTTGAGTCGAGAAGTCTCCCTGAGGCTGCTGCAGCCGCGGCAGTCGCGTGTCGCCTGAACCTCCAGCACGGCGACGTCTCAGTCGCTTCGGGTTGGCTCGGGCGAGTCCAGCGCCTGGCGGCCGACCTTCCGATCTGTGCTGCTCATGGACATCTGGCGTGGCTCGAAGGCCAGATGATGATGGTGTTGAACGGGAATGTGCAGGGACTTGAGCGGGCCGCGCAGGTTGAGGAGATCGGAAACAAGATCGGCGACCACGATCTGACTGCCCTGGGCATCTCGATGCAGGGTTTCATCCGGTCGCGTACGGGCGAGGTGACCGCCGGCATGCGTCTCATCGATGAGGCTCTCGCGGCCGCGATGGCTGGCGAGCTCGGGCCGTTCGCGACCGCGGAGATCTTCTGCGAGATGGTGGTCGCCTGCCTCGACGTCACCGATTTTCAACGCGCCGCAGAGTGGTTAGAGACCGCCGACCGAGCGGGCCAAGACCTCGTCTGTTTCCCTGGTTGCTGCCGGGTCCACCGAGCCACCGTGCTTCGCCACCGCGGGGATTGGGAAGCAGCCACGGTTCAGGCGCGCCAGGCCTACTCAGAGCTGGAAGGTCTGGAGGTTCTCCACGAGGGGATGGCGCTGTGTGAGCTTGGCGAGCTGTACCGCGGCAAAGGCGAGCGCCAACTCGCCGAGCGAACATTCGAAGCGGCCCATGAGAAGGGTTCATCCCCACAACCAGGTATGGCCCTAGTGATGTTGGCCAACGGAGATGCTGCCGGAGCGTCTCGCATGATCCAGAGCGCGGTCGAGCGCTTCGACGAGGAACCAGGAACACTGCTGCGCTTGCTCCCCGCCCAAGTCGAGATCGCCATCGCTTGCGACGATCTGGCAGCAGCCGATGCCGCCGCAACCCGGCTTGCAGAGATCGGTGCTGCTCTGGACACCACGGCCGCAACCGCCGCGAGCACCAATGCAGCAGGCCTGCTGTTGCAAAAGCAAGGAGACCTTGTCGAGTCCGCGCGCCAGCTCGAACAGAGCGTCCGCCTGTGGCATGCAGCCCGCAACCCCTTCGAATCTGCGCGCTCGCGAGTTCGCCTCGCGACCGTTTTGGAAGCGCTCGGCGACGCGGGATCAGCCAATCTCGAGCTTTCGAGCGCTCGCCGGACATTCGAGCGTCTCGGGGCTATACAAGATGCGCAAGAGGCGGCACGTCGTCTCGGTGACCTCACGCCTCGCCGAACAGCATGCACATTCATGTTCACGGATATCGTCGATTCCACGAACCTGCTCACCACGATCGGCGACGACTCCTGGCACAGCCTGCGCGAGTGGCACGACCGCACACTCGGGTCACTCGTCAACGAATATCAAGGGCGCATTGTCAAAGGGACTGGGGACGGTTTCTTCGCTGCCTTCCTCGATCCGGCACTCGCCGTCGAGTGCGGCATCGCTATCCAACGCCGATTCGACGAGCACCGTCGCAGGCACGGATTCGCGCCGTCCCTCCGCATAGGCCTGCACATGGGCGCAGCAATGGCGATCGATGAGGACTACGCCGGCAAGGACGTCGTTATCGCTGCCCGCATTGGCGCGCTCGCCAGTTCTGATCAGATCTTGATCAGCGCCGACCTCGCAGACCACATCGATGAGATCATCCCGACGCGGGATCGACACCCGGTAGCGCTCAAGGGCATCCCGCACGAAATAGTGGTTGCGACCGTCGATTGGCGTTAGCCACCTGCATCGACACGCCGACCAGCCATCACGACGCGACCGAATCACAGCCCAACGTTGCACAGTGGCGCGGCATATCGGCACGTACGCGTGCCGATCGCCGGCGGGTTCACGCGCGGGACTTCGCCGGCCGTCGTTCTATGCGAGAGGCCCGGTGACGCTCGCCCGGTTTGCTTCTCCTCCTTTTGCGCGCATCGTTTCACGATCAGCGACAACACGCCGCCAAGGAAGCGGTCGATCGCGCGCATCCTTCTTCGAGAGCCAGAGCTTGCAGCGAGATATTTCGTATTTCTCGTTCTGACTCGTATCACTTCGCGGTGCTGAGCGACCAGGGCTCGCCCGTATCAACACCGTATTGCTTCAGTGTGGCCTCGACCTGCGCCCACAGGAGGTTGCTGCCCGGAGCCATCTTCGCGGCCCGGCGGGTGTTCGTGCTATCGACTTCATCGAACACGTCGCCAACCTGGTCCAGGGCCCTGTTCGTCAGCTTGTTGAGGTTCTTGTCGGGTGAGTGCACCAAGAGGCGCCGATCGTGGTCGACGGACTTGGACCCCTCGCCGCCCTTGGTCCATGCGTCCCCCGGGCTGTTCTGGCTGAAGTCTTGGAGCATCACGGCGTACGTGTGGTCGAGCACGTGGATGGAGTCGAGGGGGCTGTACACCGGGTCTAAGAGCGACGTCGGCTGCCTCGGCAGGGTCGTCGCCCACGCCCGGACCTGCTCCGGCGTCGGGGGCTGTTGTGCATCCGCCGCGGTCGCGGATAGAGCGATGAAGGCGACGCCGAGAGCGACGCCAAGAGCGAAGACCTTCCTCACGATGTCCTCCCATCACGGACAGCTCACCTGCAAACCGGATACCCAATAACTCACTGCGCGATGGCGCGTGTCCGGTCCGCTGGACCGCCACCGAAGTACGCACCGACCTATCCGTAGACGCGAATGAGCGAGGTCGTAATTGTGCCCCCGAGGACTTGCTCCGGGAACGGTCGCATCGGAGTTCTTGTGCTCATTGCCCAGACACTGCCCAACTCGCGCACCTAACGACGGCCGGGCGAACCGACTGACGCGCACATATCGGCACCTCGGCGTGCCCGGTACCGACCGAGCGAGACGCTACGAGAAGTAGCGGCCGCCGATCCCCGCCGAGCTCGCTCGCCTCGCCAACCGCGCCACCGCCGGTCGAATCGTCCTCGACTGGCGCACCGAACCAGCGCATATTCAGACGATCCGCTGCTGCCATTGACGCGGGGAGTCCGAGGCGTGTTGATCGCGCTTTCAAGAACACCGTAATCTCGACGTCATTCACGGCGCACCGGGATGTCCCGGGGCCGGAACTTGGCGAGGGGGAAACGGTGAAGCGGAGCCTGTGGGCGTTCGTGGCCGTCGCGGTCGGAGTCGGCTGGGCGGTGCTGCCGGGGGCGGCGGGGGCCGCGCCGGCCCAGAGCCAGGCGGGTGGATCACCCAACAGCGAGATCGGCGTCACCGCCGACACGATCCGGATCGCGGTTATCGCGGACGTGGACAACCCGGCCCGCCCGGGCGTGTTCCAGGGCATCGTCAACGGGGTGCAGGCCTTCGCCAAGTACATCAACGGCCACGGCAAGTTGGCGGGCCGCAACGTGCAGGTCGACTTCATCGACTCGCACCTGAGCGCCGACGAGGCCCGCAACGCGGTCATCAGGGCGTGCCAGGAGGACTTCGCGATGGTCGGGACCACCGCGCTGTTCTTCAACAACGTCCAACCGATGGAGCAGTGCGTCGACCAGGCCGGCCAGATGACCGGGCTGCCCGACATCCCCACGCTCCAGACCGAGGTTGCGCACCAGTGCTCGCAGATCTCGTTCCCGGTCATTGTGAGCGCGCTCGACTGCGCGACGAAGGACCAGCACCCGCAGACGTACACAGCCCGGATCGGGCAGATCCAGTACTACAAGAAGCAGAACAAGGACCTGCATGGCGTCTGGGTGCTCCCGAGTGACCTCAAGTCGACGATCAGCTCGACGGCGCCGGTCGCGACGGGGGACGTGAAGGGCGGGGTGAAGCAGGACGAGGACTTCTTCAAGCTCTCGGGGCTCGCGACCCAGAGTGACTACACGCCGGTGGCGCAGTCGATCAAGCAGCACAGCTCGACGTACGCGCAGAACATCTCGGACTACAAGAGCTCGGTGTTCATGCGAAAGGAATCGAAAGTCCAGGGGGTGAATACCGTCAAGGTCTGGGACTGCGCGCTCCAGTGCTACGACGCCAAGTTCCTCAGCGAGGGAGGATCCGACGTCGAGGGCCAGTACGCGTCGCTGTTCTTCGTTCCGTTCGAGGAGGCCAAGCAGAACGAGTCGGTGGACGCGTTCCTGAAGGCCATCGGCGGCAAGAGCAAGGCGGACGGGTTCGGGGCGCAGGCGTGGACGGCCGGGCTCTTCTTCCGTGATGTCGTGAACAACGTCGTGAAGGCGGACGGCAACAACGGTCTCACCCGGGCCCGGTTCATCGAAGAGGCGAAGAAGATCCACGACTTCACCGCCGCCGTCGGCGGGCAGGGCATGCTCGGGCCCACTGACGTCGGCGGGCACAAGCTCAACGGTTGTTTCGTGCTGACGCAGGTGAAGAACGGGAAGTACGTACGGATCTTCCCGAAGACGAAGGGCACGCTTAACTGCGACAGCAAGAACGTGACCACGATCAAGCTCGATCAGACCTAGACGTCAGGTGACTAGAACGCCGGTGTTGCGTTGGTGATCTCGTCGTAACGGGACGACACCAGCCCCTGCATCTCTCCGCTAGTGATGACCCAGAAGCGGTTTGCTCGCACAGCATCGAGCACGGCGTCGGCCACCTGCTCGGCAGTACGGGCACCGGGACCGTCGAAGCTCGAGCGCACAGCGTCTCGTAGGGCTTCGCCTTCGGTCCGCCGCGCTTCCCGGCCGAGGTGGGCGGGCCGGTTGCGCTCGCTCTCGAGGATCCGCGTGCCGGTGCTGCCCGGACACAGCACGCTCACACCTATGGGCGCTCCCGATATCGCGAGCTCCATCCGGAGTGTCTCCGAGAGTGCGACGACTCCAACCTTGCTGACGTTGTACGGCCCGAGCTGGGGTAAGCCGCTCACCAGTCCTGCCAGGGACGACGTGTTCACGATGTGCGCAGGTCGACCTTGAGCGAGGAGTCTCGGAAGGAAGGTGTGGACGCCATATATGACGCCCCACAAGTTCACGCCGAGCACCCAGCGCCAGTCGTCCAGCGTCTGCGCGATGAGCGGGTTGAACGTCGACACGCCGGCGTTGTTGCAAAGAACGTCGACTCCACCGAAGCGGGCGAATGCTTCCTCGGCGAGGTGCTCGACGGCGGCTGTGTCGCTCACGTCGGTCACGACGGCGAGGACATCTCCTTCGATACTGCCGGCGACGGCGGCGAGCGCCTCGGCATCGACATCGGCAAGCACGACGGCGCAGCCTGCGGCTGCGAAGGCCTGTCCGAGCGCGGCCCCGATCCCGCTCGCGGCACCCGTGATCACAGCCACCGATTCGCCCGTCAGCTCCATATCCCTTCTCCTTCAGGCGAGGGACTGAGATTACGCTGTAATCCGACCACGGAACTGGGGCGCATGGCCTGGGATTTCGAGACCGAACCGGAGTTCGAGGAGCAGCTCGCATGGATGCGCGCCTTCATCGATCGTGAGCTGATCCCGCTCGAGCCGATCTTCGATGAGTTGCCCGCCGAGGAGTGGCGAGCGGTCCAGCGCCACTTACAGGACCAGGTGAAGACGCAGGGGCTGTGGGGCGCCTTCCTCGACCCGAAGCTCGGTGGTCTCGGGTTCGGGCAGCTCAAGCTGGCGCTGATGTCGGAGATCATCGGGCGTTGCATGATGTCGATGACGATCTTCGGTGTCCAGGCGCCGGACAGCGGCAACATGGAGCTCCTCGCCCACGGGGCCACCGACGCGCAGAAGGAGCGGTGGCTCTGGCCGAATTTGCGCGGGGACATCTCGAGCGCGTTCGCTCTTACGGAGCCGTTCTTCGCCGGAGCCGACCCGACCGTCATCGGCACGACGGCCACGAAGGACGACGACGAGTGGGTGATCCAAGGCCGGAAGTGGTTCATCACGAACGCGTCGGTTGCCGACATCGTGATGGTTTTCGCCGAGACCAATCCCGAGAGCCGCCCGCACCGGCATGCGTCGGTCTTCGTCGTCCCGACCGGCACACCCGGCATGGAGATCGTGCGCGACATCGGGACGATGGCCCATCCCGACGTCGAGTACGGCCGCCCGGGGAACCACGCCGAGATCGTGTTCCGCAACTGCCGCGTGCCGTCCGACCACCTGATCGGGCAACCAGGCGAAGGGTTCGTCCTCGCCCAGCAACGGCTCGGCGGGGGCCGCATCCACCACGCGATGCGATGGCTCGGCCAAGCGCAACGGTCACTCGACATCATGTGCGAACGAGCCGTGTCCCGACGCTCACACGGAAAGCTGCTCGCCGAGCACCAGATGGTCCAGGACTACGTCGCCCTCTCGCACATGGAGATCCAGTCCGCCCGACTCCTCACCTTCCAGACCGCGTGGAAGATGGACAGGTACGGCGCGGCCGCAGTCCGAGCCGAACTGGGGATGATCAAGGCACACGTCTCCCAGGTCGTCCTGGCCGCGCTCGACCGGACGATCCAGGTGTGCGGGGCGCTCGGGTACTCGAGCGATCTTCCGGTCGAGTCGTGGTACCGGACAACGCGGTTCGGCCCCATCGGAGACGGCCCGGACGAGCTGCACAAGTCGGTGCTGGCTCGCACCCTGCTGAAGGGCTATTCGCCAGTCGACGGATGGCCGACCGAGCATCTGCCCAGCCGCCGTCCGGCCGCCGAGGCGAAGTGGGGCGAGCTGCGCACGCGCGTAGGCATCGCGTGAACGCCGCCCTGCAGTCTTACCTCGACGATGCGCTCGGCGACCACGTCGCGATCAAGGTGACGCCCATGGTCGGGGGCGGGTCGTGCGAGGTGTTCGCCATCGACCGCGGCCCGGAGCACTGGGTGTTGCGGCGCGCGCCCCGCCACGCGAGTTCAGCCACCGCCCACGACGTCCTCCGCGAGTTCCGCATCCTGGACGCGATCAAGGAAGAATCCGTCGCCATCGCACGGCCCGTTGTCGCCTGCGACGACCCCGAGGTGTTCGGGTCACCCTTCTATGTGATGCAACGCATCGACGGACGGCCCGTCCTCCAAGCCGTGCCCGACCCTTGGGCGGCCGCGCCGGAGTCGCACGGGAGGGCGCTCGAGGAGCTCATCGACGCGCTCGTGGCCATCCACGCCGTCCACTGGGGATCGTGCGGTCTGGGAGACATGGCGCACCCCGGCAACTACCTGTCGCGGCAGCGCACGCGCTGGCTCACCCAGCTCGACTCCTATGGAGGGCGCGACCTGCCCGCCGCCCACCGGATCTCCGAGTGGCTCGAAGAGCAGCGACCTGCCGATCAACCCAGCACGCTGTGCCACGGCGACTACAAGCTCGACAACGTGCTGTTCGCCCTCGAAGCGCCCCCGCGGCTCCTCGCCGTCGTCGACTGGGAGATGGCAACGATCGGCGATCCGCTCGTTGATCTGGCGTGGGCGCTCGTCTTCCTTCCCGGGCCCGAGGGCACCATCCCGCTTGGAATGTCAAAGGAGCCGAAGTTCGATGTGGCCCACCTCCCCGATCGCGCCAGCCTCGTCGAGCGCTACGCCATCCGATCGGGTCGGTCGACGGCCACGATCCGTTGGTACGACGTGTTTGCGCGCTGGAAGCTGGCGATCGTTCTCGAGGGCAGCTACGCGAAGTTCCTCCGAGGGCACTCCAACAAGCCAATCCACGAGTTCTTCGGCGCGCACGTCGATCTCCTGCTCGACAACGCGAGCACCCTCATCGATCACGGAGCGGCGACGTGATGCATTGGACCTCGCTCGGCGAGCACGCGTGATGCGCGCCTGGCAGGTGCAGCGCGCCGGGGAGCCGATCGATGTCTTGCACGAGGTCGAGCTCGACCCTCCCCAACCGGGGCCAGGCCAGGTCCGCATCCGTGTGACAGCAGCAGGAATCGGTTTACCCGACGTGTTCATGTGCCGCGGCACGTACCCGCTCACGCCTCCGTTGCCGTTCACGTCGGGCCAGGAAGCCACGGGCACGATCACGCGTGTCGGCGAAGGAGTCGACCTCCCGATCGGCTCGCGGATCATGTGCGTGACCGCGTTCACCCACGGCAGCGGCTCGTTCGCCGAAGAGTGCCTTGTGTCGGCGGACTCCACGTTCGCGGTCCCCGAAGGCCTCACCGACGGACAAGCGGCCGGGTTCTGGATTCCGCACCTCACCGGTTGGATCGGGCTCGTCCTTCGCGGCGGCCTCGTAGCCGGCGACTGGCTGGCCGTCCTCGGAGCGGCGGGTGGAAGCGGCATCGCTGCCGTCCAGCTCGGACGCGCCCTCGGCGCCCGGGTCATCGCCGTCGTGAGCAACGAGGAGCGGGCGGCGTTCTGTCGGTCGCTGGGAGCCGAGGCGACCCTCGATCACCGCGAAGGCTCGGTCGAACCTGCTCTCCGAGAGATGACCGGCGGACACGGAGTCGACCTGATCTATGACCCCGTCGGCGGTGCGCTCGCACAGGACGCCGCCGGCGCCATGGCCCGCTACGGGCGACTCCTGGCGGTCGGGTTCGCGAGCGGCGCGTGGCCGAACGTGGCGACGCACAACCTGGTGGTCACGAACACTTCCGTCGTCGGCGTTTTCGCCGGCGGCTACACACGCGCGCAGCTCGACGACATCCACGCCGATCTCTCTGAGCTCGTGGCTGACGGTCGACTACGGAACGCGGTGACGGCGGAGGTTCCCTTCGACGATCTGCCCAAAGCCCTGCAACAGATGGCCGACCGCAGCGTGGTCGGCAAGCTTGTGATGGTGCCGTGACCCTGTGACCAAGCAACCCGACTTCGATCTGGACGCCGACGAGATCATTACCGCGGCGGTGGAGATTCTCCAGGAGTCGGGCCTGGACGCCGTGAGCATGCGCAGTGTTTCGTCGCGCCTCGGCGTGTCGCCCGTACCGCTCTACAGCCGTATCGGTAACAAGGGTGCACTCCTCGACGCGATCGCCGACCGCCTGCTTGCTGACCTGGCCCCGCCCGGTAACGCGGAGGAGCCGTGGGACGAGTACGCGATGCGGTGGGCCCGGGAGCTCCGTGCGCGCCTGCGCGGGGCACGGGACAGTCGACTCGTCCTCTGGCCGGGTCGTGACGCCTACGTCGAGGCGTCGCGACCGCTCATCGCGGTCATGCGCGACGGCGGGTTCGCGGCCGATGCCGCCGTGCAGGCATGCCGGCTCCTGACCTGGGCGACGGTCGGGTTCGCCGCCGTCGAGAGCGGTGTGCAGCTCCGGGGACGCAGCCGGCGGGGGAGACGACCCGGCGGCGACCCGCGAGGCGTGGACGCGTCCGAATCCGACACGCTGTTCGATCTCCACATCCGCTACGTGATCGAAGGAATCGCCGGCGACGCGCCATCCGCCGGCGGAACGTCGTCAGCGCCGAACCGCAGGCGGAGCCGTCGGTGACCATTCCGAGCCTCGACGCGTCCGGCAAGGTCGTGGTCGTCACCGGGGGCAGCAAGGGCCTCGGTCGCGCCATGGCGCTGGGGTTCGCGGAAGCAGGGGCCGACGTGGTCGTGGCCAGCCGCAAGCGCAACTTGTGCGAGGAGGTGGCCGACGAGGTCCGCGCGATGGGTCCGCGGGCGTTGGCGCTCGAGTGCCACGTCGGCGAGTGGGATCAGTGCGCGACCCTCGTCGACGTCACCGTCGCGGAGTTCGGCCGAATTGACGTGCTCGTGAACAACGCCGGCATCGCGCCGGTCCCGCCGTCCCTCCTCGATGTCACCACCGACCTGTTCGACAAGACCATCGCGGTGAACCTCAAGGGACCGTTACGGCTCACCGCGCTGGCTGCCGAGCACATGTCGCCGGGCGGTGCGGTCATCAACATCAGCTCGAAGGCGTCCTTGTACCCCACGTCGTTCACGGTGGTGTACGCGGCAGCAAAGGCAGGATTGAACGCGCTCACCAAGGCGGCCGCTAACGAGCTTGGAGCGCGCGGAATCCGGGTCAACGCGATCGTCTGCGGAACGTTCCACACCGAGAGCCTCCACGCATCATTGCCGTCCGAGGAGATGCAGGCGGAGATGGCCGCCAGTGTCGCTCTCGGTCGGATCGCCTCTCCCGACGAGATCGTGGGGACGGCGCTCTACCTCGCGAGCGACGCGTCGTCCTACCTCAACGGCGAGCTCATCGTGCTCGACGGCGGCTGATCAGTTACGCACGTCGACGACGACCCGCCCCATCGTGCGCCGTGCCGCCAGATCGTTGAGGGCGTCGGGAACCTGATCGAAGGCGACACAGCGAGTGACTGCCGATCGGTAGCGGCCGTCGGCGACGAGGCCGACGAGGGCGGCATGGGTCTCCTCGGTAAGGCGTCGCATCTCGTCTCGGGGGTAGCTGCCGAGCGTCGCCCCGACGAGGGTGTGGTTGTACAGATAGAAGTCGGGCTCGTGGCCTTGGAGTCCGCCAGCGTGGCCACACAAGACGTGGCGGCCGTCGGGCCGGAGCACGGCCCGGATGCGGCCCGCAACCTCGCCCTGCACGGGGTCGAGGACCACGTCGACGCCCTGCGCGTCGGTGAGCGCCCGCACGCCTTCGACCACATCGACGGACTCATGGTCGACTACCTCGGCACCCAGCGATTCGCAAAAGGCCACCTTCTCTGCGCCGCCGACCACGGCGATGACGCGAGCCCCGTGAGCGATCGAGAGTTGCACCATGGCCGACCCGACGCCGCCGCCGGCGCCCAACACGACGACGGTCTCGCCGGCTGTGACCCCGCCTCGCCGGATCGCCGCGTGGTACGCGGTGTGGCCGGGGATGAGGAACCCGGCTGCATCCACATCACTCATGCCGTCAGGCACCTCGAAGATGGTCGACACCCCGACCGACACAGGGGCCAGGCTTCCCCACGGCTGGATGCACACGGCGGCGACGCGCTTTCCAAGCATGTTGCGCCGGCCGGGCGCGGCGTCGACGACCGTCCCCACGCCCTCCTGTCCGACGATGTAGGGGCGTGGGACGGGGACCGGGTAGGTGCCGCGCGCGGTCGTGACGTCAGGCAGCGCCAGGGCGGCGTGCGACATGGTGAGCACGACCCAATCGGTGAACGGCTCCCGCCCCGCGGACATCGGCTCCCAGCCGCCGAGACCCATGGTCATGCCCTCGAGATCGGCGCCCGTCGGCTCGAGCACTTCCTCGAGCTGGAGCACGTCGCGAGGCTCACCAAACGTATGTACGCGCCAGGCCTTCACTTCAGCCGCGATTCGACCGCTACGTCGTAGCGGTCGACGTACCCGGCGAAGCGCTCCGCCAGTTCGCCGGCGTCAAGCCCGAACTCCGCCGGGTCGTATCCGTGGGTGCCGAACTCGGTCTTCGGGTGGGCGGTCACGTACGCAGCCATCGCGTCACGCGCGCCTGCATCGAGCTCCTCGCCGGACGCGGCGTAGAGATCCTCAACCGTCCGGAGCGGATCGTGCACGAGGTCGGCGTATTGCACGTCGACGATCGGGTGTTCCGGATGTGCGGCTCGGAACGCCTCGATCCGCCTCACCGACTCCTCAAGCAACGCGGTCCAGTGCTCGGCAACGTAGTTCGTGTGATCCGCGTCGCTGAACGTGCCCGAGAGTGTGCTGATCAGGCTGCACACGGACGCGCAGAGCACAACCGGGTCGCGATGGAGGAGCACGAGGCACGCGTCCGGGTACACGGCGGTCAACGCATCGAGGGCGATCGCATGATGCGGGCTCTTGAGCGTCCACTGGCCCCGAACGCCGCCGCTCTGTAGGACCTGCAGAGTCGAGCGGTGGTACTCGTACGCAGAGCGATTATCGGTGGCGAGCAGCCACCGGCTGTAGGCCGGCACGTTGGTGATCGCCTCCCACGACAGGCTCTTGAAGTCCTGGCTCATCACCGCGATGCACTCGGTCGCGCCCGCGGCGTCTTCGTGGTGGATCGCCTTCATGCGCGGATTGAGCTCCTCGAGCATGTCGTTGCTCAGACGGACGGCGTCGACGCGGGGCCCGGATCGATAGTTCGCGGGTGACGGCGGGGGAGCGCTGTCGCCCGCTTCCCACCGGAGCAGCGCACGGTTGTGGGGATCCTGATCGAGGAGCTGGCTCAGGAAGGTCGTCCCGGCTCGGAACATGCCGATCACGACGATGGGCGCCTCGATGCGCTCGCGAGCAACCTCGGGATGGCGGCGGATCCAATCGAAGACCCGCAGCCGGTTCGCGAGGCTGTTCACCACCGTTTCTCGGACCGCCACCTCGCCGAGCTCGTTCAACCGCGCTTCGTCGTCGATCGACTCGCACAGGACCGCGAGCCCATCGCGGAAGTCACCGGGACCGAAGTCGTCGAGGCCCGTCCTCTCGCACGCCTCGGCGACGACGGCGTCGGGAAGCAGCTCGGGCATCGGTCCGGCCGCCGCTAGCCGCGAGACACGTCGACGACGGTACGGCCCGACGTTCGGCGCTGCTCGTGGTCGTGGAGCGCTCCGGCCACTTCGTGCATCGAGATTCGCCGTCCGATGACCGGCCGGATCGCACCCGCCGCGACGAGCTCGAGCAGCGCACCATGTACCTCGCGACCGACCTCCGGCGGGAAGGTATTGACACCGAACCTTCGGAACTCGACCGGCATGTCGGCGTAGCCGAGCATCACGCCGAGCACCGAGAAGTTGCCCATCGATACTTTGCGCAGGGGACGCCCGGTCGCCCCGGACGCGGGATCGTTGTTGTAACCGACCGGCAGGTATCGGCCCTCACGGGCGACGCACGTCCAGATCGTCTCGGTCTGCTCACCGCCGATGAGGTCGACGACGACCTCGGCCCCGCGTCCCTGAGTGAGGGCCATCACACGATCGAAGATGTCGTCCGCCGTGTGGTCGATCGCGGCCGCACCGAGCTCTTCGCACAATCGAGCCTTCTCGGGTCCGCCCGCGATCGCGATCACCCGGGCATCGGCCGCCGTACCAAGTTGGATCATCGCGGTGCCGACCGCGCTCGCTCCGCCGACGACGAGCAGGGTCTCGCCGGCGGTCAAGCGTGCCCTCCGGTGCAGCGCGAGGTAGCCCGTATGGAACGGCAACGTGAACGCGGCCGCTTCGGTGTCGTCGAGCTCGGGTGGCGCGTCGAACACGCTCGTCAGCGAAGAGAGGGCGGCCTCGGCGACGCCACCGAACGACTGATTGGTCATCGCGACCACCCGCCGCCCGAGCCACTCCTCCGCGCCGGCGCCGGCCGCGTCCACCACACCGCACACGTCCATGCCCAACGTGAACGGCACCTGCCCCTGCACGCTCGCGAGCGTTCCCCGGCAGCGGGCGATGTCCCCGAAGTTCAGCGACGCGGCCGAGACGGCGATGCGCACCTCGCCCGGCCCGGCGTCGGGAACCGGGATGTCCTGGACCTCGAGCGCCTCCGTGGGCGCGCCATGCCGCACGACTCGAACTGCCTTCACGGCACGCCCCCGGGATGCGTGACAGGACGCTGACAGGGGCGACCGTAATAAGTACCTCTACTTACGTCAAGCGTTCTCCCGGTGCCGACATTGCGGCGGCCGCCATCGCCACGAGGTTCTGCACAAACGGCTCGTACTCCAGCTGGGGGCGGCCCTTGCGGCCGCGCCGGCCGAGCAAGCGGGCCCGATCCGCCACCGCCCGCAGGATGAAGGTGGTGATGAGCGCGAAGCGCTCGATGCGGACGTCCTGGCTGACGGCCGCCATGCGGGTCGCGAGGAGCGCGTACACCTCGTTACCCCCCGTTCGGGCGAGCACGGCCTGGAGCTCGTCGCTGTACTGGGCAGGGTCTTCACCCGCCAGCTCCGCGATGATCAACAAGCAACACCGCCCCCTCCACCCGCTCTCCGCCAGCTCCGCCGCCGGGCGCACGATGGCTTCAATCACTGCGGCGACGTCGTCGTCCGACTCCTGGGACGCGATCTCGAGCAGCTCGCCTTCACGCCGCGCGAGAAGCGCCGCGTGACGGTCGATCACGGCGCAGAGCACGCCATCGCGCGACCCGAAGTGGTAGTGCAGCGCGCCCCGGTTTCGCTGACCGGCCTGGCGCGTGATCTCGATCAGCGACGCGTTGAAGACCCCGTCCTCCGCGAACGCACGCGCAGCGGCATCCAGAAGCTTCTGCCGCGTGTCAGAAGCATCCGGTGGCACAGGGCTGATGTTAGGTTCGTTCCTACACCGGCCGGCCATGCGATCGTTCGGCTGCCGAAGCTTCGCCCCGGTCGCGTGGCGTTCACATTGGAAGCGCGGTTACCTCTCCTCAGCTGGGCGCAAGACGAGCCTGGTGGGACTTCGAGAGCCGTCAAGTCCGTCCCAAATCCGTGACAAACCGCGACACACGGGTACCGCACGGTCTCCACGGATACGCGCTCTCCCAGGTCAGCGAGCGTTTCGACCAGTTGACCAGCACCTTCCGAAATGCCTCGTGCGCTCTTACAAGACGGAGGACGGGGGTTCGAGTCCCTCAGCGCCCACTGCGAACCGGCTGGCCAGCGGTGTTTTTTCTTCGCTTCGAGGTCGATGTCGATCGCGAGGTTCTGCATCCACGGGGAGGCGTGAGC
>JBKOWN010000041.1:0-28462 GCA_046724435.1 Actinomycetota bacterium
AGCTCATTCCGTCGGTCGCTTGGACAACGCCGTCGCAGATGTCGGAGACCGCGAACTCAGCCGGCTTGCCGCCCGCTTCGAACACGCCGTTCGAGACCTCGTCGATCAGGCCGCGGAAGTGAAACGTACCGGGGTGACCCATCCCGTACGCGCTCTCCACAAGAACCTGCGGCTTCCCAAGGTCATCCTCGGTCCAGTTCATGCCCAGCCGAAGCGCGTCCCCCTGAAAGTTGACCTCACGGAGGCGCTGGCTTCGAAGCCGCTTTCGGTCGATCGGAGCCGGTGTCTGTTCAGTCGCCATCCGCGTGGTCCTCTCTGTGCTGTTAGTTACATGCCCCTGAAATAGCTGGTGGGAGGGGTGCTCGCGGCGGGCCGTCCGAGCCGGCGACGTACTCCTGAAGGGGAACGAGGTCGTTCGCCCACGCGGCAAGCACCGGAGTGACGACGCGCCAGGACTCCTCCGCTTCGTCACCGCGAATCGACAGGGCAGGGTCGCGGTGAAGCACGTCTAACAACAGTCGACCGTAGGCGGGAAGTTCGGCCGCTTCGAGTTCGGCGGTGAGGATCAGCGGGACGAGCGTATGTGCGCGGGGACCCACGGCAGACATCTCGACGACGACGCTCTCCGGCTCGAGCCCGAACCGCAGCACATTGGGTTGTGGGTCGCCGTGGAGGCCACGTGGCAGGTGCGGCGCAGGGCGGAAATGCACTGCTACTTCCTTCCGGTTCCGGCCGAGCGCCTTGCCGGTACGGAGTCGGAACATCGTCCCGTGCCAGCGCCAGTTGTCCACCTGAAGTTCTATTTCGGCGAACGTCTCGGTGCGGTGGGCCGGATCGACGCCGTCCTCGTCCACATAGGCAGGAATGGAGACGCCGTCGATCAGCCCGCTCGTGTAGCGGGCTCGACGCGTGTGGCGAAGGACGTCGTCATCGCTCAGTGGGCGGATCGAGCGCAGCACATCCACCTTGCGGTCACGCAGGTCGCGGGCGTCGAGGCTGATCGGCGGTTCCATCGCCACCAGGCAGAGCAATTGCAGCAGGTGGTTCTGTAGCATGTCCTTGAGCGCGCCTACGCCGTCGTAATATCCGGCCCTACCCTTCAGCGCGAGCGTCTCGTCCCAGACGATGTCGATCTCCGCAATGTGCGCGCCGTTCCATATCGGTTCGAGAGCGCGGTTGGCCAGCCTGGTGCCGAGGACGTTCTGCACGGTTGTCATGGCCAGGAAGTGGTCGACACGGAACACCGCCTCTTCCGGGATCACCCGAGAGAGAAGCGCGTTCAGCTCCGTCGCTTCCGCGAGATTCTCACCGAACGGCTTCTCCAGCACGATCGAGCTCCCTTGCGCCAAGCCCGACCCGTGCAGCGCCGAAACGGTGGCGCCGAAAACGGACGGGGGGAGGGCGAGGTAGGCGGCGACCGGCTCGGCACCGGAGATGACCGCGGTCAAAGCGGCCGAATCGGTGACGTCTGCCCGGTAGTACTCGGACGCCGACACGACAGCTTGTCGGGCTGCGGCGGAAAGCTGCGGCGCGTGCTGGTCGAGCTGGACGCTCGCCCAACTCCGAAACTCGCCGTCACGCCAATCCTCTCGGCCCACCCCTATGAGCCGGAATCCGTCGTTGATATGTCCGCCGCTTCGAAGCGCCGCGAGCCCCGGCAGGAGATAACGCGCCGTCAGGTCGCCGGTTGCCCCGAGGAGAACGAGGCGCTCGATCATCCCGCGGTGCCCGTCGCCCTGGCCAGAGTCACACCGCTGGCGATCACTCCGATGTGGCTGAATGCTTGGGGGAAGTTTCCTGTGAGTTCGCCGCTCGATGGTTCGATCTGTTCCGACAACAGCCCGAGCGGGCTCGCCCTGGCACACAGCGACACGTATAGCTGCTCTGCCTCCTCCAGCCGCCCCTGGTGGACCAGGTTGTCGACGAGCCAGAAGCTGCACAGCAAAAACGCTCCCTCGTCGCCGGCAAGCCCGTCCGGCGACTCATCGTGCCGATAGCGGTAGAGCAGGCCGTCGCCGGCCGAAAGGCGGTCCGCGATCGCCGCGGTCGTCGCGATCATCTTCGGATGGTCGGCCGGTATGACGCCGCGCAGCGGGAGCGCCAACAGGCTCGCATCCAGGCTGTCGCCACCGTCGAGATGCTCCGACAAGGTCTTCGCGCCCTCGTTCCACGCCCGCGTCAGGATGGTCTCCCGAAGGTCGGCGGCCTCGGAACGCCAGCGCGCGACGGGTCCGGTGAGGCCGAGCCGCTGGCCTATCGCTGCGGCTCGATCCAGAGCCACCTGGCACATCGCGGCGGAGTAAGTGAATATCCGGCCGCTGCCGCGCACCTCCCAGATGCCCTGGTCCGCTTCCCGCCACGCCCGGCCGGCGGCATCCACGATTCCGCTCAGCCCCTCCCACAAGACGGGGTCGAGCCGTCCGCCCGCCTTGACCCACTGATGCGCGCAGTCGAGCACCTCGCCATAGACGTCGTGTTGGCGTTGGTCGGCCGCGCCGTTGCCCCAGCGCACCGGTGCCGAACGGCGATATCCCTCGAGTTCGCCGTCTTCCCGTTCATCGGGAATCCGATCGCCGTCGAGCGTATACATGATCCTCGCCTGCCCACTCCGCTCGAAGGCGTCGAGAACCCAGCCGAGAAAGGCGTCGGCCTCATTGACGAACCCGATCCGGCGCAGCGCGAAAACGGCGAACGCCGCATCGCGAATCCACGTGTACCGGTAATCCCAGTTGCGTATCCCGCCGACGGGGGCCGGCAGCGACGATGTCGGCGCGGCGACGAGAGAACCGTTCGCCCAGTGGTCGCAGAGTTTGAGAGTGATCGCGGCCCGCCGGACCATGGCCGGCTCGGGACCGTCGTAGTGAAACCCGGTCATCCACTGCCGCCACGCGTCGGCCGTCTCCCCGAGCCTTGCCTCGGCGTCGAGCGGGTGGTGTCGATGGATCCGGCCCCACGAGAGGACCAGGTTGAGGCGGTCGCCCTGCTGTAGGTCGTGGGTGCTCTGCGGTCCGGGGAGTGCGCGGTTCGACCGCAGGTGCAGCCGCAGTGTCGGCTGGCGCGGGCACTCGACGGCCAAGCCGTTGAACGCGGGGCGGACCTGCGCTCCGCCCCGCGGCTGCAAATTGACGCGGAGCCGGATGTTTCCGGTCAGCACGACCGCGGAGCGAACGAGCTCACCATGGGCGGCGGCGGCGTCGTCGGTGAGATCGGCCCCGGAGCGCAGCGCCAGCGCATCCGTGAGCTGTACGAGCCCAGTGTCGCTGCGCAACTCGGTGATCAGGACGCCGGTGTCCGGCTCGTAACGCTGCCGCGCCTCGACCAGCCGTTCCGGTGCCACGCTGTACTCACCGCCGCGGGTGTGATCCAGCAGCGCGCAGAACAGCGGTTCGGAGTCGAAACTGGGAACGCACATCCATCGGATGCTGC
The DNA here is from genome assembly GCA_046724435.1 of Actinomycetota bacterium. Classification (GTDB taxonomy): domain Bacteria; phylum Actinomycetota; class Acidimicrobiia; order IMCC26256; family JACDBD01; genus JALZAA01. The sequence continues at coordinate 3,427 of JBKOWN010000041.1, forward strand.
CGTCGAGACCCACTAGCGCCGCGGTCACTCCGTCGCCGATCAGGCCGAGGTCGGCCAGCGGCGGGTAACCGCCATGCGTTCGGATCGGGCGGAATGCGGGATCGGGATCAAGCACCGGTAACGCCTTCTACAACCTGATGAGCACGGACAGGCCGCCCGGGGTCAATGAGCGGCAACCGCGCCAGGGTCTCGGCGTCGATCACGTGCGACTTGGCGTGGCCGCTCAAGAACCGGGCCTTCCCGGACCGCGAGTCTTGCCGAGGCTTCAAGCGGCGCCTATCGGTTGGTCACGGGAACTTGCCATGCATCCGCCCATACCCTCAGATCTCAATAATGGCACGGCCGAGAATCTGTCCCTCCTCCAGCGCAACGCGGGCCTCCTCGACCTGTTCCAGGGAATATCGGTTGGTCACCAGCTTTCCTAGCGGGAACTTGCCCTCACGCACCCAGCCCAAGTGAAGCGGGAAATCGGTCTCGGGGGTGTCGTTCTGTAGCTCGCCGGTCGCCTCGACGTGCTCGGCACGTCGAGAAGCGCCATGGGTGCCGAAATGACACGCCGTCCCGCGTCCGACGTCGGGGGGCCACTCACCCGGCCGTGTTCGCCACGGGTCACAGGGCCACTGACGTGCGGTTTCGGGTGGAGGTGATGGGACTTGAACCCACGACTTCTACGTTGCGAACGTAGCGCTCTACCGGACTGAGCTACACCCCCGGGAACGAGCCAGGTTACCCGTCGCGCGTCGGCGACTCGCCCTCGATCGCTTCTTGCATCCTCGCCATGACGAGCGCGTTCGTCACGTCGCCCCGGGTGCGCTCGAGCACCCCGCGGAGCGCGTCGCTGGCGCGGCGCAGTCCGCCGGTGAGCGCCTCCGGATAGTCGATCGTGATGAGGACGGAGTACACGTCGTCCATCACAGCGAGCAGGTTCTCCGCCTCGTCGAGCTCGCCGCGCCGGAGGCAGTCGAGCACCTGGCGGCGTAACTCACTCGCCGCCTCGGCCATGCCGTTCAGGTACGCGGGCGTCTCGACGCGCAGCTCGTCGGCCCCCGGGATCGGCTGACCCGACACGAACGCGAGCGTGAGGTTCGCCTCGGCGAACTCCTTCTTGGCGTCGTGGAGGCTCCCCGAGTAGCGAACGTCAGGGTGGCCGACGAGCGCGGCGTCGGCCTCGGCGAGGAACGCGGCGGCCTCCGCGATCAGCTCGCGCGCGACGAGGAACTCGCGCCGGTGGACGGCCCGGATCGCCGACGCACAGGCCCGAATGGCACGCCGGGACGCGTTGTACGTGACCTCGCGAGCGTGGTGCTTCTCTTCGAGGACGGCGCGAGCGCCGTCACCCGCCGCCGCAAGCTCGCCCGACCGGTCGGTCGTCACCTGGCCACCGCCGTCAGGCCGCTAGCCCGCGGCGGTCCGGCGCGGCTTCGCTGCTCGCGGGAGCGGTGCCAGCTCGGGACGAGCCGGCACGCGGGGATGCGCCAGCGCCACCGGTCGGGGCGATGACGCAGGCCCCGACCAGAAGTCGCCGTTCCTCCGGGACGCCAGTGAGCCGCGCTGCTGCAGCACGAGCAGGAAGAGATAGGCAACGAGGAGGACGTCGGCAACTCCCTGGGTGATCCACAACATCGGGTTGACCAGCACCGAAAGACCAAGGCTGATGATCGCGGCGCCGATGAGGATCAGCAGCACGTCGCGCCGCCGCTTCTGGGCCGGGGTCATCTCGCCTGTGGAGCGAGCGGCGCCGGGAACGGGTCGGCGGCCGCGAGCCGCGCGCCCGGGGATCGCGCGGGAACGCGACGCCTGGAGCGTTGGGACCGACCGCAGCGGGGCCCGGCCGCCCCGGGCTCCCATCACCCGGGCGGACGAGCGGCGGTGATTCAGCGCCCCGAGGCGGGAATGGAGGTCACCGACCCCGCCCCCACGGCTCTCCCTTCGCGACCGCAGCACCGGCGGCACGAGTACGGCCGCCCACAGCACCGCAAGGATCAAGAGGACCGGAATGGCCAAGGGTTCTCCGCCGCTTTCCGCGTGTTCTCGACGCTAACAACGCACGGCGGGCAAAGGGTGGATCTTCGCCTCAGATGCCCAGTTCGTCCTCGTCGAGGGGGCGCGGGCGGCGGTACATCCCGGAGCGACCGCCGGTCTTCTCCCACAGCGTCAGGTCGCCGATCGTCATCGTGCGGTCGATCGATTTGCACATGTCGTAGATCGTGAGCGCGGCGACCGCGCACGCCGTCAGCGCCTCCATCTCGACGCCCGTGCGGTCGACCGTGTCGACCTGCGCCTCGACCTCGACGTGGCTGTCCTCGATCCGGAAGTTCACGAACACCGATCCGACGAGCAGCGGATGGCACAGCGGGAGGAGGTTCGGCGTCTGCTTGGCGGCCTGGATGCCGGCGACGCGGGCGACGGCGAACACGTCGCCCTTGCTGATCGCGCCGGCGGCGATCTTCGAGGTCGTCTCGGGCTCCATGACCACCCGACAGCGGGCGACGGCGCGGCGGTGCGTCGCCTCCTTGGACGAGACATCGACCATCCGGGCCCGCCCGAGGGGGTCGAGGTGCGTGAACTCGGACGCGGACAAGAGTGCTCCTTTGTCGCCCTCGGATGCTCGGGCTCGTGAGGCTCGAGCGGCACAGCCGCCGTCGCCGCGAGCGCAGTGTAAGGGCTAGCCGCCGATCTGGCTCATGGAGCGAGCCGGGCGCACGAAATTGACCTGTCCGATGCGGTGCCCGGCCCACTTCGTGCCGACCGCTCGCTCGATCTCGGACGCGAGCCTGTCGTCGATCTGAACGTCGTGGTCGTCGTGGTCGTCGTGCGCGCCGGACGAGCCCCGCAGGATCCCCCGCAGGTCGAACTCCTCCAGCGCGAACAGGCACGTGCGGAACTTGCCCTCGGCGGTCACTCGCACACGATCGCAGTGCTCGCAGAACGGCTCGGTCACGCTCGGGATGACGCCCACGTCGCCCGCGCCGTCGAGGTACCGGTACCTGCTGGCGGGCTCGGTGTCGCCGGGTGTGATGTCCGCCTCGAGCGGGAACGCGGCGTCGACGCGATCGAGGATCTCCCGGGCGGGGACAACCTGATCCATGGACCAGGTGCCTTCGGCGTCGAGGGGCATGAACTCGATGAAGCGAACGCCGACGCCCTTGGCGCGCCCGTAGGCTGCGAGGTCGGCGATCTCGTCGTCGTTCACGCCCCTGATGACGACACTGTTCACCTTCACGGGGTCGAGGCCGGCGTCGAGCGCGGCGTCGATGCCGGCGAGGACACGCTCCAGGTCGTCGCGCCGGGTGAGCGCGGCGAATGTGTCGGCGCGAAGCGAGTCGAGCGAGACGTTGATGCGCCGGAGGCCGGCGGCGGCGAGGTCGTGCGCCATCTCGGGCAGCTTCACCCCGTTGCTGGTGAGCGCGATATCGACATCGAGCGGGGCGAGCATCGCGATCAGTCGCGGCAGGTGGGCGCGCAGGGTCGGCTCCCCGCCGGTGATCCGGATCGCCTCGAACCCGAAGCGCTCGACGCACACACGGGCGATGCGGGCCTGCTCCTCGTACGTGAGGAGCTCCTCGCGGGGAAGCCACTGCATGCCCTCGGCCGGCATGCAGTACTTACACCGGAAGTTGCACCGGTCCGTGATCGAGATGCGCAGGTCCTTCACCCGCCGGTCGAAGGGATCGACGAGCGGCACGGCCTCTGCCATACGTCCAGGCTAGGGCCGTCCGGTGCCGATGCGTGCAGGGACCATGACAGTGCCGGTCTGTGCAGGCATCAGTGGTCGGCGGGCCAGTCGAGGCGCATGACCCGGACCGAGCCGCCTTCGGCGACGCCGTCGCCGTCGGGCAGGAGGGCAAGGCCGTTGGCGGCGGCGGTGGCCGACAGCACGTTGCTGGCCTGCTCGCCGGTGCGAGCGGCCAGGTAGGCGTCGCCCTCGGCGCGCACACGTACCCGGTCGAGGTGCAGCTTGCCGTCCGGCTTGCGCGGCATTGCGCGCTCCGCCGTCGCCGTCACCTCCGGCCGGTACCGCGCCGCGTGCCCCATCATCAGGAGCAACGCGGGCCGAGCGAAGAGCTCGAAGCTCACCAGCGAGGACACGGGGTTGCCGGGCAGTCCGAACACCGGGGTCCCGTCGATCACGCCGAACGCCAGCGGCTTGGCCGGCTTGATCGCGACCTGCCACGACTGCATCCGCCCGAGACGCCCCAGCGCCGCCTTCACGTAGTCGAAGTCGCCCACCGAGACGCCCCCGCTCGTGAGGACAGCGTCGCAGCTCGCGAGGGCGTCCTCGAGCGTGCGCGTGATGATGCTCTCGTCGTCCGGCGCCAGCCCGAGATCGGCGGCGTCGGCACCGGCAGCGGCGACCTGGCCGAGAAGCATCGGGCGGTTCGAGTCGCGGATCTGCCCCGGCCGCAATGGGCCGCGCTCGATGAGCTCGTCGCCGGTGGAGAGGACGCCGACACGCGCCCGCGGCACGACTTCGACGTCTTCGAAGCTCGCGCTGGTCAGGACGCCGAGGTGAGCGGGCCCGAGCGGTGTGCCGGCTGGGAACAGGAGATCGCCGGCCGCGAGATCTCCACCGACCGCTCGGACGTGATCGCCGGGGCGCGCTGGGTGCAACACCCGGACCGCGTCGCCGTCGCGCTCGGTGTACTCGACCATCACCACCGAGTCGGCGCCGTCGGGCATCGGTGCGCCGGTCATGATCCGGACGGCCTCACCCTCGCCGACCGGCTGCGTCGGCGCCCGTCCGGCCGGCAGCTCACCTGCGACGGTGAGCCGGACCGGCGCCTCGGGGCCCGCGGCAGCGATGTCGGCGGCGCGCACCGCATAGCCGTCCATAGCGGTGTTGGCGAAGGGCGGCACCGCCTCGCCGGCGATCACGTCCCGCGTCGTGACGAGCCCGAGCGCGTCGCGCACCGGAACCGTGACCGGCGCGAGCGGCGACACCTCGCCGAGGATCTCGCGCTGGACGTCCGCGAGGGGGATCACGCGACCGGTCAGGCGAGGCCGCGCCGGCGCACGACTTCGACGATCATCGCCTCGACATCCGCGGCGAGATCGGGCCGGTCGAGCGCGAGCTCGAGGTTGGCCCGCAGGAAGTCGTGCTTCATGCCGGCGTCGTAGCGGCCGTGTGTGAAGCGGCGCCCGACGACCATCTCCTCCTCGAGCAGCACGCCGATGGCATCAGTGAGCTGGAGCTCGCCGCCCGCGCCCGGCTCGATGCCATCCAGTGCGTCGAAGATGCCAGGACGGAGCACATAGCGGCCGATCACCGCGAGGTTGGACGGCGCGTCCTCGGGCTTCGGCTTCTCGAGCACGGACCGCAACCGGAAGACGTCCCCGTCGATGTGCTCGACCACTGCGCACCCGTACGACGAGATCTCGTCCGGCTCGACCTCGAGCAGCGCGACCACAGACGCCTGCTCCCGGTCGTGGATCTCGATCATGCTGCGCAGGAGCGCCGCGTCGTCGACCATCACGTCGTCGCCCAGCAGCACCGCGAAGGACTCGTTCCCGATGTGCGGGCGAGCCACCGCCACCGCGTGCCCGAGGCCGAGGGGCTCGTGTTGGCGGACGAAGTGGAGGTCGGCGAGGTCCGCGAGCGCCTGGACCTGCTTCAGGAGGTCGTGCTTGCCCTTCCGCTCGAGCGCCTCCTCGAGCTCGGGCTCGCGGTCGAAGTGGTCCTCGATCGCTCCCTTCCCCCGACCGCTCACGACGAGGATGTCGCGGATGCCGGCGCGGACCGCTTCTTCGACGACGTATTCGATCGTCGGGCGGTCGACGATCGGCAGCATCTCCTTCGGGATGCTCTTGCTCGCCGGCAAGAAGCGGGTCCCCAACCCGGCGGCCGGGATCACGGCCTTGCGCACCGTGGACATCACTAAGAGACGCTATCGCCCGGCGGGTCACGCCCCAGCCCGGGCTCCTCGCCCCGCACCAGGCGGCGCAGGTTCGGCACGTGACGGGCGAGGATCACGAGCGCGAGTCCGGAGGTGATGATGATGTCGCCCCACGAGTTGCCCGTCACGGCGACAAGCACGGGGAAGGCGACGGTGATGATGATCGACGCCACCGACGCCTTCCGGAATCCCCGAGCGATCACGAACCACACGAGCGCGAGCCCGAGCGCGATCAGCGGGTAGATGACCGCGAGCACCCCGCCCGCGGTCGCCACGCCGCGCCCGCCGCGGAACCGGAACGTGATCGGCAGCACGTGCCCGACGACGGCGGCGAAGCCGAGCATGAAGGCGCCCCGATGGCCGTCGATGACGAGCCCCACCGCGGACGGCACCGCGCCCTTGGCGAAGTCGCCGACGAAGACGATCAGCCCCGCCTTCCAACCAGCCAGCCGGTACACGTTGGAGGCGCCCGGGTTGCGAGACCCCTCCGTCAGGACGTCGTGCCCGGTGGCCCGAGCGACGAGCGCGGCCGTGGGGAACGAACCGAGGAGGTAGGCGACGGGGAGGAGGAGCAAAACGCCCGGCACTCCGGTAGCATTAGCAGTCGAATACCGAGAGTGCCAACGGCGGTCGCCGGGGCACGGGAGCCGAGGACGGCGATGCCGACGTACCAGTACCGGTGCGCGAAGTGCGGTGAGCAGTTCGAGCTCTGGCAATCCATTCACGACGACGCCCTGCAGAAGCACCCGGGCTGCGGCGGGTCGGTCACCAAGGTGATGGCCCCGGCCGGGATCGTCCTCAAGGGATCGGGTTTCTACCGGACCGACAGCCGGGCCGGGGGCAAGAGGGGCGGGTCCCACGACAAGGAGCCGGCCAAGGACGGCGCCACGAGCGGCAACGGCTCGGGCACCGACTCCGACGGCAAGGGCTCGAAGAGCGAGAAGACGAAGGACTCGAAGGAGTCGAAGGACGCCAAGCCGTCCACGGACTCCAAGCCGACGAAGAGCGCCGGCTCGAAGCGCGACACGTCCTCGACGTAACTTTCGCCACGCGCGGGCGACTCTCCCACCGTCTCCCCGATTCACCTCCCCTTCGCGGCGCGCGCCGGCGCGTCACCGCTCGAGAAGGGGATTCAACATGTCTCGCCGTTCACCGCGCGCCGTCCTCCTGTGGCTCGGCGCGGTCCTCGTCGCCGTCGTGACGGCCGTCCTCGTCGCGACCGACCTCGCCGACTTGCACCGGCGGGCCCACTCGCTCGGTGCCCCGCGACCTGTCGCCGTCGCGGCTCGTGACCTTCCACTCGGCTCGACGATCGAGGGGGGCGATCTCCGGTCGCGCACGGTGCACCGTTCGCAACTCCCGTCCGACGCCGTGTCACCGCGCGCCGCCGCAGGTCGCGTGGTGGCCGTTCCGGTGGTGCGGGGCGCGTTCGTGGTCGGCCGCAACCTCGCGCCACGCCGTCGCACCGGCCTGGACGGCGCAATCCCGCCCGGTATGCGCGCCCTGCGCATCGTGGCGCGAGACGCGCTGCGCCCACCGGTGGGCAGCTCGGTCGACGTGCTCGTGACGTTCGAGTCCGGCGACCCGAGCGCCGGGAGCACGCCGACGGTGGTCGCGGCGCGAGGAGTGCTCGTGCTCGGTACCGATGACGCGCCCGCCGCGGTCGAGACGCGCGCCGGCGACGGCAAGGCGGCGGGTCAGGGGTCACCCTGCTGGTCGCCGACGACGACGCACCGAAGCTCGCTTTCGCGTCCGCAGCCGGGGTCGTCACTCTCGCGCTCGTCCCGCCCGAGGACGGCGCCCGGGCGTCGAGCGGCTGACGGGCGACACGCGCCGGTAACCTCCACGCGTGGACGCGCCGGTCGAAGCCGTGATCTGGGACTATGGCGGCGTCATCTCGAGCCCGCTGTTCCGCGGCATCGGCCGTTTCGAGACCGACATGGGCTACCCGCCCGGCTCCATCCTCGAACTGATTTTCGGGGAGACCGCATACATCGGCACGGAGGGGAACCCCGCCGGCGGCGATCCCGTCGACGGCAGCGCCGCGAAAGCCGCCTCCGCCGTCACGCACGACTGGCATCGCCTCGAGGTGGGCGAGATCGCCTTCGACGAGTACATGACCGGCGTCATCGAACGGGCGCCGGCGGTGCTCGGCCGCGAGATCGACCTCGACGCCTACCAGCGTTTCACCCGCGACATGCCGCTCGGCATCAACTGGCCAGTGGTGCACCGGATCAGGCGCCTCCGGAGCGACGGGCTGAAGATGGGGTTGCTCACGAACAACGTGAAGGAGTTCGGCTCCGCGTGGCGGGCGACGTTCCCGGTCGACGAGCTGTTCGAGGTCGTCGTCGACTCGAGCGAAGTCGGCATGCGCAAGCCCGACCCGCGCATCTACCTGCTCACATGCGAACGCCTCGTCGTGCCCCCGGCGGCAAGCGTCTTCGTCGACGACAACCGCGACAACGTCGAGGCTGCCCGCGCCGTCGGCATCGAAGCGGTGCACTTCGGCGACGAGCCGCTCACCGCGATCAGCGAGCTCGACTCGATCCTCGAGCGGCGCGGGACGCGCTCGGACTGACCCTCACCCGAAGACCGTTGTCACGAAAACGCGCTCCATGAGCGCGTTTCAGTGCCCACGCTTGAGGCGGAAGCTATTCACCGCTCATCGTCATCTCGGTCACGAGCAACGTCATGCCGGCGCCGCCGCCCGGCAGCCAGGTCAGATCAGAGCCGATCTGGCCCACGTCGAGCAGGATCCGCTGGAGGGTCGAGGCGATCGTCACCTCACGCACGGGCTCGGCGAGCGCGCCGTCACGGACCATGAGCCCTTCGGCGCCCACGGAGAAGTCGCCGCTCACGGGGTTGGTGCCCGAGTGCAGCCCGCTCACCGACTGGACGTACAGCGCCATCGGCACGGACGCGAGGACCTCGTCGGGCCCGAGTGGGCCCGGCTCAAGGTACAGGGCGCGCGCTCCGACGCCGGGCGTCGACTTGAAGCCGCCCCGCACGGCCGACCCGGTCGTGGCCGCGCCGGACCGGCGGCCGGTGTAGGTGTTCTGCAGATAGCCGAGCAGCACGCCACCCGCGATGAGGTCGACGGGTCGGGTCGGGACGCCCTCGGCGTCGTGACTGGCGGCGCCGAGCGCGTCAGCCAGGGTCGGGTCGTCGCGCAGTGTCACGGCGGGCGCGGCGACCTGCTCGCCGTCGCGCCCGACGAACATGGAGCGGTTCTTCAGCACCGATTCGCCGCCCAGCGCGGACCCGAGGATGGCGAGCAGCGAGCGCGTCACGAGCGGATCGAGCACGACAGGCAGCCGTTGCGTACGCGGCTTCGTCGCGCCGAGCAACCGCACCGCGCGTTCCGCGGCCGTGCCGGCGGCTTCGGCGGCGTCGAGGTCGTCGAACGCGCGGCCGGCGGAGAACCCGTAGCCGGTCTGCGTGTCGTCGGTGTCGCCGGCGATCGCGAACGACGAGCACGAGCACATCGTGCGCCGGCTCGTCGCCGACACGCCGACTGAGCTCGCCACTGCCGCCTCGACCGCGGTGTCGCCGTACCCGGCCGACTCGACGCCCCGCACGCGCGGGTTCGCGGCGCGCGTCGCCCGTTCGAGCTCGATCGCCAATGTCACCTTGTCGTCCGGCGGCACTGCGAGGAGCGACTCGCGCCACACGTCGAGCGGTGCGGGTGCCACCGTCTCGAAGTCGGACGGCGCCGCCAGGCCGTTCCACTCGTCGGGCTCGCCGAACGCGGCGTTGTCGCGCGCCTCGTCCAGCGTCTCGTCGACGACCGCCCGCTCGAGAGACCCGGCCCAGGCGAAGCCCTGCCGGTGGTCGCTGATGACGCGCACGCCGACGCCCTCGACCCCCGCCATCGACAGCGACTCGACGTCCCCGTCGAAGACGCGCACCTCGGTCTCGCGTGAGCGCACGACGTACGCCTCGACCTCCTCGCCGGCCCGGGCCGCGCCGGCAACCCGCTGGGCGAGGTCGAGCAGCTCGCCGGACGGCGCGTCACTCACCGGCGGTGCCGCCGATGGTCAGCTCCGACACGCGCAGCGTCGGTTGCCCGGCGGAGACGGGCACGCCCTGACCGAACTTCCCGCACGTGCCCGGCCAGGTCCCGAAGTCGTTACCGAGCGCGTCGACGTGGCGGAGGGTCTCGGGACCGTTGCCGATGAGGTTGGCAGCGCGTACCGGCTCGGTGATCTCGCCGTTCTCGATGAGGTACGCCTCGGTCATCCCGAAGACGAAGTCGCCCGTCGCCGTGTTGACTTGCCCGCCTCCGAGCTGGGCGCAGTAGATGCCGTACGGCGTCTGGCGCACGATCTCGTCAGGGTCGTCCTCGCCCGGGAGGAGGTACGTGTTGGTCATTCGCACCATCGGGAGGTGCTGGTAGGTCTCGCGCCTGCCGTTGCCGCTCTGCTCCCGACCCTCCTTCCGGGCCCGGATCAAGTCCCACATGTAGTCGGTGAGGACGCCGCCCTCGATGAGCACGTTGTGGCGCGCCGGCGCTCCCTCGTCGTCGATGGCATAGGCGCCCCATTCGCGAGCGAGCGTCCCGTCGTCGACCAGCGTGACGAGCGGTGACGCGACCTGCTCGCCGGCGCGGCCCCGGAACACGGACGCGTCCTTGGCGACGAGGTCGGCTTCGAGGCCGTGACCGCACGCTTCGTGGAACAGGACGCCACCCGCGCCCTTCTTCAGCACGACCGGCAGCTTGCCCGTAGGCGCGGGTCGGGCCCGCAGCATCGTGAGCGCCCGGCGGGCGGAGGTCCGCGCCACCTCCTCCGGGTCGACGTCGTCGAAGAGCTCGAAGCCGACGGTGCGGCCCGGCGCTTCCATCCCCGTCTGCATGCCGGTGTCGGCGACGGCCACGGTCTGCACGAAGAATCGCGTGCGCACCTGATCGTCCTCCGCCAACAGCCCGTCCGAGTTCGCTACGAGGATGCGGCGGCGCGAGTCCGCGTACGAGACGCTGGCCTGCCGGATGGCGTCGCCCTCGGCCCGGGCAGCGTCGTCGGCCCGTGCCAGCATCTGCACCTTCCGCGCCTTTTCCACCGACTCCGGGAGCACGAGCACCTCGTGCGGCGGCGTGACGGGCCGACGCTCGAGCCCGACGACGTTGGTCGTTCCCTCCCCGCCGCGCGCGGCAGCGGCCGCCGCGCCCGCGGCTTCCCGTAGACCCGCCTCCGACAGGTCAGCGGTGTGCGCGAACCCGGTCGTCTCGCCGCGCACCACCCGGATGCCGGCACCCCGATCCCGACCCGACGTGAGCTCCTCGACTTTGCCGTCGTCCAGGCGCGCCGACGACGCGCGGCGGTCCTCGGCGAAGACCTCCGCGAAGTCACCGCCGGCGCGCAGCGCAGCATGGAGCGTCCGATCGAGAACCTGTTCGTCGATCACGACGCCTCCCCTGTTCGGTTTTGCGACGGTCGCCACCGCTACCCTACGCCGGTGCCTCTGGAGCCCGGACTCGTGGGAGTCGTCGAGATGGTCGTCACCGACGACGACACCGCGCCCGCGTTCCAGAGCGGCAGCGTGCCCGTGCTTGCGACCGGGCGCGTCGTCGGGCTCGCGGAGTCGGCCACCGTCCTTGCCGTTGGCGACCGCCTCGGCGAGGGCACGACCACCGTCGGCTATCGCGTGCAGCTCGACCACCTGGCCCCGACCGCGGTCGGGAGTCACGTCAGGGCGGAGGCGGTGCTCGAGGCCGTGCAGGGGCGGCGCCTGACGTTCCGGGTGTCCGTCACCGACGCCCGTGGCCTCGTCGCGGCGGGGAAGATCACCCGGGTGGTCGTCGAGCGAGCCCGCTTCCTCGAGAAGGCCGCCGGAGGCTGAACCGGTGGCAGGGACACCCCCGCCGCCCTCGGCACCGTGGACGGCGCCGCCACCGCCGCCCCCGGCGTGGGCCCCCCGGCCTCCGAAGCCACACCGTCGCCGGCTCTGGATCTACGTGCTCGTCGGCTCCGTCGTCGTGATCTTCGGCCTCGCCGTCGCGAGCGGGACAATCTGGATCCAGAAGGTCAAGCCACCGATCGACGCCGCCAACGACTACTTGCGAGACATCTCGCGCGGCAACTACCGGGCGGCGTTCGACCAGCTCTGCGCGCAGGAGAAGGTCGACGGATCGCCGGAGTCGCTCAGACGCACGGTGGAGGCCCTCGTCTTCTCGTTGAGCGACTACGACGTGACCCCGTTCGACGTGCGCCTCGACGGCAGCCACGCGACGGTCAAGGCCGACCTCAACTCCGGCAACAGCAGGGTGACCAACGCCGACGTCGTGCGGATCCGGTTGCAAGAGATCAACGGAAAGTGGCGGCCGTGCGGCGGCCGGTTCGGATTCGTGGACGCGCCCGTGACGAGCAGGTCCGTGTAGTCAAGCGAGGTTGCTCGAGCGCGGGTACGCGTCGTCCGGATCGGTGAGGACGTTGACGAGCGAGGGACCCGGTGTCGCGAACGCGCGGTCGAGCGCGGGGCCGATCTCGCTCGGCTCGGCGACGAGCTCGCCGTGACCGCCGAGCGCGCTCATCACCTCGTCGTAGAGCGTTCCGGGACGGAGCTCGGCTGCGACGTCGTATCCGTAGATGAGCTGCATCGGATGCTTCTCGAGCCCCCAGATCCCGTTGTTGCCGACGATCCCGACGACGTCGGCGCCGAATCGCACGAGCGTGTCGAGGTCGCCGAGCGAAAACCCGAGCGCGCCGTCACCCCACATCACGACGACCTGCCGCCCGGGATGCGCGAGAGCGGCGGCGAGCGCGTAGCCGCACCCGGTGCCGAGGCAGCCGTACGGTCCCGGGTCGAGGAAGCCGCCGGGCCGGAACGTGTCGACGTACTTGCCGGCGTACGACACGAAATCGCCGCCGTCGCCGATGACGATCGCGTCGCGGTCCAGTCGGCGCAGGAGCTCGCCGTAGACGCGCGCCGGCCGGATCGGCGACGCGTCGGCGGCCAGGTCGTCTGCTTCGCGAGCGCGACGCGCGTTCTCCTCTTCGCGTAGCCGCGCCACCCACGCATCCCGTTTACGGCTCGGTGACGGCACCCCAGTCGTGTCGGCGATGGCGGCGAGCATCAGGGCGAGGTTCCCCGCCGCGCCGGCCGCCAGGTCCACGCCGGCCGCGACACCGCCGGCGGAGTCGGCGAGATGCACGATGCGGGCATCTCCGAACCGGCCGAACCCGAGACGGAAGTCGAGCGGCGCACCCGCGACCACGACCAGGTCGGACTCGGCGAAGGCCACGCCCCGCACCCGGGAGAACGCGAGCTCGTGGTCGGCCGGAAGCAGGCCGCGCCCGAGCCCGTTGGCGAACACGGGAACCCGGGCGGCCTCCGCGAATGTACGGAGGGCATCCTCGCCTCGCGCCCAGAAGACGTCGGCGCCGACCATGAGGACGGGGCGGTCGGCTTCGGCAACCAGCTTGGCGATTGCGGCCATGGCATCGGCGTCGGGCGCGGCGCCGGCAAGCTCGGTGAGCCGCGGAGGATCAGGAAGGGTGGCCGATGCCGTACCCCAGGCGTCGAGCGGGACGTCGACGAACGCCGGACCACGGTGTGGCGTGCGCGCGGCGCGGAGGGCCGTGTCGACCAGCCTCGGGATCTGTTCGGACGACGGCGCGGTTTCGGCCGTCTTCGTGACGGACGCGACGATCGGCACGTGGTCGAGCTCCTGCAGCGACCCGGCGCCCCATCGCGCCTGCGGCGCGCGTCCGCCGATCACGAGCATCGGTGTCCCGTTGAGCAACGCGGACGTGATAGCGCTGATCCCGTTGGTCACGCCCGGGCCCGCCGTCAGCGCGGCGACACCCGGCCGTCGGGTCACCTTGGCCCACCCCTCCGCCGCAAACGTCGCCGTCTGCTCGTGTCGCGTGTCGACGAGCCGGATCCCAGTCTTCACGCACCCGTCGTAGAGCGGGAAGAGGTGCCCGCCCGACAAGGTGAAGAGCGTGTCGACGTCGTGGCGGCGGAGCGTCTCGGCCGCCAGCCGGCCGCCGTCGGCCTCGAGCTGCTCGCTCACGCAGCCGGCGCGCGCTCGATGCCGAGCAGGAAGCCGTCCACCGCGTCGAACCATGCGATCGGGTTCTCGAGCTGCGGCGAGTGACCCGCGTCGTGCACGACGACGAGCTCGGCGCCGGGGATCGTCGCAGCCATGTCGCGCGACGCATCGACGAACGGCTTGTCCTGCTCGCCGACGATGACCAGCGTGGGGCAATGCACGCCTGCGAGCAGCGCGAGCTGGTCGGGCTGGTGCACGAGCTCCCGGAGCATCGTCGCCCACATCACGGGTGACACCGCCTGCCAGTTCCGTGCCTCGTACTCCACGAGCTCGGGTCGCTCGGCGAGAACGCGCAGGTGCGCGGGCGACTCGAGAGTTCCCGCTTCGTCGAGCAACGGCTTGAGGACGTCCTTGCCCTGCTCGAGCATGATCGCGGCGGCGAGGTCGGCCAGTTCCGGGTCGAGCCCGGGGATCGGCCCCGGCGACGTGTCCATCAGGACGAGCGCATCGATCCGTTCGGGCGCCGCTAGCACGACCCGCCGCGCCACCATCCCGCCCATCGAATGCCCGAGCAGCCGAAACGCTTCGATGCCCATCGCGTCGGCGACGCCCAACACGTCGGCAGCCATCCGGTCGAACGAGTAGTCGGCCGCGTCGGGTGGGTCGTCGCTCTCGCCGTGCCCGCGGTGGTCGAAGGTGACCACCCGGTGGCGCGCCGCCAGCGCGTCGACGTGGTCGGCGAAGTCCTCCTTCGCCCCGCCGAACCCGTGGACGAGCAGCAGCCCCGGCCCGCTCCCGGTGTCGGTGACCTCGAGAGCAACGCCGTCGTCCATGGTCACGCGCATGCGGATTCCCCTCCCGAACGGCGCGTCCACCCCCCCGACCTCCGTCGGGGCAGGCAAGATGCGCTTGTAGGCTACGCCGATGGCCGTGACCGACACCGCGGCACCGTCACGCCGCCAATCCCTGGGCCGATGGCTGCGCATCATCGTCAGTGCGGCGCTGCTCGCGGTGCTGGTCACGAAGATCCACCCCCAAGACCTGCTCCCCGAGCGGCGCACCGTCTCGACCCTCGCCTTCCTGATCGCCGGCCTGATCCTGACGGCGCTCGGCATCGTCCTGTCGGCATGGCGATGGCAACGGGTGCTCCAGGTCTTCGACGTCGCAGTCCCGCTGCGAACCCTCACGAAGCACTACTTCGCCGGTCAGTTCGTCGGGAACGTGCTCCCATCGACGATCGGCGGCGACGTGGTGCGCGTCAGCCGGGGCACAACGACGACGGGCTCGGGCACCGTCGCGTTCGCGTCGGTCGTCTTGGAACGGCTGTCCGGATTCATCGCGCTCCCGCTGCTCGTGTTCCTCGGCTTCTTGATCCGTCCGTCGCTGCTCGACAACAACCACGCGTGGATCGCACTCGCCATCGCGTTCGGCACGCTCGCGCTCCTGGCGCTGATTCTCGTCGTCGCCGGACACCCGAAGATCGCGGGCCGATTCGCCGACCGAGAGAACTGGATGCGGTTCATCGGAGCGGTACATGTCGGCATCGACCGGCTCCGCCACCAACCCCTCGAGGCACTCGGCGTGCTCGGCGCCGCTCTCATCTATCAACTCTCGGTCGTCGCCGCCGTCTTCTGTGCCGTACATGCGCTCGGAATCTCGATCCCGAACGCGGCCGTGATCGCGTTCGTGCCGGCGGTGGCGATGGGACAGACGGTCCCGCTGTCCGTGAGCGGGTTCGGCGTCCGCGAGGGCCTGCTCGTGCTCCTCCTGCACCCGCTCGGCGTGTCGACCTCGAGTGCCGTCGCGCTCGGCCTGTTCTGGTACGGGATGCTGCTCATCGTGAGCCTGGTCGGCGCGCCGGCGTTTGCGATGGGCCAGCGTGCTGTGCGCTCGGCGACGAGGTCGGGCAGCAACACGACCAAGCAGTGAGCATCCTGGAGCGGCCCGAAGGCCGCTTGCTCCCTCGACTGCCGGGCGGACGCCGGCTCCGCGACGGCCACTACATCTACTGGTGGCTCGAGATCCTCGCCGTCGCTGCGTTCTACCTCGTCTACACGGCGATCCGGAACGCCAACGAAGGGAGTACCGCCGAAGCGTTCACCCACGCCAAGGAGCTCATCCGGATCCAGGGTGCCCTCGGCCTCAACCAGGAGCGGGTCCTCCAGGAATGGGCGCTCCATTTCAAGCCGCTCATCGTCGCCTGCAACTACTTCTACGGATCGTTGCACTTCGTCGTGACGGCCGGCGTCGGCATCTACCTGTTTCGCAAATGGAGCGACGACTGGCCGCTTTGGCGGAACACGCTCGCGATCACGACCGGGATCGCGCTCATCGGCTTCATCCTGTGGCCGCTCATGCCGCCGCGCCTGCTGCCGGAGAGCTATGGCTTCGTCGACACGCTGGCGAAGTACCCCACGTTCTGGTCCTTCAACTCGGGAGCGGTGAGCAAGATCTCGAACCAGTTCGCGGCGATGCCCAGCGTGCATTGCGCGTGGGCGCTGTGGTGCGCATGTGTCATGGTGCCCCGAGCGCGTCATCGTTGGATCAAAGTCGCGTTTGCGCTGTACCCCGTGGGAACGGTCACCGCCATCGTCCTCACCGGGAACCACTACTTCCTCGATGCGGTCGGGGGCTTCGCCGTCTTCGGCATCGGGTACGCGCTCGCCCGCCCGCTCACCCACGCCGGCCAGGGCCCACCCGCTCCGGTCACCACGTAGCAAGGAACAGCACATGGACCTGGACCACGTAGCTCTGGCGACGCGCGACGTCCGCGACGCCCTCGACGTGCTCGTCGGCGAGCTCGGCGGGACGGTCCTGTTCGGCGGCCACAGCGTCGGGTTCCGCCCCATGCAGCTGCGGCTGGGCGACGCCACGGAAGGCATGAACGTCGAGCTGCTCGAGCCCTGGGACGTCGAACGGAACGACTTCCTCGAGCGCTTCGTCGCCCGGCACGGCCCCGGCCCGCACCACCTCACGTTCAAGGTCGAGGATCTCGCCGCGACTCTCGAACGCGTCCGCAGCGCCGGCTACCGCCCCGTCAACGTCGACCTCTCCGACCCCGACTGGAAGGAAGCGTTCCTCCACCCGCGCGAAGCGCACGGGACCGTCGTGCAGCTCGCCGAGGCCCATGGGGACTGGGGCACGCTGGCGGAGCAGATCGATCGCTCGCGACGGCTCGGCGCCGACGGCCACCCCCGCTGGTGGCCGGACCCGCCTCCGCGTGGCGACCGGGCCGGGATGTTGCGGCGCGTCGTGATCAGCACGCCGTCGCTGCCGGCGACCCTCGGGTTCTTCGCCGGCTTGCTGCAGGGCGACGAGGTCGCGGGGGGCGAGGGCTGGATCGAGCTCGCGTGGCCGGGAGCGGGACGGGTGAAGCTCGAGGACCGGCCCGGCCGGCCGCCGGGCATCGACCGTCTCGAAGCCGACGTCGTGGGCGAGGGCCCCCTCGGCGAGCGGGTCGTCGCCGGGACGCGCATCCTGCTCGAGCCGCGCTGACTCTCTGGTCCAGGCGCGTCAGCCGTCTCGCTCGTCGCGCCGGACACGACGACGCCGCCGTCCGAGCAGGTAGGCGACGAGCATCCCGAGCAGGGCGGAGACGATGATCACGTAGATGACCCGCGCGTCCCAGTGGAAGAAGAGAAAGGAGACCCGAACGTCTCTCGTGTTCTGGACCGCGAAGATCACGAGCAGGGCCGCGACGACGAGCGCCACGATCAGGCGCATCTGATTCTCGCGAGTCGGCGGCCGCCTGCGCGGCGGTCGCTGCGGCTCGTCGGCCATGACGCGCTCCCTCCGGACCGCCGACGCTACCTCGCCCCGCCGGCCGCGGCCGCTGCCGCCGCCTGCTCGTCCCGATGCCGAGTGATGAGCCTGCGCACGCCGTCACGCACGGCGCGGTCGGCCAACGACAAGTACGACTCGCGTGCGGTGATCAGCCCCAAGCGGCGCGGCGGAACGTCGCGGAGCGCGACGCGGCGCACACGCGTGAGCTCGGGGGGGATCGCGGTCTCGGGCAGCACCGACGCGCCGCCGCCGGCGGCCACCATGTCGGCGATGAGCCTGATGCCCTCGACCTCGACCGGCACCGCGATGCTCAGCCCGGTCGCGGCGGCGGCGTCGTCGACCTCGCGGCGCAGCGGGTTCCCGACCGGCGGCAGGATCATGGGCAACACGGCGAGGCGACCGAGCGAAACCGGCTCCGGCCCGAACTCGGTGGCGTCGGCGGGCACGAGCCCGACCAGCGCCTCGTCGAGGAGGTGCTCGACCGCCAAGCGGGGCGACGTCATCGGCTCGGTCACGACGGCCTGGCCCAGCTCGCCGGCGAGGACCTCCGAGGCGAGCCGCTCGGAGGCGCCCTCGTTGATGCGGAGCTGCACGCCCGGAGCCTCGGACCGCAGGTCGGCGACCAGCGCCGGGATCACCCAGCGGCTCGCCGTCCCGACGATGCCGAGACTTGCGTGCCCCGTTCGCAATCCCTGCAGCATCGACAAGTCGGCCTGCATGGCCTCGAGCTCGCGGCGGATCCGGCGCGCCCGCTCGAGGACGGCGGCCCCGCACTCGGTCGGCATCGCACCCCGCCGGCCCCGGACCAGCAGGTCGGCGCCCAGCTCCTCCTCGAGCTGGCGGACCTGCTCGGAGACGTTCGACTGGACCGTCGACAGGGCGTCGGCGGCAGCGGTGAACGACCCCTGGTCTGCGATGGCCAGGAGCGTGTCGAGGTGTCGAAGTTCCATCGCCGTGCCCCTTTTGCTCCGACCGTTCCCATCGAAATATATGATGGGTTCCATCAATGCTAACTGTTGGACAGATTCGAGGCCAGCGGTCAGGATGGTGTCAGGACGACTCGGGGGAGCGGTAGCCCCCCACCGGCTCCCCCGAAGTCTCCTTTTCGAGTTGCACAGCGGCGGAGGTCGGCCTTGGTGGCCGTGGAGACCATCTCGAACTTGATCTTCAGCGGGCCCCTGGCGTGGACCGCGGACGCGGCCTGCCAGGGTCGCAGCGAGCTGTTCTTCGCTCCCGCGGGTGAGCGACCTGAGGCCCGCGTCCTGCGCGAAGGCCAGGCTCGCTCGGTGTGCACGTCATGCCCCGTCGTGCGGGAATGCCGCGACTGGGCGCGCGACCACCGGGAGTACGGCTTCTGGGGCGGCGAGTCCGAGGAAGAGCGCGCGGCGGCCGGGTTCCGTGTCGACATGCCCGTCGGCAGAGTGGCGCGCTACCCGAAGGGCGCCGGCCGTCCGGTACGGCCCCGCGCTCCCCGCGTCGCCTGAGGCGTATCTCGAAGACGCTCCGCGTCCTTCAGATACGCACGCATAGGCTGCCCACGTGGCCACGGGGGGTCCGGAAGGCGTCGATCTCGAAGCGTTGCGCGGGTTCTTCGCCGACCATGTGGCCGGCGCCGACAACAGCCCGCTGTCCGCGGAGCTCATCGCCGGCGGTCGCTCGAACCTGACGTACGCCATCACCGACAGCGAGCACGAGTGGGTGCTCCGGCGCCCGCCGCTCGGTCACGTGCTCCCGACCGCGCACGACATGGTGCGCGAATACCGCGTCATCACCGCGCTGGGCGATACCGACGTCCCGGTCCCGCGGACATACGCACTCTGCGAAGACAACGATGTGAACGGCGCGCCGTTCTACGTGATGGAGCGCGTCCACGGGCGCATTCTCCGCACCGGCGAAGACCTGGCGACGCTCACGCCCGACGAGGCCGCGGCGTGCTCCCGCGAGCTCGTCGACGTGCTCGCCCGCATCCACGCCGTGGACTACGAGGCCGTCGGGCTGGGCGACTTCGGCCATCCCGACGGGTTCATGGAGCGACAGCTGCGGCGCTGGGGTCAGCAGTGGGAGCGGTCCAAGGCCGACGACCTCCCCGCGATCGACGACCTGGCGCGGCGGCTGCGCCGCGCGTTGCCCGAGTCGGGACCACCCACGATCGTGCACGGCGACTACCGGCTCGACAACACGATGCTGGCCGACGAGGACGCAGGCCGCATCGCGGCCGTCCTCGACTGGGAGATGTCGACCCTCGGCGATCCGTTCGCCGACGTCGGGCTCTTCCTCCTCTACTGGGGGCAGTCCGAAGCCCAGATCATCGCCACCGGTCAAGTGATCGACGAGCAGGCGGGCTTCGCGAGCAGGGACGAGATCGTCGAGCTGTACGCCAAGGAGAGCGGACGGCCGGTCGACAACCTCGACTTCTACGTCGTCTTCGCGTTCTACAAGCTCGCCATCATCGTCGAGGGGATCGCGGCCCGGTACCGCATGGGCAAGACGCTCGGCGAGGGCTTCGAGCACATGGGCCAGATGGTCAAGAGCCTCGTCGACGAGGCGCTCGAGCAGGCCAACCGGTCCTCGATCCCGGCGCTGCGCGGCTGACGCTCCGCGCTCGCCGCGCTCGCCGCGCTCTGACGTCCGCTTTGCTCGTCAGACGTGGCGGCTGATGTAGCCGCGGGCGCGGAACACCGCCAGCATCCGCACGACGAACCACACCGACGCGACCGCGAGCACGAGCGCGCCGATGGCGGCGATGCCGAGCTCGTCCCACGGCAGCGGATGGCCGTCGAGGACAGACCGTGCCGCCGCGAAGATGTGCGTGAGCGGAAGCACGCGGCCGATCGGCTGGAGGAGGCCGGGCAGCGCGCTGACCGGGTAGAAGATGCCCGACAGCGGCATGAGCATCGCGAGCAGCCCCCAGGCGAGGATCTCGGCGCCCTGCCCGACGCGCAGGATCAGGCCGATCACGATCATGCCCACCGACCAGCCCACCACGAGCAGCAATGCGACGATCGGCACCAGCGCAAGCCCGACGTCGGTGATGTTGAACGCGAACAGCCCGAGCGCCACCAACGCCACCACGGTCACGCCCATCGCCAGCTTCGCCAGCCCGAACAGCACTACCCCGGCGGCGTACTCGCCCTCGCGCAAGGGCGTCACGAGCAGGTTCAGCAGGTTGCGCGACCACGTCTCCTCCATGAAGCCCGTCGCCAGGCTGATCTCGGCCTGGAACACCACATGGAAGAGCAGGATCCCGGCGAGGAGGAAGCCGGCGCCCTTGGCGCCCGCGCCGGATTGGCGCGCGAAGTAGACGCCGATCGCGCCGAAGAGCAACGCGTCGACGACCGGCCAGACGACCACGTCGAACCACCGTTGGGGCGACCGTTGCAGCACGTACGCGTGCCGGCGCGCCACGGCCCGGACCCGCAGCCAGCTCACGCTCCCCTCCTTCTCCGTTGCTCGGGCACGCGCTCCTCACGCTCTTCCGCCAGATGCAGGAACACGCCTTCGAGGTCGTCCCGCCCGAAGCGGGCCGCGACGTCGCCCGGGCGGCCGTCGGCGACGATCTTCCCCTGCGAGATGAACACCACCCGGTCGCAGAGCCGCTCCACCTCGACCATGTTGTGGCTGGTCACGAGCAACGCGGCGCCGTCCTCGGCGCAGAGCCGGTTCAGCCCGGTGCGGACCTTGAGCGCGACGTCGGGGTCGAGGGACGCGGTGGGCTCGTCGAGGATGAGGAGCGCGGGCGAGTGCAACGCTGCCTTCACGATCCCGACCAGCGTCCGTTGACCCGAGGAGAGCTCGTTGCCCATCGCGTCGCCGAGGTGGGCGATGCCGAATCGCGCGAGCCCGGCTTCGACCTGTGGCGTCGGGTCGTGGAGCCCGTAGAGCTTCCCGAACAGACACAGGAACTCGCGGACGCGCAGCCTCTCGGGGAGGGGCAGGTACCCGGCGGCGAAACCGACGTGGGCGGCGGCGGCGCTGCGCTGCCGGGGCAGCCGGTATCCGGTGATCTCCACCCAGCCCGCGTCCGGCGTCACGACGCCGAGGAGCATGAGCAGCGTCGTGGTCTTGCCGGCGCCGTTGGGCCCCAGGAGCGCGACGCGCTCACCGGCGCCGACCGTGAGGTCGATGCCGTCGACGGCTCGGATGCGCTTGTACTGCTTGACGAGCCCGCGGGCGCGCAGGACGTCGCCGTCGAAACCAGCCATGCCGCGAGCATGACAGACCGCCGAGCTTGTGCTCGCGGGGATTTAGGATCGGCGCGGCGACGGCGTCAGGAGAGCACGTGCGGTGGATCCGGAACGCGGGCGAGCGTCAGGTCGTCGAAGCCGACGACGCGGCGGCGCTCGCCCACAACATGAACCTCGATCCGCCCGTCGAGCACGTGCGCATGGTCTGGGCGATCGGGCTGAACTACCGCGACCACGCCGCCGAGACGGGAGCGCCGATCCCTACCGAACCGGTGGTGTTCGTGAAGTCGAGCGGATCCGTAGTCGGCCACGGCGCCGACATCCTGATCCCGCCGCACGTCACGCAGCCCGACTACGAGGGCGAGCTCGCCGTCCTCATCGGGCATCGCGCCCGCGACGTCCCCGCCGACGAGGCGATGGACGTAATCGAGGGCGTCACCTGCGCCCACGACGTGAGCGCTCGGGACCACCAGTTCACGACCGGCCAGTGGGTGTGGTCGAAGTCGTTCGACACGTTCTGCCCGCTGGGCCCGACGCTCGTCACTCCGGACGAGCTCGATCTGGGACATCTCGACATCGAGACGCGGGTCAACGGCGAGGCCCTGCAGTGCTCGAACACGGAACAGCTCGTCTTCGACGTCCCGCAGCTGGTCGCGCACCTGTCGCAAGGGCTCACGCTCGAGCCGGGGGACGTGATCCTCACTGGCACGCCCGGCGGCGTGGGCATGGCCCGCAGCCCGCAGCGGTGGCTCGAGGATGGCGACGTCGTGGAGATCACGATCGCCGGGATCGGTACGCTGCGGAACCGGGTCGTCCGCCGCTAGCCGCGGCGGCGAACGGACCGGCCGACCGAGAGCGAGGGGGAACCGTGGGCTCCGACCTGCACGAGACCGCACGCCGGCTGCGCAACCTCGTCGAGCCGCTGGCGGCCGGCGTGTACTTCGCGCCCGAGGCCCAGCAGCGCTACGAGGCGCTGGGCCTCAACTACTTCGAGGGGTACTTCTGCAGTCGGGGCGCGTGCCTGGGGATGGCGCCGTGGAGTGTGATCTGCGCAGCGTTCGGGGCGTTCAAGCCCGGTGTGGTGGAGCAGGCCGTGACCGGAGGCTGGTCGAAGGCCGGTCCCGAGCAGCTGCTCGAGGCGCGCCGCGACGGCGCCACCGACCAGCTGAACCGCCTGCTCGGCGAGCCCGGACCCGAAGTCAAGCAGGCGACCGACATGCTCTTCTCGCTCACGGACGGCATCGATCCGTCGGGCCGGATGCTGTACTCGGGCCTCTCGGCGCTGCCGGTGCCGGACACGCCGACGGGGCAGCTGTGGCGCGCCGCCGACCTCGTGCGCGAGCACCGCGGCGACGGCCACATCGCGGCGTGGATCTCGCGTACCGACTCGTGCGAGATCACGGTGCTCACGGAGCTGTCGTGGGGTCTCCAACCCGGCGCCTACGTGTTCACCCGGGGTTGGAGCGAGGAGGAGGTCGACGCCGCCCGCGCCCGGCTCCAGGATCGCGGCCTGATCGACGGCGACGGACAGCTCACGGTGGCGGGCCGGACGTTCCGCGCCGAGATCGAGCACAACACCGACCTCGCCGAGCGGGAGGTCATCGACCGCCTCGGCGACCGGGCCGGCGAGCTGTTCTCCCTGATCCAGCCGATGGCCAAGACGATCGTCGAGAACGGCGGCTACCCGGTCGACTTCAGCCAGCTGCGGGGCACGCGCGGCTAGCGATCCGACAGTCCTGCTTGTCGGCGCGCAGCCGTAAGCTCACCCGATGGCAAGTCTCGCGTGGGAGCAACGCCCGCAGTTGCGTCGTCCTGTCCTTGTCGCCGGCTTCGAGGGCTGGAACGACGCCGCCAGCGCCGCGTCAGAGGCAGCCGGGTGGCTGACGCACCAGGTCGGCGCGACGAAGATCGCCTCGATGGACCCGGAGGAGCACTTCGACTTCCAGTCCGCCCGCCCGACCGTAGAGCTGGTCGACGGCGTCACCCGCGACCTGACGTGGCCGGCCAACGAGTTCTTCGCCGTGCCCGTCGACGCGCGCGACATCGTCGTGCTGCGCGGCGTCGAGCCCAACTTGCGCTGGCCGTCGTTCTGTCGCGAGGTGCTGGGCGTCGCCAGTGAGACCGGGTGCGAGATGGTCGTGACACTGGGCGCGCTCCTCGCCGACGTCCCCCACACCCGACCGGTGCGCGTCACCGGCGCGACAACCGACCCCGAGCTCATGACGAGCCTGCACCTGCAGCGCTCGCGCTACGAGGGGCCGACCGGCATCGTCGGCGTCCTGCACGACACGGCCCGCGCCACCGGCATCGCATCGGCGTCGTTGTGGGCGCCGGTCCCGCACTACGTGTCGACGCCGCCCAACCCGCTGGCGACGCGCGCGCTGCTCGACCGGCTGGGCCATCTCCTCGGCACCGCGTTCGAGCTGGGCGAGCTCGACGAGCTCTCGGACGCGTGGCAGACGCGGGTCGACGAGGTCGTGTCACAGGACGACGACGTCCGCTCCTACGTCGGCCAGCTCGAGGAGCGGTACGACACCGAGGCCGAGACCGACGTCCCCTCGGGTGAGAACCTCGCCGCCGAGGTCGAGCAGTTCCTCCGCGACCGCGGCGACAACAAGTAGACGTACGCGGCCGTCAGTTTGTTGAGAGTCGGCTGACCGGTGGTTGACCGCCAAGGGCCGTCTGTCGTCCCGCGTCAGTGGGGGTCGCCCTGGCGGCCGAGGGTCTCCACGGGGGTCGCGCCGGGGCGGGTCCACTGCGGCACGGGCCGGCCGGTCGGGCCCCAGGTGGCGACGCCGTGGGCGTCCGTGCGCCAGTACCAGCAGATCGGCGCGCCATGCCCACCGACCGGCGCGCCGACGTCAGGGGCCTCGGGCCAGCCCTCGGGGTCGTCCTCCCACGCCTCGCGGCGGCCGTAGGGCGTCATGTCGAGCAGCCCCAAGGACCCGTCGGCCGGCTCGTTGCCCCGGCCGGTCGTGGAGTAGGTGAGGAACACGCGGTCGCCGTCGCGCAGGAAACAGATGATGTGTCCCTCTTCTGCGAAGAGCGGCGCCTCCACGCCCCGCACCGAGTACCAGGGCTGGGTGTACCCCATGAACTCGACGTAGGGAGCCACCTCGTCCCATGGGCCCGAGGTCAAGACGGCGAACGAGACGCCGCGGGCGTTGAGGTAGACGGCGTCG